>DATJRU010000161.1:0-26462 GCA_035504455.1 Vulcanimicrobiaceae bacterium
ACTTTGGATCGCTGACGACCACGTCAACGGTCAACGCCGCATCGAAATGACATCCTCTGGAGGACAACACACTGACCGAGGCCCTCGCAGGTCGCGCGATACTCGCGCTCGAGGACGGAAGAGTCTTTAACGGCCGCGCGGCGGGCGCTCAAACCCGCCGTGGCGGCGAAGTCGTTTTTAACACCAGCCTCACCGGCTACCAGGAAGTTTTCACCGACCCGAGCTACTCCGGGCAGATCGTGTGCCTCACGTATCCGCACATCGGAAACGTCGGCACGAATCTCGACGACGAAGAGTCCGCGAAGCCGTACATCGATGCGCTGATCGTGCGCGAATTTTCGCCGCTCGCGTCCAACTGGCGCTCGAGCGAGACCGCGCAACAGTATCTCGAGCGCTACGGCGTGCCGGTGATCTGGGATCTCGATACGCGTGCGCTGGTGCGGCATCTCCGCAACGTTGGCGCCCTGCGCGGCATGGTTTCGACCGATGGCGCGCCCGCCGAACAATTGATCGCCGAGGCGCGCGCGTTGCCCACGATGGCGGGGCAGGAACTTGCGGGCCGCGTCACCACCGCCGAAAAATATCATTGGACGCAAGGCTCGATCGAGCTTGCCGCGCCGCTCTCCGCAGCCGCGGCTGCCGGTGCGGCCGTCACCGTTTCCGGCAAGTCGAACGGGCGGGCCAAGTCGAAGAACGACGCTGCGGGCGAAGAGCCGCGCCACCGTGTCGTCGCTTACGACTACGGCATCAAGCAGAATATTCTGCGCCTGCTAGTCGATCATCATTGCGACGTCACAGTCGTGCCGGCCCAGACTTCCGCCGAAGACGTGCTCGCGCTCAAGCCCGACGGCGTTTTTCTCTCGAATGGGCCTGGCGACCCCGAGCCGATCGGCTATGCGATCGAGAATATCCGCAAAATGATGGGGCGCGTGCCGATTTTCGGCATTTGCCTCGGCCACCAGCTCTGCGGCCTCGCTCTCGGCGGGAAAACGTTCAAGCTGAAGTTCGGCCATCACGGCTCGAATCATCCGGTGAAGAATTTGCTCACCGGCAAAGTCGAAATCACCGCGCAGAATCACGGCTTCTGCGTCGACCCGGATTCGCTGCCGTCGAGCGACGTAGAAATCACGCACCTGAACCTGAACGATCACACCAACGAGGGCCTGCGCCACCGCTCGCTGCCGCTCTTCAGCGTCCAGTATCACCCCGAGGCCTCGCCTGGCCCCCACGACGCCCGCTACTTGTTCGACGATTTCGTCAAGCTGATGAAGGAATCCGCGCGATAACAATGCCGAAACGAACTGACATCAAGAAAATTCTGATCATCGGCTCCGGCCCGATCGTAATCGGCCAGGCGTGCGAATTCGACTATTCCGGCACGCAAGCGTGCAAGGCGCTTCGCTCCGAAGGCTACGACGTGATCCTCGTCAATTCGAATCCTGCGACGATCATGACCGACCCGGAAATCGCAGACCGCACCTACGTCGAGCCGCTCTCGAAGGAGTATCTCGAAGCAATCATCGCGGCGGAGCGTCCCGACGCGCTGCTTCCGACCGTCGGCGGCCAAACCGGCCTCAATCTCGCCGTAGAGCTCGCCGAAAGCGGCATTCTCGAAAAATACAATGTGAAGCTGATCGGCGCGCAACTCAACGCCATCAAAGTCGCGGAAGACCGCCTCCTCTTCAAGGATGTTTGCCGCCGCGTCGGCCTCGAAGTTCCCGATTCGGCCGTCGTCACCAATATTCCCGAAGCCATCGAACTCGCCGACAAGCTCGGCTACCCGGTCGTGATTCGGCCATCCTTCACGCTCGGCGGTACCGGCGGCTCGATCGCCTACAACCACGAGGAATTCGCGGACGCGATCGCGCGCGCTCTCGACGCCAGCCCTGTCCATCAAGCGCTGATCGAGGAATCCGTGATCGGCTGGAAAGAATTCGAGCTCGAAGTCATGCGCGATTTCCGCGACAACTTCGTCGTGATCTGCGCGATCGAGAATATGGACCCGATGGGCATCCACACGGGCGATTCGATCACGGTCGCCCCCGCGCAGACGCTCACCGACAAGGAATACCAGCGCATGCGCGACGCGGCTGCCGCGATCATCCGCGAAGTCGGCGTCGAAACAGGCGGCTCGAACATCCAGTTCGCCGTCGATCCGGCCACCGGCCGCATGACCGTGATCGAGATGAATCCGCGCGTCTCGCGCAGCTCCGCGCTCGCCAGCAAAGCGACCGGCTTCCCGATCGCCAAAATCGCGGCGAAGCTCGCGGTCGGCATGACGCTCGACGAAATTCCCAACGACATCACGCGCAAGACGCCGTCGTGCTTCGAGCCGAGCATCGACTACGTGGTCGCGAAAATCCCCAAATGGCAGTTCGAGAAATTTCCGGGCACCGATACCACGCTCACCACGCAGATGAAATCGGTCGGAGAAGTGATGGCCATCGGGCGCACGTTCCAGGAGGCGCTCTGCAAGGGCATCCGCGCGCTTGAACCCAGTTCAGCGTGGCGGCCACCTGCCGAAGTCACCACGGCGCTCCTGCGCGAAAAGCTCCACGTGCCCGGCCCGGATCGCATCCACTGGCTTTTCGAAGCGCTCGAGCGCGGCATGACTATCGAGGAAGTCTGCGAGCTCACGCGCATCGATCCCTGGTTCATCCGCCAGCTCAAAGAGATGCTCGAAATCGACGATCGCGTGAAGGCCAGCACGCTTTCGAAATGTTCGCGCGAGTTGCTGCTCGAATCGAAGCGCTCCGGCGCCAGCGACGAGGAAATCGCCAAGCTGTGGAACGTGAAATCCGCTTCGGTCCGCTCGCGGCGCCGCGAACTCGGCGTGCGCCCGGTCTTCAAGCGCGTCGATACCTGCGCCGCGGAATTCGAATCCTTCACGCCGTATATGTATTCGAGCTACGAAGAGGAAGACGAAGCGGCCACCACCGATCGGCCGAAGGTCGTGATTCTCGGCAGCGGCCCCAGCCGCATCGGGCAGGGCATCGAATTCGATTACTGCTGCTGCCACGCTGCTCTCGCGCTCAAGGAAGACGGCTACGAGACGATCATGGTGAATTGCAACCCGGAAACCGTCTCGACCGATTACGACACTTCCGATCGTCTTTATTTCGAGCCGCTGACGCTCGAAGACGTTCTCGAGGTTCTCGACAAGGAAAAGCCGCAGGGCGTGATCGTGCAGTTCGGCGGGCAGACGCCGCTGAATCTCGCCCTCGATCTGAAGCGCAATGGCGCGAAAATCATCGGCACCGATCCCGAATCGATCGATCTCGCTGAGGATCGCCGCCGTTTCGGCGCGTTGCTTGCCGAAATGAATATTCCGCAGCCCCGCGCCGCCACGGCTCTGGCGCCGCAGGAGGCCGTCGCCGCCGCGAGCGAAATCGGCTTACCCGTACTCGTGCGCCCGAGCTACGTTCTCGGCGGACGCGCCATGGTGATCGCCTACGATCTGAAGACGGTCGAAGAGTACGTGAACCAGGCGGTGCTGATCGGGACCGCGTCCGATCCCAAGCGCCCGATCCTGATCGACCAGTTCCTGGAAGACGCGACCGAAGTGGACGTCGACGCGCTGGCCGATGGCGATGACGTCGTGATCGCGGGAATCATGGAGCACATCGAGGAAGCGGGCATCCACTCCGGCGACTCCTCGTGCGTGCTCCCGTCGGTTTCGCTCAAGCCCGCCGTGCTCGAGCACATTCGCGACTACACCACGCGTCTTGCTCGCGCGTTACACGTCGTCGGCCTGATGAACGTGCAGTATGCGATCAAGGGCGACACGGTGTACGTTCTCGAAGTGAATCCGCGCGCCTCGCGCACCGTACCGTACGTCAGCAAGGCCACGGGCGTGCCGCTCGCGAAAGTGGCCGCGCGCCTGATGACCGGCCGCAAGCTGAAAGAGATGCACTTGCCGACCGTCGAAACGAACGGTGTCAAGGAACTTGCCGTGCACGACTTCTACGCGGTGAAATCGCCCGTCTTCCCGTTCAACAAATTCCGTGGCGTCGACACGATTCTCGGTCCAGAGATGCGTTCCACGGGCGAGGTGATGGGCATCGCGTCCACTTTCGGCGTGGCCTTCGCCAAGGCGCAGCTCGCGGCCGGCCAGCGCCTACCGCTTTCGGGTACGGTGTTCATCAGCGTGAACGATCACGACAAGAGCCACGTGGCAGGGCTGGTCCGCGACCTGCTGGCCGCCGGCCTGAAAATCATCGCCACGCGCGGTACGGCAGGAGCGCTGAAGCGCGCGGGCATCGAGGTTCACGGCGTCTATAAAGTGAATGAAGGCCGGCCGAATATCGTCGACCTGGTGAAGACTGGCAAAGTGAATCTCATCATCAATACGCCGCTTGGCCGCGAATCCTTCTACGACGAAAAATCGATTCGCCGCGCCGCCGTGCGCTACAACGTTCCTTGCATCACCACGCTATCGGCGGCCACGGCCGTAGCCCGCGGCATTCGCGCGATGGCCGGACACGAGGCGGAGATCGCCGCGCTCCAGGATCTGCACCGGCGCAAGTCCGCGGCTTTGCCATAAACTTCCTGAAAATAAATGGCTTGCGCTTGCCGGAGAGCGCCCGCAGAATCGCTCGAATCCGAATCTTTGCGGGTTACGTCACATCCAATCACGACGATGGGAACACGCACTCCAATTCGGCGATCGAAGCGGGTCACGCGCAACCGCGGCTACCGCTGTACGGGGCTTTGCGTATCATGAGTTCGCAGCCGCAGTCCCACTGCATTTCTTTCCGCGAAGTACCGCACACCACGAAGCTTTTCTCTTCCTTCCTCGAGGATTTCAGCCAGGTCGCGAAGTATTACGCGCATCCGCCGACAGCGGCCGGCGTCGAAGCTGCCGCGCGCGGAGTTCGCCTCGATCCGCGCGTGCGCGAGGCGGTCGTTGAAGTGCTTCGCGATCAAAACGTTCGATTTGCGGCGGGCCGCGAAATCGATTCCGCTACCACGAGAAATCTCGACCGCATGGCGGCGGGTGCGGTCGCGATTGTGACGGGCCAGCAGGTTGGACTCTTCTCGGGTCCCGCGTATACCTTTTACAAAGCCATCACGGCGGTTCGCGTGGCGGAAGAGACGACTCGCCGGGGCATCGACGCTGTTCCGATTTTCTGGCTCGCCACCGAGGACCACGATCTTGCCGAGGTGAATCATTCGACCTGGGTGACGCGCAATGGACTCGCGCGCTACGACCTGCCCTCGCGCGACGAAGACGCGGGCAAGCGTGTCGGCGAGGTCGCGCTCGGGGAAGCAGCGCAGGCACTCGCAGGCGTCGCCGCGCAGACCTTGCAGGGCCCCGGCGCCGAGGAAGTTTCGCGCGCGCTGCACGAGTCTTACGCTGCCGGTGAAACCTACGGCTCGGCATTCGGCAAACTGCTCGCGCGTCTCCTTGCCGGCCGCGGAATCATTTTCATCGATCCGCTCGACGTGCGCCTCCATCGCCTCGTCGCGCCCGTGTTCTTGCGCGCTCTCGAGGAGGCTGCGCCGCTCACCGACGAACTGATCGCGCGCTCGAAAGAGCTCGAAAGCGCGGGCCTGCACGCACAAGTCAAAGTCACGCGCGAAACGACGCTCCTTTTCCACAACATCGACGGACGCCGCGAGCCGCTGCGCAGCCGCAACGGCAAGTTTTTCGCCGGCGACACCGAGCTATCGCGCGAACAAATCGCCGCGACGATCGAATCGCAGCCCGATCTCATCACGCCCAACGCGCTGCTGCGCCCGGTGATGCAGGATTCTCTTCTGCCGACCGCCGCGTACATCGGCGGCCCTGCCGAAGTCGCGTACCTCGCGCAGTCCCGGGTGGTCTATCAGCGCATCCTCGGTCGCATGCCGGCGATCCTGCCCCGCGCCAGCTTCACGATCGTCGAGCAGCCCGTCGCGCGTTTTCTATCGCAGTACGAACTCGAGATGCGCGATTTCCTTCACGGCTCGCAGCACGTCCGCGCGCAGATGGAGCAGAAAGCGCTGCCCGGAGCGCTCGTCGCCCGCTTCGACAAAAGCGAGGAAGAATTGAGCGCTCTGCTCAAATCCTTCCGCGAGCCTCTTGGCCGGCTCGACTCCACGCTCCTCGAAGCCCTCGAGGTCTCCGAGCGCAAGATGCTCTACCAGTTCAGCCAGCTCAAGGCGAAAGTCGCGCGCGCCGAGAATTTCCGTTCGGGCGTGCTCGACCGCCACGAGAAAATCCTGCTCGACGCGCTCTACCCGAATGGCGAGCTTCAGGAGCGCACGGTTTCGGCGCTTCCTTATATCGCCGCTTATGGCCCCGAGTTCCTCGACGGCCTCGCGGCCCGGGCGTCGGTGGCCGGCGCGGAGAACGCCCGATCCTGCGTCTACCAGCACCACGTCTTGTTTTTGTAGGCCTTTCATTTCACATGGTAAACTACGTCAATCTTCAATCGAGATTCTGACCGTTCGGGAGACGCCCACAATGAAAATTACGCCGGGAAAGAAAAAGGGACTCGAAGCCGTTTCGGATTCGCGCGGAGTGATCGCTGCGGCAGCGATGGACCAGCGCGGCTCGCTCAAGAGCGCCATTGCCAAGGAAAAGGGCGTCGACAAGAAGGAAGTCTCGGCGAGGATGCTCGAGGAGTTCAAGACGGCGGTCGCGCGCGTCCTGACGCCGCACGCCAGCGCGATCCTGCTCGACCCCGAATACGGACTCCCCGCCGCGGCGGCCCGCGCGAAAAACGCCGGCCTGCTGCTCGCTTACGAAAACAGCGGCTACGACAACACCAAGCCCGGCCGCCTGCCGGACCTCCTCGACATTTGGTCTGTGCGCCGCCTGGTCGCCGCCGGCGCCGACTGCATCAAGATTCTGCTGTACTACACCCCATTCGACGCACCCGAGATCAACGAAATCAAGCACGCCTGGATCGAGCGGATCGGCGCGGAGTGCACTGCGGCCGATGTACCGTTTTTCCTCGAGTTCGTCGGCTACGAAGAAGGCGGCGATGAGAAGAGCATCGGTTTCGCGCGCAAGAAGCCGGAAATCGTCGCAGGCAGCATGGAGGAATTTTCGAAGCCGCAATACGCCGTGGACGTCCTGAAGGTCGAGGTGCCCATCAACATGGCGTTCGTCGCGGGCACGAAATCTTGCAAGGGCGACGCCGCGTACACGCGCGACCAGGCGAAAGAGCATTTCCGCCACGCCGCCACGGCCGCGAAAAAGCCCTTCATCTATCTCTCGGCGGGCGTCAGCAACGACGTGTTCAATGAAACGCTCGAACTCGCCGCCGAATCCGGCGTGAAATTCAACGGCGTTCTCTGCGGCCGCGCCACTTGGAAGGATGCCATTCCCGTCTACGCGAAGCAGGGCGTGAACGCGCTCGAGGACTGGCTGAGCGACCAGGGCGTGAAGAACATCAACAACGTCAACGCAAGCCTGAAGGCCGCCACTCCCTGGTACAGCTTCTACGGCGCCAGTTCAATTGCCGCTCTTTCGTGAGGCAGGGGGAAGGCCCGTCGCTGCCGGCGCGGCATCCGGAGATGCCGCCGGCGGTACGCTCATCGCCCCGCCGCCGCACTGCGCCGCAACCTGAGTCGCCAGCGCGATATCGAGGATGGTGCCGTTGCGGCTCTTCGCCGAGCACACCTGGCTCGCACTGAGGCTGCCTGCCCCACGCATATCCGCTCCGTCCAGGTCCGCGCCGCTCAGGTTCGCCCCGGTCAATACCGTCCCGGCAAACTGCGCCCACCGCAAGTCCGCGCCCGGCAGGTACGCGTCGATCAGGATCGCATTTTCAAGCTGCGCGCCTTTCATGTCCGCATTCGGAAACCGCGCGGACCACAGGTACGCGCCGCGCAGGTCCGCATGTTCCATCTGCGCGTTATCGAAATAAGCCTCGCGGAAGTCGGCCTTCTGGAAGTTGGCGCGCGTGAGCGTTGCTTGGGAAAGCTGCGAGCCGTAAAAGGTCGCACCCTCGAGATTCGCGTCGATCAGGGTCGTCCCCATCAGCGACGAATGCGATAGATTCGCGTCTTGCAAGTTCGCGCGCCGCATATCGGCGCCGTCGAGCGTGGCGCGGTCCAGATTCGCGCCGCCCATCTGCGTGTGGTCCATCAGCGCGAACCGCAAGTTGCTCTCTGCAAGGTCGGCGCCGCGCATGTCCGCATCCGACAAATACGCGCCCTGCAGGTTCGCGTGCCACAAGTGCGCGTTCACGAAAAACGCCCCGTACGCCTGCGCGTAGCGCAGCCTCGCTCCGTTCAATCGCGGTCCGATCACAGACGGCACCTGCGCGTCGCTCCCGTTCCAGTTCGCGGGCCGCGTCGAAATCGAAGCTTCCGTCAAGTCGGCGTAAGGATCGAAGCCGATCGACCACAGCGCGATCGTCGCCCACCGGCGAACGTTCGCTTCGCCATACTGAGGCGCGCGAGCGCGGCTGTGCGGCACGCCGGCAATCGTCCCGATCGAAAGGAACAGCAGCACGGCGCCGATCACGCACGCGACCGTCGCGGGGTTCACTTCCCGAAGCTTCGCAGCGAGCCGATCCGTCCATTTGCGTTCGAGCGCCCACCGCTCCGGCGGCCGCCCGGTCTTCGTTGTCGCGTACACCGCGACGCCGGTCGCCACCACCACCAGCAGCGCGTGCAGCATCGTGCCGCGCACTTCCTGCCGCGTCAGGTACCGCGCCCAGAAAAGCAGCAGCGTCGCCGGGACAGTCCAGTAAGCCAGCATCGACGAAACGCCCTTTTCGATCGCCCGCGTCGACGAACTATCCTGGTCGATCCAGCGGAAATGCGCCCGCATCAGCGCGAGCACAACACCCGATTCGCGTTCGCCCAACTCGCGGCCGTCCGGAAATACCGCCGGCAATTCCAGCACCGCATCCCAGACTTTTTGCACGTGAAATTGGAACACGAGATACAGGATGAAGAGTGCCACGGGCAGGATCAGGTACGACTCGGCTGTCGGCAGCGCTGTGGCCGCGGCGCGCGAGTGCCAGAAAGGAATCAGCGACGAGTCGGCCACCAGCTGCACGTCCTTGGTTCTCCACAGCACGAGCCAGCAGAGCGCGCACGCGGACATCATCGCCGTGAAGTAGTGCGCCGCGCTCCGTGAAGCCCGTTCGAGCGCCGCAGCCGCCGGAAACTCCAGAAACGACGCGGGCAGGGAAGCGTCGCGCAGGTTCGCGCCCGCGATCTGCCGAGGCACGAGCCCCAGCGCGGTTTCCAGCGACGCATCCTCTAAGTTCGCGCCTTCCAGGTTCGCGCCCACCAGGCAGGCATCCTGCAAATCGGCGCGCACCAGGCAGGCGTCCCGCAGATCGGCCAGCAGCAGGTCGGCCGCCTTCAGGTTCGCGTCATGAAAATCCGCGAACCTGAAATTGACGCCGATCAGTTCGCAGCCTTCGAGATCGGCGCCGGCGAAGTCGCCCTTCTTTCCGTTCATCCCGTGCGAGTCGACCCATTCCTTGTGGCTTCCCAACTTTTCCTCAAACGCCCAGTCGCGGTATACGCCGCGGGAATTCGGAATCGCCGGCAGCTCCAGGCTCTCGAAATCAGTCGCCTCGATTTGCGGGAGTTCTTGCTCCTGGTCCTCGCGCGCTTCGTCGTCAGAGGGATCCTTCGTGGCGCTCTGCATTCCCGAGGAAGCAGGAACGATCGCCGAGACCATCTCGGCCTCGGCCGCGTCGTGCGCGGGCGTGGCCTCTCTCGCGGCCTCCGCGAGTTCGCCGGGATCGGCGCCGGCGCTTTCTCTCGCGGATGCGTGCTCGATCGAAATCTGCTCGGCAGGAAACAGCTCGGCAAGGATGTGCGACGCGGAAGGCAGCTCGGACGACGAAATCACGTGCGATCGCGCGCCCAAAGCCTCCGTGAGCCCTGTGGATGTCGTCTCCCATTCCCGTTTTTCGTCGTTGTCGCCGGGGCGGAATTCCAGCGCGTTGGGAAATAGCTCGTCCAACGTTTTGGCGATCGCTGAGGGTTGCAAGGCTACTGCGGGCTGTGCATCTGGTGCAGGGGCGAGGTCCTCACTCGTACCCTCGGCAAACAGTTGAGAAAGCGCCTCCGCCGCGGCCGGCAACTTGGTCGCCGGAATCAGAGCGGGCTCCGCCTCCGGTACGCCTGCCTCCTCGACCTTCGTACCTATGTGCCCGTCCGTCTCTTCCGGGCGCAACGAAAACCGGAACCACCGCTTCACTCTAGATCCCCCTGCCCCGATCCCATGCCGGAGAAAGCATTGGCCGCTCTCTTCCGCGGCGATATATTTTGCGTCTGTCGGTCAGACTTCCTGCAGCGTACTCCCCGCAATGCGTGGCGTCTCTGACCCTGACTATATGAAAGTGTAACCGCCTCCAGCATACGCCGCCGAAACGCCCGGGGACCCCTGTTCTAAAGTGCAATAGCCGTACAGCTGTCCGCACGGTTGTGGAAAATTCCGTCCTTTGGGGGGAGCCGGCTTCGCCGCGCCGTGATGATCCACGCACCGGCTGTCCCGCCCTGAGTTGCCTCTTGCTGCCCCGTTGCACTAAGATCAACCCTGCATGGAACTGCTCCTCAACGCGATCTGGCTGGCCCTGGCCACCGGGCTTTTGCTCGTCTGGCGTTTGCGCTGGCTGCCGCAGTTGCGCGAGTGCTCGTCTGGCCGCCGCAAGTGGCAGAGTTTCGCGGGACTCGTTTGCGTGCTGGCTCTGCTCTTTCCCGCGATCTCCCTGACCGACGACCTCCATCCCACCGAGTTCGCCCTCGCCGACACCAAATCTCTCTACTGCGTATCCGCCCACGGCCAGTTATCTACGGGACCTACGCCCGGGCATCATTCGCCGACGCAAGACCTTTCCGGAGTCATCCTAGCTTCACAGTTGCGGCTCACGCTTTTTCCCGCTGACTCTTCGCTCACCTGTAGTCGTACCCTCGTTTTCACCGATTCGTGCTGCCCGCGAATCTCCGGCCGCGCTCCACCCGCTATCTCCTGACGCCTGATTCGTTCTTTCGCGTCCAGGCAACTCGACGCTCTCTCGCCCGGACGCGGAGAGCCGTGCGTACCGCTCGCAGCCATTGAGCGGCAAACGCGCGGACACTCTCATTCTCTTGGCTATCAGGAAAGGGGAAGGCTCGTGCAAAGAAACACCCGGCGACATCTTCGTTGGTGGATTCCGACGCTGGCGGGAGTTTGCCTCATGGTCTTGCCGGGCTGCTCGTCCGACAAAACCGCGGCGTCTCAGGACGGATCGGCAGCGGCGCAAAGCTCTCCGAATTCCAGCTCGACGGAATACTTCGCGCCCGATACGAAGGGCATCAAGACCGTCACGGTGCAAAAGACCGCCGTTCCCGAATACCTCGACCTGCCGGCGCATATCGAGGCCGATCCCACGCGCGTCGTCCACGTCTACCCGCCCACCGGTGGCCGCATCGTCGAGATGAAGGTCCGCCCCTGGGACCACGTGAGCAAGGGCGAGAACCTGGCTCTCATCGAGAGCGCCGATCTTTCCCGCTCCGTCGCGGACTACCACAAGGCGATTGCCGATAACGAAGTGAAGCAGAAGGAACTCGCGCGCGCAAAAGACCTCTACGAGCACAACGCCATCGCCGAGAAGGACTACCAGCAGGCGCAGGCCGATGCTCTCAGTTCGCAGGCCGACCTAACCGCCGCGCGCGACCAGATTCGCGTCTTCGGCGTCGACCCGGACCACGCCACGTCCCAGCTTTCCGTCGTTGCGCCGCGCTCCGGCGTGATTCTCGACGTCGGCGCGTCTCCCGGCGAGTTTTCGAAATCGCTGGACGCTCCTGAGCCGCTCTGCACCATCGCGGATATCGGCACCGTGTGGGCGATCGGCGACATCTACGAGAATGACCTCGCCGCAGCGAAGGCCGGCCAGGACGTCCTCGTCACGCTCAACGCGTATCCCGGGCTGCAATGGTCGGGCCGCGTGAGCGTCGTGTCTGACGCGGTCGATCCGGCCACGCGCACGCTTCACGTTCGCGTCACGCTTGCGAATCCGGGCGAGCGCATCAAGCCGCAAATGTTCGGCACGATCCGCCTCACGCGGGCGCTTGCCCAGGCCATTCTAGTTCCGGCGTCGGCCGTCGTTCGGGAAGGGAACGACGCCTACGTTTTCGTCGCTAAGAGCCCGGGCCGCTACGAGCGCCGCAACGTCACCCTTGGCCGCACCTTCGCGACTTCCATTGAAATCGCCAAGGGGCTCAGTCCGGGCGAGACAGTGGTCTCCGAGGATCCTTTGCTCCTTCGCGCCGCGGGCCAGAGCTGACCCGCGATGCGATCCTTCATCGACTCGATTCTGCGCTTTCGTCCGCTTATGGTGGTTGCGCTCTGCGCCTGGATTGCCGCCGGCGCCTATTTCTTTTCTCGCCTGGATATCGAGGCGTATCCCGATCCCTCTCCGCCGCTCGTGGAAGTGATCACGCAGAATCCGGCGTGGTCGGCCGAAGAAATCGAGCGCCAGGTCACCGTGCCCATCGAGACGGTGCTCTTCGGCATTCCGCGCCTCACCTACGTCCGCTCGATCTCGATCTTCGGCCTGAGCGACGTGAAGCTCTACTTCAGTTACGACAGCGACTATTTCTGGGACCGCCAGGAAGTCCTCAACCGCCTGCAGCTCGCCACGCTTCCGTCCAACGTCTCGCCGCAGCTTTCGCCGGAATCGCCCATCGGCGAAATCTACCGCTATCGCCTCGAAGGCGCGGGCTACTCGCTCAACGAGCTGAAAGCCACCCAGGATTGGTTCGTCACGCGCGAGATCAAGCAGGTCTCCGGCATTATCGACGTCGCCGGCTTCGGCGGCACCACGCGCGAATATCTCGCCGAAGTCGATCCCGGGAAACTCCTGCAATACAACGTCGCGCTTCCACAGGTGGTCAACGCGATTCAATCGAGCAATGCGAATGCCGGCGGCAGCTATCTCACCATGGGCAGCCAGAGCGTCAACGTCCGCGGCCTCGGCTTGCTGCAAACGATCCCCGAGATGCAGCAGGTGCTCATCACCGAGCGCAACGGCGTCCCGGTCTATTTGAAGGACGTCGCCGACGTTCACGAAAGCTTCGAGCCGCGCCTCGGCTTGGTCGGCGTCAATCATGACGACGACGCCGTCGAGGGCATCGTGCTCCTGCAGCGCGGCGAGCAGTCTCTCCCGGCCCTGCGAGCGCTGAAACAGCGCGTCGCCGAGCTGAACGGCTACCTTCTTCCGCCCGGCATGCACCTCACCACGCTCTACGACCGCACCGACCTGATTCACCTCACCACGTCCACGGTCCGCCACATCGTGCTGATGGGGCTCGCGCTCGTCACCGCCATCCTGATCATTTTCCTCGGCGATTTGCCGGTCTCGCTGATCGCGGCGCTCACCATTCCGTGCTCGCTGCTGTTCGCGTTCAGCATGATGGTCATTTCCGGCAGCTCCGCGAATCTGATCTCCATCGGCGCAATCGACTTCGGCATCCTCGTGGACGCGGCCGTCATCGTTCTCGAGCACATCTACCGTCGCCTCGAAGATTCCCCCGCAAATGCGCGCTCGGGTCCGGTTATCGCGGAGGCCACGGCTGAGGCAGTTCGCCCCGTGCTCTTTTCGGTCCTCGTCATCGTTGTGTCACTCACGCCGCTCTTCACCATGCAGGGCGTGCCCGGGAAAATCTTCGCGCCGATGTCGGAGACCTACGTCTTCGCGCTAACCGGCGCCCTGGTTTTCGCCGTGGTCTTCGCGCCGGTCCTCGCCTCCTGGATTCGCCGCGAAAAGGTTCGCACCGTTCCGACCGCGCTGGTCCGCTGGCTTCTCCGCCGCTACGAGATCACGCTGCGATGGGCGCTGCATCACCGCGGTGTCACTCTTTCCATCGCCGGAATCGCCTTGGCGGCTGCGATGGCGTTCACGCTCCTGCTTGGCGGCGAATTCATGCCCCAGCTCGAGGAAGGGAACTTGTGGATTCGCGCCACGCTCCCGCAGGATGCGTCGTTCGAAATCGGCGCCAAGATGGCGCACGAGGTACGCGAGATTCTGCTCAAGTATCCCGAGGTCAGCGAAGTTGTCTCGCAGATGGGCCGGCCGGACGACGGCACCGACGTCACCACGTTCAACAACGTCGAGTTCATGGTCAACCTGAAAAACCCCGACAGCTGGCCCTCCGGCCTCACCAAGGACAAGCTGGTCGCGCAGATGGACGCCGAGCTCACCGAATACCCCGGCATCGACTTCAATTTCTCGCAGAATATTCAGGACAACGTCGAAGAGGCGATGTCCGGCGTGAAAGGCGAGAATTCACTCAAGATCTTCGGCGACGACATCGACACGCTCGTCGAAAAGGCCGGCCAAGTTCGCGACGTGATGGCCCAGATTCCCGGCATCGCCGATCTCGGCGTCTTTCCCGAGACCGGCCAGCCCGAACTGCTGATCTCCATCGATCGCGGCGCCAGCGGCCGCTACGGCCTCATGGCTGCCGACGTCAACGCCGCCGTCCAAGCCGCGATCGGCGGCCTGGCTCCCACGGAGATTCTGGAAGGCGACCGCCGTTTCGATTTCGTCATCCGCTACAAAGAGCAATATCGCTCGACGCCCGAAGCGATCCGCCAAATCCTGCTTCCCACGCCCGACGGCAACCACGTGCCGCTCGGTCAGGTCGCGAGCGTCTCCCTCAAGGAAGGCGCCTTCATGATCTATCGCGAAAACGGCCGCCGCTACATCCCCGTCAAATTCAGCGTCCGGGGCCGCGACCTCGCCAGCACCATCGGCGAAGCCCAGAACCGCATTCGTGCCAACGTTCGGTTTCCGGAGGGCTATCACTACGAATGGGCGGGCGAATACGAGAGCTTGCGCGAGGAAGAGCGCCGTCTCGCGGTCATCATCCCGATCACTCTTCTCGGAATCCTCGGGCTGCTTTACACCGCATTCCGCTCGCTACGGCACGCGCTTCTGGTTCTCGTCATGCTGCCGTTCGCGGCCATCGGCGGCATCTTGTCGCTGCTCGTTACTGGGACGCCGCTCAGCATCTCCGCCGCGGTCGGTTTCGCGTCCGTGATTGGCGTGTCCACGCTCGGAGGAGTCGTCCTCGTTTCGGGCATCCAGCATCTCGAAGCGCGAATGCCGTCCTGCCGCGAAGCCATCGAGCGCGGCGCTCGCAACGAAATGCGCGCCGTCCTGATGGCTTGCTCCGCCGCGGGTCTCGGTCTTCTTCCGGCCGCACTCTCCTCGGAAATCGGCGTCCAAGCCCAGCAGCCTCTAGCGCGGGTCGTGGTCGGCGGCATGGTCACCGCGCCGTTCGCGATTCTGTTGCTCGTCCCAGTGCTCGCGAGCTACTGGCTGCCGGAGCGTCCGAAAGCGGCGGACGCGGGCCAACCGTGACGCGCTTCCGTTCGATCCACCCATAGAATCGGCTACGCCCGGCCGCATTGCGCAAACCACTATTGGCGCTTCGGTGCGAACCGGCGCCTTCCCGGTAGACTGCTACCTCCCCTCGGCCAAGAATAGAGTCAGATCTCACCCGTTGTCTCGGCTCGGAGAAAGCGCGTCCCATGATTATCCCCTTGGCCCACGAAAATCTGCGCGGCCGCCGTCTACCCTGGGTGACGATCGCCATCATCGCCGTCAATTTCGTCGTGTTCCTCGCCACCTACGGAGTGATGCAACGCGAGGCTCAAGCCAGCGGCGAAGCTCAACTTCACATCATTCTCGTGAGTGCCCGCTACCCGGACACCCACATGACGCCCGACGCCACCGAAGTCGTCGACGCCTTCAAGCGCCAGCACGCTCAGGTCTTCGAGCAACTCGCTCAGCCCCACCGCAGGCCCGTTGACTCTTGGGACGCCCAATTTCTCATGGCCCAGTTCGCGCCGGACGGCGCCGATTACGTGATGTCTCACCTGTGCGATGACCTCGAAAAATCCCGGCAAGGCTCGATCCTCTGGAACTACGCCTTCCATCCATTTCATCCGTTCCTGAAGACGTACATCACCGCGAGCTTCCTCCACGGCGGCTGGCTGCACATCATTTTCAACATGTGGTTCTTGTGGCTCGTCGGCGTGGCCCTCGAGGACACCTGGGGCCGCGTCGTCTACCCGATTTTCTACCTCGTCTGCGGCGCGCTCGGATTTGCGATCCACGCGATGGTTTTTCCCGGGAGCCTCGTGCCCGTCGTCGGAGCGTCGGCGGCGATTGCCGGACTGATGGGCGGGTTCCTGGCCCGTTTTCCGAAGTCGAATATCCGCCTCGCCTGGATTTTGTTCATCAAGCCGGTCAAGTTCAGCGTTCCGGCCTACATCATCTTGCCTGCGTGGCTCTTGATCGAAGTCTTCTGGGGCGCGATTTTCGCCGCCACCAATAGCGAGGGAGGCGTTGCCCACTGGGCGCACGTTGGCGGATTTGTCTTCGGCGCGCTGGGCGCCTTGCTCCTGAAACACACCGGCGTCGAGCAGTCGCTCGACCACGCGATCGAATCGAAGGTGTCCTGGACCGCCGACGACCGCATGGTGCGCGCCACGGATTCTCTTGAGGAGAATAATCCCGCGGGCGCGATTGCTTCGCTGCGCCAGCTCGTCACCGAAAAACCGGACTCGATCGAAGGATGGGAGATGCTGCTCGCCGCGCAGCAGCGCCGGCCCGATCCCCAGGGACAAAAAGAATCCCTCGAAGTTCTCTGCCGTCTGCACACGGCCGCGGGCGAGATGGAATCCGCGTGGAACGACTATCTCGAATTTCGGAGTCTCGGCGGCGAAAAAATTCCGCGCGGCGTGTGGCTCGAGCTCTGCCGCTATCTCGAGAGCAAGCACGACTGGGAGGGCGCTGCCACCGAATACGAGCGCCTTGCCGAACAAAATTCCAGGGAGCGCGCCGGCGCTTCAGCCCTCGTCGCTGCCGCTCGTATTCGCCTCACGAACCTCAACGAGCCCGACCGCGCCGCCAAGCTCTACCAGGCCGCGGCAGCTTCCACCGCTCCGCACTCCGACCTCGACGCCGAGATTCAGGAGGGCCTCAGGCAGTGCGCCAAGGCCCTTCCCGTGCATCAATCCGATACCTACAGCGGTTAGTCGAGCGGCTTTCCCGTTTCGGTCCCGCGAGAGAACTCCCGCTTTTTCTTTCTCTTCGCGCGAATACAGTGCGAACCCACCTCGCCCTTGCATCCACTTAGTAAGGGCAAATACAGCGAGTCCCCGATGCCGTTTGACCGGTGACCGCATCACAATAGCTGTACCAGCCCGAGTCCAGGGAGAACGCATGTCACTCCGAATTCTGATCGCCGACGACAATCCGCTCGTGAGATACGGTGTCCGCATTTATGTTGAAAGCCACGGAGGCTGGGCCGTCTGCGGTGAGGCCGGCGACGGTTTCGAGACCATCGAGAAGGCCGTCAGCCTCAAGCCCGACCTTGTCCTGCTCGACATCTCAATGCCGAATCTCGACGGCATCGACGCCGCGTCCGCCCTTCGCCAGAAAGTCCCCGGGCTCGGCATCATCATCCTCACCCTGCACGAGTCGCTCGATCTGGCCCGCGTCGCTTCTCGCGCCGGCGCCTGGGGCTACGTCACCAAGTCGCTGATCTCGACCGAGCTTCTACCCACGATCGAAGCCTTCGAATCGGCGATGCCCGTCCAGGGCGC
Source organism: Vulcanimicrobiaceae bacterium (assembly GCA_035504455.1). Taxonomy (GTDB): domain Bacteria; phylum Acidobacteriota; class Terriglobia; order Acidiferrales; family UBA7541; genus Palsa-295. The sequence goes on from DATJRU010000161.1 coordinate 17,564, forward strand.
CTGAACCCGCTGCTCCAGGACCCTCGACGTCCCGAGGGTTGCCGTTCCCGTGTGTCTGTGTTCTCATAGATTCGGCTCTCTTTCACTCACGGGCCCAGCTCGAGGCGGGACACACCATGCAGCGTTTCAGCGTTTCCGTACGGCAAGTTGGCCCGGTCACGGTCGTCGACATCAGCGGCACGGTCACCTACAACGAAGCCGGCGCTCTCCATGAAACATTCCTCGAACTGCTGCGCAAGGGCCGCACGAAAATCCTGCTCAATCTCAGCAACGTCACGCAGCTCGATAGCTCCGGCATCGGCGCCCTTGCTCGAGCGTTCGCCACGGTTCGCGGCCAGGGCGGCGACCTCAAGATGATGCAACTCAGCAAGCAGGTCCAGCGCTTGCTCGAGATCACCAACCTCTGCACCATCTTCGAAGACTACTCGGACGAGACCAGCGCGCTCAGCAGTTTCGAATAGCCCAGTCGCCTTTCGATTCTCTTATTTGGTGTTCCCGTCCTGCTTGCGTTCGTACAGCGAGGGAGTTTTACTGAGGTCCTGGTAGCGCTGTTCGTCGATGTTGTTTTCCGCGCACTCGTATTCGCGGATGCGTGTTCCGGGACGCAGCATGATCGTCCCGTGGCGCGTCCAGGGTCCCGTGAATACTTCGGGATCCTCCACTGTGTCCTCGTAGACGATCGTGTTTTCGTCCACGCGCGTGAATTTTTCCACCACGTGCAGCTTTTCGCTGTGAATCGTTCCCACGCCCGATAGCCAGGTCTTGTCGTTGAATCCGGTCACGTCCACCACCAGCGTGTCGCCGTCCCAGTGGCCCACCGAATCGCCCATGTAGCTCGGCTCCAGATCGTCCGGATGCGGCGCGTCGATGGGGATAATGCGAAACACGTGGAACGCTTCGAACAGCATCACGATCGTCTTCGGCGTCTGCACGATCTGCATCGGAAACAGCCCCATCAGCGTCATCCGCGGCACGCCCGGCGGCAGGCACTTCACCATCGGCTCGTCGATTCCGCGCTTGTTGTATTCCTCGAGAACCTTCTTCGCGGCCCAATCCTGATACGGAGGCTTCGGCTGCGGCCCCTTCACCGCAAACGGAGTGATCGGCCCGCTCTCGCCGAGCGGCCCGTCGCCGCTGTTCGTGTCTTCCCATGTGCCGATGCGGTTGCTCCCGCCTTGCCATACGCCCGTCAAATCCGGATGCCCGTCCGCCGCGCGCGGAACGTTCGCGGCCGCATGAGGTTCTTGCGCTGCCAGCACAGCCGGCATGGCCGCGGCCGCCACGGCCACAATCGCAGCCATCACGAGATTCTTCATCACGAGATTCTTTCTCACGTTTCGGCCTCCCTCTAATTCGCCGGAGGCGCGACCTGCGGTGCTGCGCCGCCATCGCCGGTGCCCGGCCCTGGACCGAAGTAATGCTTGGTGCCGTCCGCGAACGTCACCTGCCGCGCGTGCGCATGCGGTCCGCCCGCGCGCGCCTGCCACCCGAAGACGGTCACCTGGTCGCCGACCTTCATGGTCACGTCCTTCTTCCAGCCGGTCCGGTAGAGCACCGTCGGCGGGTAGCCCTCGAAGCTCCAAGTCGTCACAGTGCCGTCCGCGCCTTTCACGTCGAGGAAGACGAAGCTGTGCGGATTCGTCCATTCGATTTTCGATACGACGCCCGTCAGCGTCACCGGCTTCTTCTCGTCGTACACCACGCCGAACGAATGATGCGCCCACAGCGGCGCGCTTGTTCCCAGCAGCACAACTGCCGCGGCACACACGGCGAGGGCCGTCCATCTCGTCGCAGCTCTCATCGAACATCTCATCTGAGTGGTCCCCCCGATTGGCCGCGAATATAGTCGCGCGGGGCGCACGGGTCAAGCCTGACTCCGCGCTCCGTGCGATCTTCTCCCGGCCGGTAATAATTTCGGCCCAGCCGGATAATTTTCTAAAGCATCTTCCCGGAGTGCGCGTAACTGCTTTGCCTGCCGTGTCGTTGGTGGCAAGCGCCGTGCCGTTCTCCTGTGCGTGGAATGGAAAGGACGAACGCGATGAAGAACAAACGTCGAGCAGTTTTCGTGCTACTCGCCTTGGGCAGTATCCTGGCGCTGGTAAGCGCCTGGGATCTTCCCGAAGATTCGCAGAGGGCGAATTGGAATTGACGAGAATTGGAAGGAACCCGGCAGGGTGGCGTGTTCACCCTGCCGGGACGAGGCTCACTGCGTGGGTTGCTGACTGATACCGGAGGAATTGCCGCTTGCCGAGCTTGCGTTTGAGCCCGCCGAATTCGAATTCATCGAGCTTGGCACGATTCGCGCCGACTGACTGTATTTCGGCGCGCTCACGTACCCGTGAACGTGGTCCTTGTCGATCTTGTTCACCACGAGTTGCATTTCCTGCGAGTCTCCGCCGTCGATCCAGATCGGCTCGTAGAGATTCACGTGCTTCTTGTTCATCTGGTTGTCGTCGATGATCATCGCCACGTCGTAGCTCTTGTGCTTCGTGTCCGCCTTCCGCAGCGACACCATCACCGGCCCCGCGTGCGCGAACTGCTTCGATTTCGTCAAATCGAATTCGAAGTAGCTGCGTTCGCCCTTCTGCTCCAGGGCCACGAGTTCGTCGTGCGTCTTGGCGATTGAGCCGTTCAGTTCGTCGCGCGTCGAGCTGATATTGCCCTCGAGATCGGTGCGCGCTTGCGCGAGCTGGTCCTGCGTGTCTTTCAGTTGCTTCTGCTGGTCGGCCAACTCGGATTGCAGCTGCTTGTAGCGCCGGTTCTCGGCGGCCGTTCGACGGCGTGCCGCGGCAGCATTCGCCCCGGGCTGCGTAGGATGAGTTGTGGCGGCTGTTGTGGCGGGTGAGGCTGCGGGCGCGGGCTGCTGCTGCGCCGTCGTCAATGCATTTAATTTCGCGCTCAGTGTGTCGACCTGCCCCTGCAGCTGGCCGATCGTTGACGTCATCGCGGCCTCCTGCGAAGCGCGCCGTTCGGACGCTTTCTGTTGCACGTAGCTGTATCCCATCGCCACGCAAAGCCCCACAATCAGCACCACGACAACAGCTACCAATCCGCCGTTCATGCCGTTGCGCTGCGTCGCTGGCATCTCCGTAAACTCGTGCTCGTGCTCGCTGCTCTCTCGCTCTTCGTCCATCGATCTCTCCTGGTCTGGGTGCTCCGGAACACACGCCTGGGCGCCGGGCTCGCCAATTCGCATTGCACGCGCGCTGCCTCTCGTTCGCAACCAGCGCGCCCCCGCAACCGCCTCCCTTGCAGCAGGTTGCAGTCGCTGCCCGCGCGACGCGCCTCAAGTCGCCCAGTACTAGTCCCGGTAATTTTTCCTCAACTCACTCATCTCCGTTCTACCGCCCTGCCCGGTCGCGGTCGTGCCGCCGGGTCGTCGCCACGAATTTCCTCGAACATCTGTATTACATGTTATAGTACGCGCGTGATTCCGTTCCGTGTAATGTTTCGGCCTGGACTGCCGCGCCACCAGCAGATCGTCTACGCGGCGCAGAAAGCCATCGTGTCGGGGCAGCTTCGTCCCGGCGATACGTTCCCGTCGGTGCGAGCCCTCAGCAGGGAATTGAAGATCAACCCGAACACCGCGCACAAAGTGGTGACCCAACTCGCTGATGACGGGCTCCTCGAGACGCGGCCCGGCCTTGGCACCGTAGTAGCAACCCTTCCGGAGGCGACTTCGTCCCAGCGGACGCAGTTGCTCGGGGATGAAATCGAAGAACTCGTAGTTGACGCAAAGCGGCTCGGAATCGACCTGCAGGATGTGCTCGCATCCGTTTCGGACCACTGGAAACAGCTCGGAGCCAAGCAAAGGCCCGAAGACAAGAGCAGCGGGAGTGGAAAACGATGACGAGCGTGATCCGCACCGAGCAGTTGACCAAGCGCTTTCGCCGCGTGGACGCCTTGGCGGGCCTCGATCTTGAGGTTCCGGAAGGCGCGGTGTACGCGCTGGTGGGACCGAACGGCGCGGGCAAGACGACCGCCATCAAGATCCTGATGAACATCTTCCGCGCTTCCAGCGGACGCGCGGAGGTTCTCGGCATGGACTCCACGCGGGTCGCGGGCCGCACGTTCCAATCGATCGGCTACGTTTCCGAAAATCAGCAGTTGCCCGGCTGGATGCGCGTCGACGCTTTCCTAGAGTATCTGCGCCCGTTCTATCCATCGTGGGATCGCGATCTCGAGAGCGACCTGGTGAGGCGGTTTGAGTTGCCCCGTGACCGCAAGCTCAAGAATCTGTCTCGCGGCATGCGGATGAAGGCGGCGCTCGCGAGCGCCCTCGCCTTTCACCCGAAGCTGATCGTCCTCGACGAGCCGCTCGGAGGTCTCGATCCCCTCGTGCGCGACGAGCTGATCGAAGGGCTGCTGGAGCGAGCCTCCGAGGCCACGATTTTCGTCTCCTCGCATGATCTGGCCGAGATCGAAAGTTTCGCGAGCCACGTCGGCTATCTGGAGCAGGGACGCCTTCGTTTTTCCGAGGAAATGGCGCAGTTGACGTCGCGCTTTCGGGAAGTTGAACTCACATTCGACGCGCCGCCGCAGTTGCCGTCGAGACCGCCTGAAACATGGATGCACTTGAACACTTCGGCCGCGGTTGTCCGCTTCGTCGAAAGCCGCTTTGACGAGAGCCGTACTTCTTCGGAAATCGGCCAGGTTTTCGGCAGTGCCCGCGGCGTCACGTTCACGCCGATGTCGCTGCGCTCGATTTTTCTCGCGATGGCCAAAGCTGGCCGCGGATCCGCGTAGAAAGGACGACGATGAGCCAAATCCTCCACATCTTCCGGAAGGACGTCCGCCATTTCTGGATCGAGATTCTCGCGTCGCTCGTTTTGCTCTCCGCTTACACCTGGAAAACGATCCATGGCTGGGGAGCACAAACCATCGACGTAGACGAGCCCGCCGTGCTCATGCGAACGATCTCAGCTTTAGTCCCAATTTCGTGGTGTTTCCTGATCGTCAGGGCTGTGTTGGACGAATCCCTTGTCGGCGACCGTCAGTTTTGGATCACCCGCCCGTACGAATGGAAAAATCTCCTGGTTGCGAAGCTTCTATTCGCAACCGCCTTTGTCAGCTTACCTCTCTTTGTTGCGGACGTAACCCTGCTTGCTCGCGCGGGATTCTCTCCGGCTCATTACCTGACCGGGCTGCTATGGATGCAGCTCATGATGTTCCTGGCTCTAGTTCTACCGGCGGCGGCAGTCAGTGCAATCTCCTCAAATTTCGTCCAAGTGTTGTTGTGGATTCTTGGTATTGGGCTTTTTCTCGTCGGGGTTGCGGCCTCGGATTCCGTCGTGCCCGGTTCGGACGTGACAGTGTCCAGCGATTTTGGAGGGGATGCCTCCATCGCGATGTTTGTCGGTCTCGGTGTCGCGGTTCTTCTGCTCCAATACTGCCGGCGGCAAACACAAATGTCGCGCTCGCTCTTGCTCGGAGTCGCAATTCTTGTCGCCGTTCTTGTCGTGGCGATTCCATACACCAGACTTATCGAGAGATCATACCCACTCGTGGCTGCAGGAGAGGTGCCGCCCGCACGGCTCGATATGCTCGTTCCAATTTCGCCTTCGAATAATTCAGTCGAACGCCCCATCCGCACAAAAGAGGTTGACCTCAACTTCCCGTTTGAGACATCCGGCATCCCTGCAGGGTACGTAGTCATCGAGGCAGGTACGCTCACCACGATCAACTCACCCAACGGTCACCACTGGTCGTCCCATTGGAAGTCAGCATACGGGGAAATATGGCCCGGCCAATCGAAGTCGTCGGCCACGGTGACGATCCCGAGAGACTTTTTCGAAAGCGTGCAGTCCGGTCCCGTTGACGTCCATTTCTCCTTTGCGCTAAGTCTTTATCGCGAGGCAGATTCAAGAAAGGTCATCACGCAGGCCGGTGAATTTTCAGTGCCCGGAGTTGGAACATGCTGGATCGACCTGCAACAGGTATGGGATAACAGTGCGATCGCGTGTCATTCTCCAATCCAGAGGCCGCCTCTTATAGTGCGCATGGAATCGCGCGATAGTACGTGCTCTCCTTCCGGGACAGGTTTGCCCCTGCCAGACGTCACAAAGCACTCCTGGAATCCGTCTGATGATTCTCCGGCCGCGTTTGGGATCAATCCGATTCAATACCTGACGATCAGTCTAAGTCGCTGGCTCGATCAAGGCAGGAGAGACCCGAGCCCCGGCATTTGTCCAGGCACTCCCATTACCCTTAGCACTCCCGACATGGTTCAATCCGCTCGAGTCGAGACCGAACTCGACAACGTACGACTTCAAGACTACGAGTCGCAATTCACCCGGTTTTGAAAGATCACTTGGGACCGTCGTTCACGGCTTTCGTAGATTTGCACATACGAGATGCCAAAGAGCTCCGCACCGGGGCTGGCTAAGGTTGACGGATCCGGAGGCGCAATTCAGCGAATGGAGACGATCTCGATTGCCGTGGGCAGCACCCGCCGGCCGAAACTGAGCGCCGTTCGCGAGGCGCTCGCCGCGCTCGCACCCGTCGTGGGCGAGAGCGCCTCCTTCGAAATTTTCGCGATGGATGCTCCGAGCGGCGTAAGCCACACGCCGCTTTCCCGCACGGAAACCATGACCGGCGCGCGCCAGCGAGCCGAGGCCATGGTCGCCCTCGCGCGCGAAAAGAACGAGCCCTGGAAATATTTCGTCGGCCTCGAAGGCGGCCTCGACGTGATGCACGAAGACTCCAAGCGCTGGGTCTTCCTCGAGAATTGGGTCTACGCCACCGACGCCCGCGGCCACTCCGCCTTCGGCCGATCCGCCGGCATCCTGCTCCCGGACACGCTCGCCCAGCAAGTGGTCGACGAAGGCGTCGAGCTCGGCGTCGCCATCGACGCCTTCGCCGGCGCCACCGGCATCCGTGACGCGCAAGGCGCCTGGGGCGTCCTCACGCACAACCTCATCACCCGCCAGGACGCCTTCCGCGTCGCCGCTATCAGCGCCTTCGCACGCCTCTTCAGCGCTTCACCCCCACTCCGCTAACGCCGCTTCACCCGCAGCCACTCACGAATTACGAGTCACGAATCACGAGTCACAAGTCACGAGTCACAAGTCACGAATCCCCAGCGCCGCAGGCGCGATTGTACCGAGCCCGGCACGCAGCCCGCCTGCCGTCGAGGCAGGCGCAGCGAAGTGCCGGGAATCTCGGCGAAAGAACGTGAAGCCCCGGCAGGGGCGATTGACGCGAATCCGAAATCTCGAGTCTCAAATCCTCAAATCACATCACGAGTCACGAATCACAAGTCACGTCCCCCGGTGACACCGAGCCCGTCCTGGCGTACAATGCCGCCAAGCACGATGGACGTTCGGATCACGCTCGTCCTTGCAGCGGCCCTGGCTATTGCCGCAGATGTCCCGGGCATCACGCAACTTCGCCCCGGCTCTTCAGGTCTGCCTGCCCAGAACGGCACTGCGCCCGCCGTCACTGGATCGATTTCTCCGGCGGCCTCGCCGGCTGCAGGCGCCCAGGATTCCTCCAAGCATTCGAAATCGCTTCCGCTGCAGGGCCCCTCGCGTATCCTGCTGATTCGCTACGTCGATGGCGAGTTCGCGAAAGCCGTCCAGCCGCTGCCTAGCGGAAAACATGGATTCAAAGTGCCCGTCGGCAAGCCGGTCAATAAGCAGAGCCTCAGCGATGCCGTGCGCCTCTACGGTCTTGCGGCCAGCCCCGGTGACGTCGTTCAAATCACCGGAATGGAGTTCCGCTCCGACGAAATCCTGATCCTGATCAACGGCGGCGGAAAAAAGAAATTCCACCTGCGCGACCATCTCCAGTTCGGCATCGGCGACCTCTCCACGCCCCCGCCGAACACGTATCGCCCCCAGGAACCGCCCGGCGCCACGCTCGTTCTCGACTACGGCCGACCCATCCCGGACATGAGTTCGGACGACCTGAAGCACGACCTCGGCGCCTTCCTCGATTTTTCCAAGCAGCATTCGGCCGCCGTGAACTGGATCGACACCATCCCGCCGCAGTTCAAGGACGCCATCCAGGATCATCGCGCCGCAGTCGGCATGGATAGCGAAATGGTGATTGCCGCCATGGGACGTCCCGACCACAAAGTCCGCGAGCGCGACGCCACCGGCACGGAGACCGAAGACTGGATCTACGGCTCTCCGCCGTCGAAAACCACGTTCGTCACCTTCGTCGGCGACAATGTGATCCGGGTCAAAGAATACGACTGAGCCCTCGATTCGCACGGCTTCGTTGACTTTTCTCGCTCCAGACCCTAGCATTTTGAATTCAGGAACATCCTGCCCGCCCTTCGCGCAGGTCATCGATCCATCCTGAAAAGCTCTTCCGGAGGACGCATGTCAGTCAAAGTGGGAATCAACGGCTTTGGACGCATCGGTCGCAACATCCTGCGCACGGTCATCGGCGATCCGGAAATCGAAGTGGTCGCCGTCAACGACATCACGGACTCGAAAACTCTCGCGCACCTCCTCAAATACGATTCGATCCTCGGCAATCTGCCGAACAAAGTCACCCACACGGACGATACGATCTCCGTCGATGGCAAGTCCTTCAAGGTTTTCAAGGTCAAGGATCCCGCCGAACTCGATTGGGCTTCGGTCGGCGCCAGCATCGTCGTCGAATCCACCGGCCTCTTCACCAAGGGCGCCGACGCGCGCAAGCACATTCGCGGCCCGGTGAAGAAAGTCCTTATCTCCGCCCCGGCCACCGATCCCGATCACACCATCGTGCTCGGCGTGAACGACAAGACCTACGATCCGGCCAAGCACCACGTCGTATCGAACGCTTCCTGCACCACCAACTGCCTCGCGCCGGTCGCCAAAGTCATTCAGGACACATTCGGCATTACGATCGGCACGATGACCACGATTCATTCCTATACCAACGACCAAAAGCTCCTCGATCTGCC
>DATJRU010000162.1:0-6407 GCA_035504455.1 Vulcanimicrobiaceae bacterium
ATCCAGACGCGGCAGTGGGAAGACAAGCGCGACGGGCAGAAGCGCACGACGACGGAAATCGTCGGGAACGTGATGCGGATGCTGACGTCGCGGGCGGAAGGCGCGGCGGCGGGCGCGGGGTCCGGCAGCGGCATGGGCGCGGGCCACGGGCGCGCGGGCGGGTCCGAACCCGACTTCGACGCGGGCGGCGGCATGGACGAGCCGGGCCCGTCGGGTCCTGAGATTTCGGACGAAGACATCCCGTTCTAAACAATCGATGCTGGCGTTGGCGGCTCTTCTTGTGTTAGTGTACTTTGTAGTGCAAAGTACTTCGCACATGGAGGAGCCATGGAATCATCCGACGGTGGTGGCAGTTCGCAGTCCCGCTTCTGGCGCGATCACTTCGCAAGCAATCACGCAGCACCCGATTCCCTTCCGTGGAACGATGCTTCGGCCCTTTCGAGCGACGAGCGCGCGGCCATCGAAAGCTCGATCCAGCAGTTCCAGCTGGGCGAAGGTTCGAGCGGCGAGCGGCTGCTGAAGCGCGGCGACGAGTTTGCCCGCAGGGTACACGACGACGCTTTTGGGCCGGCGCTCTCGCTCTTCATCAAGGAAGAGCAGCGGCACAGCCGTCATTTGTTTCGTTTCATGCAGCGGGAGCGGATTCCGGCGATCGCGCATCACTGGGTGGATTCGGTCTTCCGGCGGCTGCGCGTGCTGGCTGGGCTGGAGCTTTCGCTGCGCGTGCTGGTGACCGCGGAGATCATCGCCGTTCCCTACTACCGCGCGCTTGGCGGCGCCACGAAGTCGCCGTTGCTGAGCGCCCTGTGCGCGCAAATCCTGGAGGACGAGGCCGCGCACCTGCGTTTTCAGGCGTCGATGCTGGCGAGGCTCGGCGTCACGCGGGCGCGAGCGATCGAGTGGCTCGTGTTTCGGATGCATCGCCTATTTTTACTAGGCACGACGTGCGTGGTGTGGCGCGGGCACGGGCGGGTATTCAGGGCGGCGCGGCAGAGTTATGCGGGCTTCGTGACGGAAGCGCTGGCGGAATTCGACGGGCTCGAGCGGCTGAGCGGCGACCTCAGGAAGATCGCCCGGCTGCCTTCCCCTGCAGTTCCGCTCGAACGATCCGCGCTCCTTCAGCCATCGCTTTCATCTTCCCGAACGCCGCCTCGCGCGACAGGTACTTCATCCCGCAATCGGGCGCCACGATGATCCTGGTGGCGTCGACGAACGGCAGGGCGCGGCGGATGCGGGCGGCGACAGTCTCGGCGGTTTCGACGTCGTTGCTGGAAAGGTCAAGGGAGCCGAGGAGGATGGTTTTGCCCGGGAGTTTCGCGAGGATGGAGCAATCGAGCGCGGATTGCGCCGTTTCGATGGAGATTTGGTTCGCGCGGGAGTCGGCGAGCTCGGGCAGGAACGAATAGCCCGTGGGGCGCTCGTGGACGAGCGCGGCGTAGCCGAAGCAGAGGTGCACGATCGTGGCGCCGGCGACGCCTTCGAGGGCGCGGTTGAGCGCGGTGAGGCCGTATTGACGCGCTTTGTCCGGGCGGGCCTGCATGTAGGGCTCGTCGACCTGGACGAAATCGGCGCCGGCCGCGAAGAGATCCTTGATTTCTTCGTTCACGGCGGCGGCGTAATCGGCGAGCATGTCTTCTTCGGTCTTGTAGTAGTCGTTCTGGGCCTGCTGCGACATTGTGAAGGGGCCCGGGACGGTGATCTTGATCGCGCGGTCGGTGTTTTTTCGCAGGAACTCGACGTCGCGGACTTCGACTGGATGCTTGCGGCGAATCTTCCCGGTGATTCGGGGGACGATGTCCAATTTGCCCGAGCGGCTGATGGTCTGGCCGGGATTGTCGATGTCAACGCCCTCGAGCGCGGTGGCGAAGCGGTTGGAGTAGCTTTCGCGGCGCATTTCGCCGTCGGTGATGATGTCGAGGCCGGCGCGCTCCTGGGAGCGGATGGCGAGAATGGTGGCGTCGTCCTGCGCCTGCTCGAGGAATTCGGGCGCCACGCGCCACAACTCGGTGAGGCGCACGCGCGGAGGCAGGCGGTTGCCGAGCTTTTGCCGGTCGATCAGCCACTCGGGCTGAGGGAGCGAGCCGACGAGCGTTGTAGGTAGCAGGGGCAGCGTTGCAGACATGGGTTATGGGTTTCCTCGGTGGTCGTTTATATGCTGTTTGTCGGGATTTGCCAAGCGCGCTTCGGCCTAAAGAACGCGCGCGCTCACAAGTATTTGATCAGGACGACCTCGTTGTGCGCCTCGTTGTAGACGAGCTCGTCGACCAGCGACTTGGTGAGCAGAAGGCCGAGGCCGCCGGGACGGAGGCCTTTTTCTTCGCGCGCCTGGGTATGCGCGAGGGGGTCGTCCTCGGGGTTGTTGATGGCGGCGTGCTTCAATTCCTCGGGGCGGAAGCCGGGGCCGGGATCGTCGATGCGGTAAAGGAGCGCGCGCTCGGTGCGGATGTAGGAGATGCGCACTTTTTGATTGGGGTCGAGGCGGCCGCCCCATTCGATCGCGTTGTTCAGCAACTCGCGGAACGCGAGCCCGATGCTCTCGCGCTGCGCCTGCGGCAGATCGGATTCGAGGCGCGAAAGGAAGCTCTGCACGCGGTGGACCATCAAGCGCTCGCACGGGACGAGCAGCTCGACCCAGGTGGTGGTGGCTGAGAGCACTTCGATGGGCGGCGTGGAAGGCTCGGCGGAAAGCGCGTCCTTGACCAGCGTGATCAGGGATTCGGCCTCGACCGGCTTCGCCAGGAACTGAAAGACGCGCCCGCGCAAGGCGCGCAAAAGAGTCTCTGAGGTCTGATCGGACGTCATCACCACGATCTTGGGGATATGCGGTTCCTCGCGGAGAAGCTCCAGCAAGTCGAGGCCGCTGATTTTCGGCATCCAGATGTCGAGCAGGACGAGGTCGAATTTCTTTTTGCGCAGTGCTCGCAGAGCGGCCTGGCCGTCGGCGGCGGTGGCCACGCCGAAGCCGGCCGGCTTCAGAATCCCCTGCAGCATCTTGCGGGTGGTGGCGTCGTCATCACAAATGAGAATTTCGGGCATGAGCGAGCTCCTGTGCGCGACCAAAGACAACGCCTATCCCTGGCATGGTCGACTTCAGCGATGAGGAACACGCCTCGCGCGGTGACGCGGTTTCCGTGCGGGGTGTCTGCCCCGGACGGAACCGGAAGGATTTCGTTTCGCCGGGGGCGCATATTCTCTCAATTTCGCGTTCAAGCTGGCAAGCGCCTCATCGAGTTTCCGGAAGGACGCCGGGGCTGCTTGCAGATTCCCCTGGCGCCCCATCTGTTGAAGCTCGAGGGCAGCTTGAACGGCGTCGTCGGCGCCGAAAATGGCGACCGCGCCTTTCATGGCGTGAGCGGCTGCGGCGAGCTCGGCGGGGTTTCCGCGCGAGACCGCCCGCTTGATCTTGCGCAATTTCGCGGGATAGTCCGTCAGGAAAGTGCGCGTAACGCTGCGGAGCAGTTTTGCGTCGCCGCCGACGCGCGCCAGAAGGGATGACTCCGCGGGCGCCGGTTTCTTGGCTTCCGCGCCGCTCTGCGTGGCCGCGCCGAGCGAGAAGCGCGCCGTGGCATCGAGCAGCTCCTGCGGACGGAACGGCTTGCTGAAGCACGCGTCGAATCCGGATGCGAGGAGCCGCTCCTGGTCTTCCTTCGCGGAATTTCCGGTGAGCGCAAAGATCATCGGGCGCTTGCCGGTGCGCGGTTGGGCGGCGCGGATTCTTTTCGCGGCTTCCACGCCGTTCATTCCCGGCATCTCTTCGTCCAGAAATACGATGTCGAATGGCCGCTTGCCGAAGGCGCGCAGCGCTTCGGCGCCCGAGGAAACCGCGGTCACGTCGTACCCCTCGCGCTCGATGAGAATCTGGTTTAGTTCAAGGATGGCGGGGTCGTCGTCGACCAGGAGAATGGCGAGCTGTTCGGCCGGCCGCCGATGGGCCTGCGGCCGACTCGTTGCGGGAGCCGCGGCTGCCGGCTCCTGCCGCGCGGCTCGCAGCAGGCGAAACCAAAACCGGGCTCCGCGATGCGGCAGCGATTCGCACCCGATCGACCCGCCCCATCGCTCGACGGTGATCCGGCAAAAGTAGAGGCCGAGTCCCGCTTTGCCTCCACCCTCTTTTCCCTTCGAGAAAAGGGCAAACGCCTCGGCGGGGTTGAATTCCTTGGGCAGTCCCGGCCCAGCGTCATCTACCGACGCTTTGACGAAGCCGTGGTCGTCCTCGAGCCGAATGGTGACTTGCGATCCCTTTGGCGCATGCCGCAGCGCGTTCTCCACCAGATTCGACAAAATGCGCGTCAGGCGCGATTTCTCGCCAGCGACGTTCCAAGGCGCGCTTCGATTTACTTTGGGGTCGAGCCGAATTCTTGCTCCATGCGACCGAAACGCCGGCGCGAACGCGGTGATGGTTTCTTCGGCGCACGCGAGAATGCTGGGAGCGGGCGTGCCGGCTTCCCCCGCGCCCATCGCGGAGTCGATATCCCTCGCGAAGGCGTGGAGCACCTCGCGAATCATCGCGTCCTGGCGCTCGGATTGCTGGCTGCCGAGTTCGATCAGCCGCTTGGCTGCGGCCGGCAGCGCTTCTCCCGCGAGCACGTCGAAGCAGCCCCTCATCGCGGAGAGTGGCTGCGAGAGATCGTGGATGATGCAGTGCAGGAGGATTTCCTTCTTCTGAATTTCCTTCAACAGGCGCTCGTGAACGAGCACGGCGTCGCGAGCGGTTTGCAGCACGCGCGACTGTTCCTGAAAGCTTTCCTGCGGGCTGTGAATCGAAAGGATGCGCTTGCCGTCGATGCGCCACGCGCGCGCCTCGAGCGGAATCTCGCGCCCGCCCGGCACCTGCTCGACCCACACGCCGGACGCAAGGGGCTCTTGCGCGTTGGAATTCCAATAGTCCTTCGCTTCCGAAAGGAATGCATCGAGAAATGGCGAACGATCCACGAGCGTCAGAAGATTGCCCGCCGTCTGATGGCCCCACACTTCCTGGAACCAACCCGGCGGGTCGTAGAGCAGCGCAAAGCGCCGGCCCGCGCGATCTTCGCACAGGGCATACCCCATGACTCGCAGCAGCTCTGTAATCAACGACGACATCACGCACCCAGCATTTTTTCGGTCAGCTTCCGGAATGCGGCGTCCACGTTCTCGCCTGTTTTCGCGCTGGCGCGCATCACTTCCCAGCCTTTATCGACGAGCCCGCTTTCCATGGCCGCGTCAATCTCCCACACAGAGGCAAGATCGGCCTTATTGAGCACGAAGATGAAAGGCAGCGCTCCGACGGCGTCGCGGACGCCCTCTTCGAGCATCAGAGCCTTTTCGAAGGTCGCCCGGCGGGTGCCATCGGCCACAAGCAGATACCCCGACGCGCCCTTCACATACGACCAGCGCATTTTCTGGAATTCGTCTTCGCCGTACAGATCCCAGAGTATTAGGGTGACTTCCTGGGAGCCGACTTGCACCATTTTTTTGTCGATTTTGACCCCCACTGTTGTGTGATAGGTATCGGAATAAATGCTCTCGACGTACCGCCGCACGAGGCTGGTCTTCCCTACCGCGAACGATCCGAGCATGCAGATGTTCTTCTGGAGCATGACCTAGGGCTTGGCGGGCGCAGCGGCGGAGACGCTGAACGTGACGCTGCGGTTGTACTGGCGGGCTTCATCGTTGGTTTCCGGGCGCAGGGGTTGGCTGGCGGCGACTCCCGCGGGACGCAGCGACGCGCGCGGCGTGCCTTCGCGCTCGAGCTGCCAAGCGACGACGTCGGCGCGATCCTGGCTGAGGAGTTGGTTGGTGGATTCGGCCCCAGTGCTGTCGCTGTGGCCGACGACGTCGACAACGACGTTCTTGTGCAAGGCCTGCGCCTTTTGCAGGAGCGCGGCGACATCAGGCGCGAGCAGCTTCAGCGAATTGGCCTGGTCGGGCAGGATTTCCGAGCTACCGGTCGGGAACGTGAGCACGGTGGACTGAATGGCCGCGCCGAGGCGCTGGAATTCGGCGTCGTTCGCGCTGATCAAGTCGCTTGCATCAACGTTGCGGATGCCGGGAATCATGGCCGCGCGCGAGGCGAAACTCGCGAACCATTCGTCGGGCGCAATTCCGTGGGCGCGCAGGATTCCATCTGTGACGCTGAGATTCACGCCGGGCGGCGGCTGCAACGCCATAGCGACGCGCTGCTGAAGAATGGGATCGTCGAGCGCGTAATAGGCGCCCCAGTGGAATTCGGCTTCGCGTGCGTCGAGCTTTGTCGTCGTCCGCAGAAGCGTTTGCGGATCGGCGGAAAGCGGGTCGCGCAGGCCCGCGATCACAAAATGGCCATGATGGCGCGCCGCTGAGGTGACCACAATTCCCGGCTGCTGCCGTAGAGTCTCCGCATAGGCCTGCCACGCGCGATTCCTCAGCGTGCCGGCGATCCACCAGGC
>DATJRU010000163.1:0-4774 GCA_035504455.1 Vulcanimicrobiaceae bacterium
GCCGGCGACAAGCTCTCGCCCGACCACCAGGAAAGCATCCGCGAAGCCCTGCTGCGCGAGCTCGCCACCAATTAAACGCAATCTCCTGTTGCTTAGGGATCGAAGCTGCCGCGGGGCCGCGGCTGTGAGATTTGAACGTAGCGCCGGGTTCCTTTAGCCCGGCATCTTCGCCACGCCTCGGCGGAACCGTTTGCCGCGCGCTAGTTTAGGGGCGACGGTTTCGCAGCGATCGCGGTTCGGGACACGTGCGATCGGGAACGGGCGGCAGGCGCGAACTTGACGCAACTTCCCGAATCCACGCTCGCCTTTCGAGGCGTATTATAAATGGAGGGGGGAAAGTAGCATGTTAGTTCAGAAAAAACCGGACCTGACCTACGCGGATGTGACCCCGAAGGTTCTCTACATGGGGCGCCGCAATTTTCTTCTCGGGCTCCTCGCGACCACCGCTGTCGTCGCCGGATGGAAAAAGCTACCGCGCATGTTCGCGGGGCCCGCAAAAGGCTCGGCGCCTGTTCCGCTGACCGGTCTGGTGAGCAGCAAGTACACGACCACCGGCGAGAAGGTCACGCCCGAGAACGACGTCACGACCTACAACAATTACTACGAATTCGGCACCGACAAGGGCGACCCCTCGCAGAACGCCAAGAATTTCGTCACCACTCCGTGGAGCGTCTCCGTCGAAGGCGAATGCGCCAAGCCGCGCAAATATTCGCTCGACGAACTCATGCACGTGGCGCCGCTCGAGGAGCGCATCTACCGCCATCGCTGCGTCGAGGCCTGGTCGATCGTCGTGCCGTGGATCGGCTATTCGCTGAGCACGATCATCAGCCTTGCCGAGCCCACGTCGAAGGCCAAATACGTCGCGTTCGAGTCCTACTACAATCCGCGCCAGATGCCGCTCGCCTCGCAAGCCGGCATCCAGCTTCCCTACGTCGAAGGCCTTCGCCTCGACGAAGCCATGAACCCGCTCACCCTTCTCACTTTCGGCATGTACGGCGAGACGCTCCCCAATCAGGACGGAGCGCCGGTGCGCATGGTCATCCCGTGGAAATATGGATTCAAGTCCATCAAGTCGATCGTGAAGATTCGCTTCGTCAAAGGCGAGCCGCCCACCACCTGGAATCTCTACGCGCCCAACGAATACGGCTTCTACTCCAACGTGAATCCGCACGTCGACCACCCGCGCTGGAGCCAGGGCAAGGAACGCCGCCTCGGCGAGTTCTTCCGCCGCGACACGCTCATGTTCAACGGGTATGGCGATTACGTGGCGAGCCTCTACGCCGGCATGGACCTGCGGAAGAACTACTAGATGAATGCGATCTGGACCAGCAAGTGGACGAAGGTAGTCGTCTTCATCCTTTGCCTGGTCCCGTTGGGTTTGCTGATCTGGCGCGCGGTCCAGGGCGACCTCACCGCCAACCCGATCAACTACATCGAGCACCGCACGGGCGATTGGACGCTCCGCTTCCTCGTCATCACCTTGGCGATCACGCCGCTGCGCAAGCTCGTGCGCCAGCCGCAGTTAATTCGCTTTCGCCGCATGTTCGGCCTCTACGCATTCTTCTACGGTTGCCTGCACTTCTCGTCGTGGTTCGGCCTCGACCTCTTCTTCGACCTGCACGACATCGGCAAGGAAATCGCCAAGCGCCCGTTCATCACCGTCGGCTTCGCCGCCTTCGTCCTGATGATTCCGCTCGCGCTCACCTCGACGGCCGCCTCGATCCGCCGCCTCGGCGGCAAGCGCTGGCGCATGCTGCACCGCCTGATCTACATCAGCGCGATCGGCGGCGTGATTCACTACTACTGGCTCGTGAAATCGGACAAGCACAAGCCGCTCGAATACGGATTCCTCGTCGCGCTCCTGCTCGCCTGGCGCCTCGGCGTGTGGCTCATCGACCGCTTTCGCCCCGCCCCCGCAGCCGCGCATGACGCGCCTCGCACCACTCCCGAATCCGCCTAGCCGTGCCCGCCACTTTTTTTCGGAACTTTCCGCTCCGCTCCGGGTAAAATTGTTGGGTTACCCTATTGGGTGCGCAGGCGCTGTACCGCCTCAGGAGACGTTGTTTTGAAGCTCGGCGTAGTGGGACTGTTTTTCGTGGTCGTCGCGATCGGCCTCGCAAGCTGCAAGTCGGATCCCCCCGATCCACCGGCCAAGCCTCCGGCTGCGCTGCATGCCGCCGGCGCGGTGCTCACGCACCACAACGACAACGCGCGCACCGGCCAAAATCTCGCGGAAACCACTCTCGCGCCCTACAACGTCAGCGCCGACACCTTCGGCCAAATCGGCAAGCTCGCGGTCACCGGCCCCGTCGACGCCGAGCCGCTTTACGTCCCGCAGCTCCCGTTCAACGGCGTGCCGCACAACGTCGTCTTCGTCGCCACCGAGCACGGCTTCCTTTACGCCTTCGACGCCGACACTCTCGGCCCGCCGCTCTGGCTCGCGTCGCTCATCCCCGACACCGAAAAGCCCAGCGACGATCACAACTGCGCGCAAGTCACTCCCGAGATCGGCATCACCGCCACGCCGGTGATCGACCTCGGCTACGGCGCGCACGGCGCCATCTTCGTCGTCGCCATGTCCAAGGACGCCACCGGCCGCTACCATCACCGCCTGCACGCGCTCGACCTTGTCACCCACGCCGAGCTCAGCGGCGGCCCCGTCGAAATCCAGGCGACATATCCGAGCCACAAAGGCACGCTCACTTTTGATCCCGGACAGTACGAAGCGAGGAGCGCGCTGCTGCTCGTCAACGGCGCGATCTACATTGGCTGGAGCTCGCATTGCGACGTCGAGCCCTACACCGGCTGGGTGATGGGCTACAGCGAATCCACGCTGCGCCAGACCGGCGTCCTCAATCTCACGCCCAATGGACAGGCCGGCGCGATCTGGATGTCCGGCGGCGGCATGGCGGCCGATTCCGACGGAAATATTTTCGTCCTCGACGGTAACGGCACCTTCGATGCCGCGATGGACTCGACCGGCATGCCCGCCAGCGGCGACTTCGGCAACGCGTTCCTGCGCCTCGCCGCCGACGGCAACGGCCTGCGCGTCGCCGATTACTTCGCCGCGCACAATACGATGATCAACGTCGAGCAGGACCGCGACCTCGGCTCCGGCGGCGTGCTCCTGCTGCCCGATCTAAAGGACGATTCCGGCAAGACGCGCCACCTCGCCGTCGGCGCGGGCAAGGCCGACTTCATCACCGGCCGCCCGATCATCTACGTGGTCGACCGCGACGCGATGGGCAAGTTCCACGGCGATACCGATCGCGCCGTCTACCAGCACATCGAGACCGCGCTCGGAGGCCGCGACGGCGTCTTCGCGCTGCCCGCGTTTTTCAACAACACGGTCTACTACGGCGCGCAGGGCGATTTCCTGAAGGCGTTTCCGATCGCGCACGCGCGGCTCGCCGAGCGTTCCGCCGCGCATAGCCGCACGAAATTCACGTACCCCGGCGCCACGCCCAGCATTTCCGCCAACGGCGCGGCCAACGGAATCGTCTGGGCCGTCGAAGCCTCGACGCCCGGCGTCCTGCACGCCTACGACGCCGCGAATCTCGCCGAACTCTACAACAGCAACCAGGCGGGCGGCCGCGACCAGTTCCTCGAAAACAAATTCATCACCCCGATGATCGCCGGCGGCAAAGTCTTCATCGGCACGCCCGATTCCGTCGCCGTCTTCGGCCTCCTGGGCCAGGCGCCCGGCTTCTCGCGCGACTTGCGCCCCACGTACCACCCGCTCGGCTTCACCGGCGACCGCTGATTGCCGTTTGTTTTGGTGGCACGGGCACTCCTGCCTGTGCGCTTTTCTTGCCTCTAGGATTTGAACGTAGCGCCAGGTCCTTTTCACCCTGACGAAGGAAGGGCTAGCCTGGCATTCTTCGTTTTTGTGGCACAGGCACTCCTGCCTGTGTGCTTTTGCCGTCTTTCGTAGCGGCCACCTTTCAGGTGGGCCCCTCTGCCGTGAACCTCATCAAGGCACCTCTTATTGCCATTCTTAATTTGTGATGCTAATATGTATCACATGAAAAGAGCATCGGTCCGCGACCTTCGTTACGCCTTCCGGAAGATAGAACGGCTGCTGCACGAAGGCGAAGAGATCCAGATCACGAAGCGCCGGCGCGTGATCGCCCGGCTTGTTCCCGAGCGCCCGCCGGAGGCGAAGCAAGTGCCGGACTTTCTCGCGCGGCTGCGCTTGATCTACGGAGAGACGCTGCTGAAAGTGACCGGCGCCGATCTCATTGCCGAGGATCGGAACCGATATTGAAAATCTACGTCGACACCAGCTTCCTCGTGTCGCTCTATAGCCTCGACGCGAATTCCGCGCCGGCGGCGCGTCTGATGCGGTCCTCGCGAGCCGAGCGGTTCCTGACCGCGTTCGGCGAACTCGAACTCTTCAACGCGCTCGGCTTGAGGGTTTTCCGCGGAGAGGTGAGCGCGGATCAGGCGAAAGCTTCTCTGAAGGATTTTGCGAGCGATTTGCGCGACGGAATCTTTCGATTGCGCGCGTTGACGGACTCCGTATTCGAACGGGCGCTGCGATTGTCCCGGCAAACGACGCCGAGGCTCGGAACCCGAAGCGCGGACGTGCTGCACGTCGCCGCCGCTCTCGAATTCGACGCAGATTACCTCTACAGCTTCGACGAGCGCCAAAGAAAACTCGCCCGCGCCGTCCGGCTCAAATTGAACTAAGCAAGGTCCGCAAGCTCTCTCGCCACGCCGCGCTACCTCGCGCACCCTTCACAGAAATCGTGAAGGACGCGGCACCCTGCAA
>DATJRU010000164.1:0-9818 GCA_035504455.1 Vulcanimicrobiaceae bacterium
CATGGAAGAGGCGAGGGCGAGCCATACGGCGCTGCGGGTGGCGATGCGGCGGGCGGCGCACCAGCTGGTCGACGAGCCGAAGGTGCTGGATGATCCGATCGCGCTGAAGATTCTGGGGCCGCGCGCGATTCAACGGCTGGAGGGTGGTGAAGGAATGGGCCACGACCGGCTGTCGCGGGGCCTGCGCGCGTTCATGGCGGCGCGCAGCCGCTACGCGGAAGACGAACTCGCGCGCGCGATCGAACGCGGCGTAGCGCAGTACGTGGTGTTGGGCGCGGGCTTGGACACATTCGCGTACCGGAATCCGCACTCCGCAACTGGACTGCGCGTCTTCGAAGTGGATTACCCCGCGACGCAGGAGTGGAAGCGCCGCCAGCTCGAGGCGACCGGAATCGAAATTCCGGCGTCGCTGACATTTGCTCCGGTGGATTTCGAGCGGCAGACCTTGGCGCGGGGGCTGGGCGACGCCGGATTCGATCGCGAGAAGCCGTCGTTTTTCTCGTGGCTCGGAGTGTCGATGTATCTGAGCGATGAGGCGATCGAGGCGACCTTTCGATTCGCCGGGTCGCTGCCGCGGGGCGGCGGAATCGTCTTCGACTACATGGTGCCGCGCGAGTCGCTGGGCCTGATGGAGCGCATGGCGTTCGACGTGCTCGCCAAGCGAGTGGAGTCGGCGGGCGAACCTTTCGTCACATCTTTCGAGCCGAAGGCTCTGGCCGAGCGGCTGAAACAGGGCCGCTTCAGCTCGGTCGAAGATATGGGTTCCGATGAAATCAACGCCCGCTACTTCGCGAATCGCGCCGACGGTCTTCGAGTGATGGGCAACGTCGGCCGGCTCGCCGGGGCAACGCTGTAGTCTCGATCCTCGCGATGTTTTGAACCTTCCCGCCGGGAAACCTCATCCGATGTACCGGAGACTCGGTCAAAGCGGCTCCCAAAACATTTCTTGGCTGGAGGGGACATGAAGCTGCAGGAAAGGCTCGACGCAATCAAGGCGGAATTCGAGAAGAAAGCGCCGCCCGAAAAACTGGCGATCATGCACCACGCGACGGAAGAGTTGCGGAAGTCGGGAATTCTGGATCGAGTGATCAAAGTGGGCGACCGGATGCCCGAGTTCGTCCTGCGGAACTCGCGGGGCGAGGAAGTGAGTTCGGCGGAGTTGCTGCGCCGCGGCCCGCTGGTGATGACGTTCTACCGGGGCGTGTGGTGACCCTACTGCAACCTGGAGCTGGAAGCTCTACAGGAAGTCCTGCCGGAAATTCAAGCTGCCGGTGCAACCCTCGTGGCGATTTCCCCCCAGCGCGACGCGTTCCTGAAGCAAATGGCCGAAAAAAATCGCCTGGGCTTTGACCTTCTGCGAGACGCAGGGAACGCGTTCGCCGCGAAGCTCGGGCTTGTGTTTCGGCTGCCGGAGGATTTGCGCGAAGTGTATTCCACGTTTGGCGTCGACCTGGCGCGCTTCGACGGCGACGCTTCGTGGACGTTGCCGATGCCCGGGCGGTTTATCGTCGACCGGCAGGGCATCGTGCGAAATGCGGACGTCGACCCGGACTACACGATTCGCCCCGAGCCTTCAGAGACCGTCGCGAATCTGCGGAAGCTTGCGGCGGCCGGAGTCGCTACGTCGCCCTGAGTACGCTCAGCGCGATTGACCTGATCGGATGGCCAAGAGAGATCCTTCAGCCGGCCAAAATCAAATGCGTCGGCTTCAGGATGACCGTCCCTGCCCGCGGCAGGCGGGCTCGTCGGATGGTCAGTTTATCGAGTGAACGTCTTCGGGGAGGATCAACTTGAAGCTGCAGTCGCCCGTTTTCGCGGAGCAGGTCATCGTGCCGCGGCGCGCCACTTTCGCGGGCGACGCGTCGGGAAACACCTGCCCGTAGTCGAGCGACATCAACTTATCGGCGAAGGGACGCAGCGATTCGCTGCCGCTCACGAATTTCGCGCCGTCGATTGTCACGGTCGAGCCATCGGAGCCCGCCGGCGACAGCAGAACGAGGAAATCGGCGGTCGCGTCTTCCTTCAGCAGTCCCTTCAAATCAAAGGAACGCATCGAGCTGAGCTCGGGCGTTGCGTTCTTCACCAGCGCGTCCATGCCGGAATTGCCGCCGAGCAGCAGCATCAGCCGCGCGCGCGTTTCGGGAACGGAATGCCGCGCGGCGAGCGACAGCGCGTAGGCGTGAATGGCCTTGTCCTTGTCGCCGAGCTTGTCGTAAATGCGCGCGAGGTGATCGCCCACTTCGCCGTGCTGATCGAGCCGCCACGCCGCGTCGACGTAACGCAACGCTTTTTGCAGATCGCCCTTTTCGAAATAAACCCACCCGAGCGTATCCCAGCAGGCCCCGATGCTCGCGACCTGATCCATCTGGTCCATCGTGAGATGGAGCAGGTCGATATTCCGCAGATCGGCTTCGGTGGACGAGACAGCGGATTCGGCGTATTGCTGCGCCTTGTCGAGCTCGATTTTGTTGTCCGCGAGGTTGTAGGCGATGTCGTTCCAGATCACGGGCGTTTGCGAGATTCCGGCTGCTTTCTCGAAAGCGGCGAGGCCTTTTTCCTTGTCGCCGCTATTGATGTAGGCGCGGCCGAGGCTCACCTGAAGCTGCGCGTTATCCGGGGAGAGGATGGCGGCCTTTTCGAGTTCGGGCACGGCGTCAGGATAGAGATGCTGATCGAGATAGATGCTGCCAAGCGCCGCATGCGCGACGAGGTCGAGCGGATTGTTCGCCACCTGCTTGCGGAAGGCGGCGATGGCTTCGGGATATTTCTGCTGCTGCTGGAAAGCGAGGCCGAGGTAGTCGTTGGCGTGCTCGTCGAATGGGTCAACGTCGAGCTGTTTTTGGAACGCAGCGGTCGCTTCATCGTAGGAGCCGTCGCGCAGGTAGGCGACGCCGAGATCGTTCCACGCTTGCTTGTATTTCGGGTCGAGCGCGAGGACGCGCTGGAAGAGCGGGATCGCCGCACGCATGTTCCCAGCGTTGAGTGCGGCGACGGCCGCATCGAACAGGTCGTCCGGCTTCGCCGACGAGGGAATCTCCGGAGCGCCGGGCGTGGCATTGGCGACGACGAGCGCCTGGCTCTCGTCCGACTGCACGGCGCGCGCGAACGCCAGGTAGTCGCTGGTGCGCGATGCGGGCAGCTCGCGCGTCTTGAAGTCAATCGTTCGCTCGGCGGTGAGAATGTGGTCCGCGAAATGGTAGCTCGAGGAGAAGTCGGCGTAGTCGCGGGGGACGTTGACTGAGATAGGGGCCTGCGCAGTGAATTCGGGCGGCAACTCGAGCTTCAGCTTTATGGACACCTCGAGCGGGCTGCCGAGGACAACGGGCGCCGTGTTGTCGTCCGGCGGGTTGGGCAGGCCGATGGAAAGCAGCGGCAGAGCCGCCTTGGCTTTCTTGCTCGACCAATCGAGATAGTTCGGCTCTTCGAAATCGATCTCGAGCTGAAACGGATCCTGCGTGGCCGTTGGATCGCCCGGTTTCACTGCGGTTGCCTGGCCGTGGATGCCGTCGAGCGCGAGGATCGTCTGGCCGAGTTCTTTCCATTTGGTCTGTGGCGTCCGGCGGAACGCGAGGCGCAGGACGAGTTCGTTGTCGCCACGCACGGTGTAATGCACCTGGCCAGTAAGCTTGCCGAGTTCGCTCACGCTGGCGTCGATTTCGACGTGCTGGGTCGAGAGAAACGGGGGATCGGCCGGCGTTTCGGTCACCTTGGCGTCGCCATCGGAAGGAACGACGAGCGCGAGTTTCTTCCGAAGCGGCGAAGCCAGCAGCCGGAAAGGAGCGACTTCCGCGGTCGAGTCCATCCAGATGAGGTCCTTGCCGAGCGGCACGACCGTGATCATGTGATTGAACTGCGCGGGCGAAGGCATCGTTTCGTCGAACTTGCGCTCGTAGGAAATCAGCACCGCGTCGGACGGAATGCCGGCGGCCTGCAGCATCGAGGCGAGCAGCGTGTGCTTGTCTTTGCAGTCGCCGTACTGATTGGCGAAGACTTCGGCGGCGCTGTGCGGCTGGTAGCGGCCGACGCCGAAGGAAAGACTTACGTAACGGATGTTTTTCGAAACGTATTCGTAGAGCGCCTGGATTTTTTCGAGTTCGGTTTTGCGGCCCTCGATCAAAGAAGCCGTCTTGGCCCGGATTTCAGGCGAGGGGTCAGTGCGTCCTTTTTCGAGATTTGCGTACCAACGGCCCACGGCTTCCCAACTGGTGAACGTGGTGAGCTGCACATCCGGGAGCTTGTCCTCGGGTTTTTGGCGCGGTTTCTTTTGCGAGTCGTCATCGGAAGGCAGCGTGAGATTCGCGCGCTTCCAGGTGTAGATTGTGCGATCGCCCTTCGACGTCGTCTCGTACGGAGTGCTGGGCGACGACTCGATGCTGATCTTGCGGCCCTTGGGCACGTCGACTTCGAGGCGGTCGTCGAGCGCAATCGAATTCTTTACGAAGTCGTGGTCGTACCAGAATTCGCCGGGAGCGAGCGGCGTGAGGTGCGTTTCGATTTCGTATTCGAGCGTGACGCCCGGCGCGAGATCGGGAACCGTGATGTGCTTTTCCTTGAGGTCGGTGTAGACCGGAGCGTCGCGCGCGACCGGCGCCGTCAGGTCGGTGATGGCGCTGGGATCGGCGGTGACGACCGAGCCGTCGGCCTTGCGCACGCGCACGTAGTGAACGTCCATTTGCTCGTTGGCGGAGCTGTAGCCGAAAGCGAGCTGGCCGAGTTGCTGGACGCCCGCGTCGCTCTGAATGCGGATGCGCGCCGTGACCGTGATGTCGCCGGTGCCGTCATTTTCGTAGCGCGCGTGCGTGCTGTACTGTTCGATGACGAAGGGCTCTTGCGAATAATCGGAGGCCGAAGCCTTTGGCGCGGGTGCTGCTTGCGATGCGGCGGGCGAAGCGGGTGCGCCTTGCGCGCCTGCCAAAGCCGGCCAGACAGCAAGGCACAGAATTGCGATCCAGCGAAATTTCACGATGCTCCCTGTTGAAATCCGAGGACTCAGTTTAGGAGCGTTGGAGGCTTGCGTAAAGCGCTCATGCGGGCGTGATTGAGGTAGTGGCTACGGGAACGTGGAAAACGGGCTGCGGATAGGCGGTGAGTATAGGGAGGTGCCGAGCATCGCTTGCCGTTTATCGGTGACTCTGTAAGTAATTGACATGTAACAGTTTATATGATCGAAAGCCTTACCGACGGGGCCGGCGATGTCGCAATCGAGAGCGGAAGCTGATATGATTGTATCCGCCGCGAAGATGGCGGATAGGGCAAGACAGCGACCTCCTGGGCTGCTGATTGGGCAGGTGGATTTCGGCGGGAAAAAAGTCCGAGCACGCAGATTTCCACAAGCGAATCGGGTTGACAGGACTGCTTACTTTCCCTATACTTGCGCGGTTGTGCTTAGGGCATTGTGCCCGGTGGTGAAAGGGAAGTCTTCCGGCCCCGGAACAAGAAAAAAAGGAACGGGGTAAGGAAGAACGGCCGAAATGGGGCGCCAGCCCCGCAAAGCCGTGACAGCCTCTCCGCAGTCGGATGTTGAGTTCACTCCTCGGGGTGAAGCGTCAGCGCGGAGTACCTGGTAACTCCTTCGGGTTTGGCGACCTTCTACCGTTCATTCACCCGCAAAGTTCTGCGCGGGTTGGCTTGGGCTGCGCAGAGCCAGACAAAAACAGAGTCACAAGAAGCGAGGAGATCGCGTGCCTACGTTTGCGCAACTGGTGCGGTACGGCCGGGAAAAAATTCGAACGAAGACGAAATCGCCGGCGCTCGAGGGATGCCCCGAGAAGCGCGGCGTGTGCGTTCGCGTTTACACGCAAACGCCGAAGAAGCCGAACTCCGCGCTGCGAAAAGTGGCGCGCGCGCGGCTGACCAACAGCGCCGAAGTGACGACCTACATTCCCGGCATCGGCCACAACCTGCAGGAGCACTCGATCGTGCTCGTGCGCGGCGGCCGCGTGAAGGACCTGCCGGGCGTGCGGTACCACGTGATTCGCGGAACGCTCGACGCGGCCGGCGTCGAGAACCGCAAGCAGGGGCGCTCGAAATACGGCGCCAAGCGGCCCAAGGCCGCACAGAAGTAGCGGGAGAGACGAATCGATGCCACGCAAGGGATGGGTTCTGCGCCGCAAGATTCCGGGAGATCCGGTGTACGGCAGCGACCTCGTGCAAAAGTTCATTTCGAGCATGATGTACGACGGCAAGCGGTCGACCGCGCAAACGATTTTCTACAAGGCGATGGACCAGGTCGCCAAGAAGGCCAACGACGACGCGTTCAAGCTGTTCAAGAAGGCCGTCGAGAACTGCAAGCCGGTGCTGGAAGTGAAGACACGGCGCGTGGGCGGCGCGAACTATCAGGTGCCGGTGGAAGTAAATCCGTTCCGGCGGCAGTCGCTGGCGATTCACTGGCTGGTGCTGTACTCACGGACGCGCGCGGGCAAGTCGATGACCGACAAGCTGGCCGAGGAAATTCTCGATGCCGCGAACGGCCGTGGCGGAGCGGTGAAGAAGAAGGAAGACGTCCACCGCATGGCGGAAGCGAACAAGGCGTTCGCGCACTATCGCTGGTAACGACCGAGGGCCTGGGACTCCGATAAGAAAATGGCACGGCAAGTACAACTCGAGCAGACGCGCAACATCGGGATCATGGCGCACATCGATGCGGGCAAGACCACCTGCACCGAGCGCATCCTCTTCTACACGGGTGTGACCTACAAGATCGGCGAAGTGCACGAAGGCACCACCGTGATGGATTGGATGGAGCAGGAGCGCGAGCGCGGGATCACGATCACGTCCGCGGCGACCACGGCTTCCTGGAAACGGTTCGACAAGAGCTACCGCATCAATATTATCGATACACCGGGCCACGTAGACTTCACTGTCGAAGTGGAGCGGTCGCTGCGCGTGCTGGACGGCGCCGTGGCCGTGTTCGACGCGGTGGCCGGCGTGCAGCCGCAGTCGGAAACCGTATGGCGCCAGGCGGACAAGTATCGCGTGCCGCGCATCGCGTTCATCAACAAGATGGACCGCATCGGCGCCGATTTCGAGCATTCGGTCCAGTCGATGCGTCAAAGGCTTGCAGCCCACCCGGTTCCCATCACCTACCCCATCGGACGCGAAGATAATTTCATCGGAATCATCGATTTCATCGAGGAGCGCGCGATCGTCTGGAAAGACGAGACGCTGGGCGCCGAATACGAAATCCTGCCGCTCGAGAAACTCTGGGATGCGGCGTATCTTGCGACGCGCCCGGCCCTTGAAACGGCTGTGAAGGCGACGGGGCTGAGCCCGGAATTCTACAAGGCGCACCGCGAGAAGGTGGTCGAATACATCGCCGAGCATGACGATGCCATCCTGACGAAATATCTCGATCAGCATAAGCTCGAACCGGCGGAGCTGCGCGCCTCGTTGCGTCGCTCGACGATCGGGCTGAAGCTCGTCCCGGTGATCGCGGGCTCGGCGTTCAAGAACAAGGGCGTCCAGCCGCTGCTCGATGCGGTGATCGACTATCTGCCGTCGCCCGTGGACGTTCCGCCGGTCGAAGGCACTTCGCCCGATGGAAGCGAGCCGGAGCTACGGCGCGCGGCGGACGATCAGCCGTTTGCGGCGCTGGCGTTCAAGATCATGACCGACCCGTACGTCGGCCACGTGACCTACATTCGCGTGTATTCGGGCGTGCTGAAGGCCGGACAATCGGTGTACAACTCGACCAAGAAAACGCGCGAGCGCATTGGCCGGCTGCTGCGCATGCACGCCAATAAGCGCGAAGAAATTGAATCGATCGAGGCGGGCGACATCGCGGCCTGTGTGGGTCTCAAGAACGTAACGACGGGCGACACGTTGTGTGACGAAGACAAGCCCATCCTCCTCGAGAACATCGATTTCCCGACCCCGGTTATTTCCGTGGCGATCGAACCCAAAACCAAAGCCGATCAGGAAAAGATGGGCAGCGCGCTAGGCAAGCTGGCGCAGGAAGATCCCACGTTCCGCGTGCACACGGACACGGATACGGGCCAAACGCTGATTTCGGGCATGGGTGAACTGCACCTCGAGATCATCGTCGACCGGATGATGCGCGAGTTCAACGTCCAGGCCAACGTCGGCCGGCCGCAGGTGGCCTACCGCGAGACGATCTTGAAGCAGGCGGAAGCCGAGCACAAGCACATCAAGCAGTCGGGCGGACGCGGCCAGTACGGCCACGTGAAGCTGACGGTGCAGCCGCTGCCGAATTCGAGCCACGAAGACATGCACGAAATGTCGACGGACGAACTCGACGAGTTGGCCAAGCAGGTTGCCGGCAAGGGCGGCAAGTGGCGCTTCGACAAGGAACACAGGCTGCTGTTCATCGACAAGGTTGTCGGCGGCGCGATTCCCAAGGAATTCATTCCTCCGATCGAAGACGGCGTGAAGGAAGCGATGGAGAATGGCGTCCTTGCGGGCTACGAGATGGTAGATATGGCGGTCGTCGTGATCGACGGCACCTACCACGACGTGGACAGCTCGGAAATGGCGTTCAAGATCGCGGGATCGATGGCCTTCAAGGAAGCCTGCCGCCGCGCCAGCCCGAAACTGCTCGAGCCGATCATGCGCGTGGAAGTGGTGGTCCCCGAGGAATACATGGGCCCGGTGATCGCGGACCTGAACTCGCGGCGCGGCCAGCTCCAGGGACGCGAATCGCGCGCGGGAAGCGAAATCATCAACGTGCAGGTGCCGCTCGCGGAAATGTTCGGTTACGCGACCGACATCCGCAGCAAGACGCAAGGGCGCGGCAGCTTCACGATGCACTTTTCGCATTACCAGCAGGCGCCGCCGAACGTGTCCGAGGAAGTGATCGGCCGGGCGACGGGCAAGGCGGTCAGATAATCCATGGGCGAAGACTTTGATGTTTACATTTCCGGGTCCTCCACAAACGTAGAAGAGTGGAGGAAGGCGATGGCGGCTCAGCCGAATGAGCTGCCCGCTCTGAATGAGCAGCAAAAGTATGTGGCGCGCCGTTTTGGAGTGACCGAAGAGGATTATCGGCGCAGCCTGCTTGCTGGCCTCTATGGGGAGAAGCGTCTTTGGGAGCGCGGGAGGGATCTCGGTCTCCTTGTGCAAGACGTGCTCGCGGGTCTGGGCCCTGACTACCAGGTCGCCGTAGTGAAGAGCGAGATGATCGAATGCCGATGGATTGTGCGGGTTAAGGCGTCAAGTAAAGTCGTTGACCTCAATTTTTCTCGGGAGCTCGTGGACGACGCGTTGGACTCTCATGCGCCCGAGGAGATCGACCGAGTGCGCCGGAGGGTTTTGGAGGGCTTGGGAAAAGCTGAGCTATTGTCCAAGCAATGAGATATGGATTTAGTTGGACAGCGGATTCTCGTGCGCCTTTTGCCCTCGGGGATTCGCGCGTTGAAGGGTTTGGTTCCGGCCAAAGGTGCCTTTCAGACTTTGGCTCTGTCATCGGATGCCTTGGGCGTCTGGGTTTTGGTTCCGGCCGGACCGCAAGCGACCGCGTCCCAGAGCTTGGGAGGCGCGCCGGTGATGTTGATAAAGTGGGAATACTTGGCAGCGATTGCTTTCGACTATAGTCCGGAGCCTTACGCTGCGAAGGCGAAGATCGGCTTTAGCTCTTAGGATTCTGGATCGAGTTCGTTTAGCGGAGGAGCGGAGAGAGACATGGCGAAGGAGAAATTCGAGCGGAGTAAGCCGCACTTGAACGTGGGGACGATCGGGCACATCGACCACGGGAAGACGACGTTAACGGCGGCGATCACCAAGGTGCTCAGCAAGAACAATCCGAAGGTGTCGTTCCGAGCGTTCGACACGATCGACAACGCGCCGGAAGAGCGGGAGCGCGG
>DATJRU010000165.1:0-19957 GCA_035504455.1 Vulcanimicrobiaceae bacterium
ACCACGATGCGCCCCGTCGGCGTCGGCTTCCAGTCGCCCGGTCCGACTGGCGCCGTCGGATTCACGATCACCACCGGCACCCCCGCTCCGGCAGCCTTGATCGCTTCCACTTCCGCCAGAAACTTCGAGCGCTTGTAGTGCCCGATCATCTGATCGATCGTCGCTTGCGTCTCCTCATTCGGCAGCTTCGCGCCATGCCCAGGGACCGCGATCGTCGCCACGGTGCTCGTGTACACGATTCGTTCGACGCCTGCCTGCGCCGCAGCCTCGAAAAGCCTCCGCGTGCCCGCAACGTTGCTCTCGTAAATTTCCTCGGGGACGCGCGTCCAAAGCCGGTAATCGGCGGCCACGTGATACACGCGGCGCACGCCCTTCATCGCCCGATCGAGCGAAAGCGCATCGCGCAAGTCTCCCTCGACCCGCTCGACCGGCAGCCCTTCGAGCGCTCGCAGGTTGCTCGATCGGCGCACGAGCACTCGTACACGATCGCCCGCAGCAACAAGTTGCCGGGCGACATGGCTTCCTACGAAGCCCGTCGAGCCGGTTACAAGCGTCGTCATAGAGTCTGGAAGGCCTTGAACGTGGCGGGAGTTTTCACTCTTACCCCCAGTTTCCGTTCGCGTGCTCGATCTCTTCGGGGCGAATCTGAATGCCCGTAAATCGTTGCCTTTTCTCGCGCAGATTATCGTATCGCGCTAATGCGTAAAGCGGAAAGGAGTTTCGATAAAGGTGATATTTGAGATAGAACACCCGCGGGAAACCGGTGCCCGTGAACTCCGCTTCATCCCACGTGCCGTCCGGGTTCTGGTGCGACGCCAGCCACGCGACCGCGCGTTCTACTGCGGGATCGTTGACCGCCACGCCGCTATCCACAGCCAACAAACCGATCAGGCCCCATGCCGTCTGCGATGCCGTACTCTTCCCCTGTCCTTTGAGCGCCGGATCGTAGTACGACAAAACCGTCTCGCCGAATCCGCCGTCCGGATTTTGGACGGAGCGCAGCCACTCCGCCCCGCGCCGTCCTTCGGGCAAAGAGCCCAGCCCGACGGCCTCGAGCGCGCGCAGCACGCCGCTCGTTCCATAGACGTAATTCACGCCCCAGCGCCCGAACCACGCGCCTTCCTTTTCCTGTTCGCGTTGCAAATAAGCTTTCGCCCGCTGAATCACGGGATGCGTGGCGGGCCAGCCCATGAGCCCGAGGCACTCCATCGCGCGCGCCGTCACGTCGGCGGTCGAAGGATCGAGCATGGCGTTGTGATCCGCAAACGGAATGTGATTCAGGAACTGCTGGTTGTTTTCATGGTCGAACGCGCCCCAGCCGCCGTCGGCGTTCTGCATGCTGAGCAGCCAGGCGAGTCCGCGGCGAATCGCGGCCTGCAGCCGTTTCGGTTCCGGGTCGGCGACACGCCCGAGCGCCATCAGCACGAACGCCGTGTCGTCCACATCGGGGTAAAAGTCGTTGCGAAACTCGAACGCCCAGCCGCCCGGCTCAGCCTTGCGATTCTTCACCTGCCAGTCGCCCGGCCCGAGAATCTGATTCGCAACGAGCCACTGCGAAGCGGCCACGAGCGCCGGATGACCAGGGTCGACTCCCGCTTCCGCGAGCGACACCATCGCGATCGCCGTATCCCACAAGGGCGAAATGCACGGCTGCACGCGCAGCGTATCGCCCTCTTCGACTTCGTAACGCGCCAGGAATCCGATTTCGCGCGCGAGCAAAGGATCGGTCGTGTCGCCGCCCTCTGCGAGCAGCGCGAAAATCGAATTCATCATCGCGGGGTAAATCGTACCCAGGCCCTCGCTTCGCTCCAGGCGCTCGAGCATCCACTTTCGCGCGAGATTCCGTGCGATGTTGCGAAACGGTTTCCACGGCAGGTTCTCATAGAACTTCACGCTGCGATCGATCGCCAGGAAGATGTTCTTCCACGAGACCACCTGCTTATCCCACGCCAGCGACGGCGGCAGCGTTCCCGGCTTCTTGAACAGTTCGTCGACGGTCACGCCATCCGGCAGCGTCCAGCCAGGCTTCTGCGCGTAAACCAGCGCCAGCGGAATTACGATTCCGCGCGTCCACGACGACATTTCGTACAAATTCAGCGGGAACCACGCGGGCAGCAGCATCAGTTCAGGCGGTATCGCCGGCACCATCGTCCACTCAACGGCGCCCACCATGGCGAGATAAAATCGAACGTACGAATTCGTCGCTTCGAGCCCGCCCAGCTCGTGAATCCGCTGCCGTGCCTTCTGGAGGTGCGGCGCTTCGGCTGGATCGCCCGCCAACCGCAGCGCGACCCATGCCTTCACGGTCGCATTCAGCTCCGAAGGCCCGCCGTAAAATATGTTCCAGCCGCCGTCAGCGAGCTGCCGATCGCGAATATACTTCGCCAACTTCGCCGTTTTTTCGGATTCCAGTTCGCCCAGGATCTGCAGGTAGAGGATGTAATCGGATTCGAGGGTGGTGTCTGCTTCCAGCTCGCCCCACCAGTATCCGGCTGGATTCTGTGCCGAGAGGAACCAGTCAATCCCGCGGCGGATGGCTTCGGCAATCGGCGATTCTACTTCTCGGCTTCGAGCAGTTGCTTGTCCCGCGTCACTTCCCCCGCTCACGCGGAGTTGTGCCTCCGGTGCCATTAGTCCCTCAGACATGACGTCTCACTCAATATAAAGGCCGACTAGCCCTAAGGCAGGCTCCACGTCCACCCGCGTCGCCTCCCCGTGGTAGGAATGCATACAATCTATCGACAATACAGGTACTTACAGGCTAACCCCGCTCTATTATCTGCAGTATTTGAGCCAGGGTCAACCGAAAATACCCGGCCACTCTACGCTAGGCTATACCTTAGGATGTTTGTTGCCATTCGGGGGCTGCCTGTAAATAGCTACCTCATTTCGCCTTTCCGCCAACCGCCGATTCCAGTTTTCGTATCCGCTCGACGAGCGCCGGCAGTTGGGCGAACCATGCGTACTGGCGCTTGAACTTCTCCAAGCTTCGCGCCGGCGTGCCCCAAACGACCTGGCCGCCGTGAATTGTCTTTCCGGTTGGGATGCCGGCCTGCGCTCCGGCGATCGCTCCATCCTCGAGCGTGCAATGATCGGCAATTCCCACTTGCCCGCCAACGATCACGTTCTTTCCCAGCGTGCTGCTGCCCGAAACACCGGTCTGCGCGGCCAGCACGGAATGCTCGCCGATTCGTACGTTGTGCGCCACTTGGACCAGGTTATCGATCTTCACGCCCTTGCCCACCTGCGTCGTCTCCAGCGAGCCGCGGTCGATCGTGGTGTTGGCGCCGATCTCGACGTCGTCTCCAATCTCCACGCCTCCCGCTTGCGGAAATTTCCATTGCCGCCCTTCGCCGAAGACATAACCGAATCCATCCGCGCCAATCACGGCTCCGGAGTGAACCTCGACGCCATCTGCGAGCTTCGCCCCCGCATACAGCGTCACGCGCGGATGCAGGCGGCAGCTGGCGCCGACCCGCGAACCGCGCCCCAGAAAACAGAATGCCTCGATGACGCTTCCCTCGCCGACCACCACATCTTCTTCGATCACGACGTACGGCCCCACGAACGCGCTCGGCGCAATCTTCGCCGTCGCCCCGGCAATCGCCGTTGCATGCACGCTCGGGCGCGGCGCATCCTCTTTCGTCAGGAGCGCGGCTGCCTTCGCAAACGCCAGCTTCGGCTCACCCGCCTCAATCAGCGTCTTCCCGGCGATTCGCATTCCCTTTCCCACAATCGCGCACGCCGCCCGCGATTCCGCCGCCCGCTCCTGATGTTTTGCCGAGTCAACGTAAATCAAATCCCCGGCCCCGGCGCGTTCGGGGCTGGCGACGCCGGACACTCGCGTCGCCGCATCCCCGTGCAGCTCGGCGCCAAGATACTTCGCCAGTTCTCCGGCGCTGCAAGTCCCAGTGCGAGTCATTGTCGCCTCTCCTTTGCAATCGCTTCGCTACAGCGGTCCTTCAGAAGGGATAAATCGGCTTCTCGCCCGTTGGGCGCGTCTTCCATCGCTTGTGGACCCAAAGCCATTGGTCCGGATACGTGCGGACATAATCCTCGACCACGCGCATGAATCTCTGGGTGGTCTCCCGCACGTCCGATTCTTCGTTCCCCGAGCGCACCAGCTCGACCGCGGGCTCAAAGCGCAATCTGTATTTCCGCCGCTGCGCGTCCCACGAAAGAAATCCCGGCACCACCGCCGCGTCCGTCCGCAACGCCAGTCGCGCCAGCCCGGACGTCGTCGACGCCGGAATCCCGAAAAAATCTACGAACACACCCTCTTCGATTGTCGTGTTGTGATCCGCTAGGATTCCCACCGTCCCGCCGTCGCCCAGCACCTTCAGAATCGAACGCGCTGAGCGGTTTTTCTCGATCGGCTGGTTTCCGGAAAGGCAGCGATATCCGTTGATCAGCGCATCCACTCGGCTGTTCGCGATCGGCCGCACCAGGAAATACAGCGGATGCCCGTAGAGCGCCTGCGCGAACGGCGCCAGTTCCCACGCGCTCATGTGCCCCGTCAGAAAAAGAACGCCCTTGCCCCGCCGCCGCGCCGCGTCGAAATTCTCGAATCCGTCCAGCAGGACGATCCGCTCGATATTCTCCCGCGTGTATTTCGGAAACTGTGAAAACTCGCCGGCCATCCAGCCGACCTGCCGGATCATTCCGCGCGCCACTTTCCTGCGTCGCGCGTCGCTCCAATCCGGAAACGCCAGGCGCAAATTGAATATCGCCGCGCGCCGAAGCGGAGTTCGAATCGCGTACGCGGCCGCCGCGAAACTCGCGCCTGCCCACCGCGCGGCCGGCCTCGGCAGCAGCCCCATCAATTTCAGTCCGATCCATGCTGTGGCGTACTCGAGCCATTCCCGCATCGCCGAGCATTATGCGGGAGGCCGAATATCGACGCCAGAGGATCAAGCGGTGCTAGACTGGCAAACTTTGAGCCACGACTCCCCAACGCGCTCACCCTGGCTCCGTCCCGCTCCCATCGCCGCCGCAATCGCCGGCGCGATTTGCCTGTTTGGCAGCCTCGGTGCGATCGGTCTCGTCGGCCCGGACGAGCCGCGCTACGTCTGGATCGCGCGCGCCATGGCCGAAACCGGCGACTGGGTCACGCCGCGGCTCTATGGTCAACCCTGGTTCGAGAAGCCGATTCTCTACTACTGGGCAGCCGCGATCGGATTCCGCCTGCATCTCTCCGCCGAATGGGCCGCGCGGCTGCCCTCAGCCGTCGCAGCGTTGTTTGCGGCAATCGCCATCGGCTGGCTCGGCTGGAGGCACTACGCGAGCGCGCCTCGCTCGGACTCTCTCGCGCCGAACCGCGAAATCGGCGATCCTGCGCCTGCCGCCAGCTTAGCGCGTGATCCCGCGCTCCTCGCTCCGCTTCTCTTCTCGACAAGCGTCGCGGCCATCGGCTTTGCGCGCGCTGGCACGCCAGACATGCTCTTCAGTTCCTGTCTCACGCTGGCAATGGCCGCGGGCGCCCACATCCTTCACCGCGCGGGTGCGCTCCGCGCCAACCGCGATCCTCTCTCCGATCCCGCGCCCGGAGACTTTTGGGCTCTCGCAGCTTTCGGCGCCTTTCTGGGCGCCGCTGTGCTCGCCAAAGGACCCGCGGGAATTCTGCTCGCAGGCGGCTCGGTCGGCCTCTGGATGCTCGCCACGCGCAGATGGCGCGCCGCATTCCGCCTTGCGCATCCCATCGCGATTGCGGTGTGCTGTGTGGTAGCGCTCCCCTGGTACATCCTCTGCGCCCGGCGCAATCCCGATTTTCTGCACGTCTTCATCTTTGAGCATAATTTCGAGCGCTATCTCACGCCGCTTTTTCGCCACCAGCAGCCGTTCTGGTTCTTCGGCCCGATCGTCCTGCTCGCTCTGCTTCCCTGGACCGTCCTGCTCTGGCCCGCGGCCCTCGAGGGTCTTCGCCTTTGGCGCGACAAAGCGTGGCACAACTCGCCGGGATTTTTCTTTGCCTGCTGGGCGTTCTTTCCCGTGTTTTTCTTCAGCCTCTCCGAATCCAAGCTGCCGAGCTACGTGCTCCCCGCAATTCCCGCGCTTGCTCTGCTCTGCGCCGTCGGCACTTCTCGCGCCGCCGATCGCGACACGCCCATGCGCTTGCTCCTGGGCGGCGGCATCGCCTTCACCCTGCTCGTGCTCGGAGTCGCCGGTCTCCTCGGTACACGTCGAATCCCATGGGAGGCGCTCAACTTTCAGCTCACTCCCGTATTCGTCGCAGTCCTCGGCCGCCTCGCGCTCGTCTTCGTCGCCATCGTCGTCTTGATCGTCCTCGGCGCCGCTCTTCGTGGCAGGCTCGACTACGCCATCGCACTGTGCGCCCTTTTCGTTGGCCTGAGCGTCGAGACCGCGAATCTGTCGCTGCTTCCGATGCTGGATCGCCTCTATTCGGCAAGGCTGCACGCGGCGCTGATGCGCAACGACCTGCATCCCGACCGCATCTTCACCTACAAGCTCACACGAAGCTGGGATTGGGGGCTCGCCTTTTACTTTCGCCGCGAACTTCCCGAGTGGTCGCCGCAGGATCCAAACGCCGCGCTTGTCCTCACCACGCCCGCGGGCCTCGCCCAAATTCGCAAGCTGGGCCGCTTCGATGGAACCCTCGACGAGCCGTACGTCGGCGTCCTCTACGTCCCCATCAACCAAGCCCCGCGCTGACCAACTGAAAGTCGTCGCAGTCGTCTCGTGTGTGTATTTCGCCGGCATCGCCTATCAGCTCTGAAGTGAGGTGGGTCGCCTGAAATGCCGTGTGCCTCTGTGTCTCGGTGCCTCCGTGGCTAATCGCCTTCTAGCCACTCGTCACTCGCCACTAGCCACTGCCTTAATGCGTTGTCGGGGGAATATTCAGCAGGAAGAAACTCACGAGCTGATTCTCATACGCCTTCCGGTCGTCGTCCGACATATCGCGGTACGCCGATTTCACCCGAAGCATTTGCTTGGGGTCGGGCGCCAGGAGAAATAGCTGCAGCCCAAGATCGCCCAGTTGCGGACGGTCGCTCGCAAATATGAATAGCTTGGGAATTCCGGCGGTACCCGCGAGCCTCTTCGACACCGGCGGCTCATTGCGAAACGGGTAGTTGTACATCCGGAAGGCAAAATCGGCGACCTGGCCGACCCACGGAAGCGCCTGCAGCCCGGAATTTTTAACCTGCAGCCGCACCATGTCGCGCGGGTCGCCATAAGGATCTTCGACCGCGAAAGCCGCCACGCGCTTGTCGGTGGACGCCACCTCCAGCACGGCGTACCCACCCATATCGGTGCCCCACAACCCAAAGTGTTGCGGGTCGACGTCGTCCCGCGCCGACAAGGCCTGCATCGCGGCGCGCAACTCGTTCGTCTCGCGATACCCCAGCGTCGTCACTCCCGGCACAGTCCCGTGGCCTACAAAATCGAATAGAAACACGTTGAACTGGTGCTCCTGCAGCGCTGTAACGAGCGTAAGCACGTCCCCCTGCTGCGCCCCATAGCCGTGGCAGACGATCACCGTCGGCGCGCCCCGAAGTCCTGGGAAAAACAGCCCGTCGCGCTGCGGCTCCCCGGGGATCGGAAACGAAACGACCATCGGGTGCCCCATCATAACGTTCACGTCGATATTTGCGGGGTTTCGCGGCGGGTGGACGATCTCGTACACCAGGTATCCGGCGATCGCCCCAATCGAAAGCAAGGCGAATAAAAGCAGCGCCAGTAACCCCGAGAGAAGCTTGGCGATGCGCGAATTGCGGAATTCGAAGGAGATAGCCATCCGTAATCGTCGGGGCTGCTCTGGGCGCCCGGCGCGACTCTTCTTAGCGCGGTTCCTTTCGAGCGTAGTTTCTCATACTGTTCGCCCCAAATAGCGCGAGTTGGGTTCTCGGCGTCCCAAAGCTATAATAGCTACTGAACGGCACCCATCTCTCATGCAGATTGTCGACCTCCGCACGTTACATTCACGGTCTCTCGAAGGCTTGTTCCAGGAGGAAGCCCGCCACTGGCGGGAGGAACTCCATTGGGACTACCGCGCCTCCATCGACCTGATCCGGCGGTTTATCGACTCTCGCGCTTTGGGCGGATACGCGGCCATGGAAAACAGCGGCCCGGTGGGCTACGGCTTCTACGTCCTTGAGGAACGCAAGGGACTCATCGGCGGGCTATTCGTTTCCCCGCGCTGTGCACAGGGTCCGGTGACGCAAGCTTTGCTCGGCGAGATGCTCGAAGCGCTGCGTGGGACGCCGCGCCTCGAGCGCATCGAAGCTCAGCTCATGCCCTTCGGCAGCGAACTCGACCCGGCGTTTCTCTCGCGATATTTTCGCCTGCATCCCCGCCAGTTCATGCTCTTGCCTCTCGCCGATTCGGTCTTGTGCGGAAAGCCGCTCTCCGAAGGGCTGCGCATCGAGCCGTGGAGCGACCGCGCGTTCGAAGCCGCCGCGCGGCTGATTCAGCTCGCGTACGCCGACCACGTCGACGGCCAGATCAACGACCAGTATCGCAGCGAAACGGGGAGCTTGAAGTTCCTGCGCAATATCGTCCTCTTGCCCGGTTGCGGACAGTTCCTGCCCGAGGCCTCGTTTCTCGTGCGTCCGACTACGGGCGATCGCCTCGTCGGCATGATCCTCACGTCCACCGTCGCCGAAGGCGTGGGCCACACCACGCAAGTCTGCGTCATGCCCGGCTATCACGGCCACGGAATCGGCCGCCAGCTCATGGAGCATTCCATCCAGGCCCTTCGCCGCCGCCACTACGAATCCCTTTCGCTCACCGTCACCGCCATCAACAAGCACGCCGTAGACCTCTACGAGCACCTCGGCTTCCGCACGCTGAAAACCTTCGCCGCCGGCGTCTGGCAAGCGTAGCCACCAGTAGCGCCGGCGTCTCGCCGGCCCCCGCCGTTTCTCCGCCGTTCTCTGCGCCCTCCGCGTCTCTGCGGTGAGTCCTGTTCTTGCCTTTACTTCCGCTGCCCTACAGTCGCGATACCCCTATAACGAGCAGCACAATTCCCGCCAACAGGCACGGCCATATCAAATACGCTGGCCACGGCGACCATCCGCGTTCCTTCCGAATCCTAAGATATTCGACGGGAAGGCCAAATTTCCGCGAACTCATGAAAGCGGCGAAACCGGGGTAACCCGCCTTTTGCATTTTCAACTGCACATGCAAAGACAAGACGGCAAAAGCACCAATCAAAAGAAATCCGAAGATAACAAGCGGATCGTGCCTCGCGATCTCAATAATGGCACGAAGGTTTTCTCGAAGGGAAATTGCAAATACCTCGTTTTCTCAGGCGAGTTTAGGGTTTGAACGCTGCGCGCCCCAAACCCAAGCGCCGGAGGCGCGATTGTAATTAGCCCGGCACGCAGCCAGCCTGCCGCCAAGGCAGGCGCAGCGAAGTGCCGGGAACACGCCCCCAAAAGTCCCAGTCCCGGAGGGACGATTGAAAGTACTCCACGCTCCCCCGCGCACACCCGCGATCGGCGCCGCCTCACTTCTTCGCCCGGTCCTTCAGCAACCCCTTCAATTCATCCATGAATTCCTTCACATCCTTGAAATCCAGATACACGGACGCAAACCGCACGTACGCCACCTTATCCAGCTTCTTCAGCCGCGACATCAGCAACCCGCCGATCTCCGTCGTCGTGCGCTCGCGCTCCGTCGCCTCGCTGACAAACGCCTCCGCCTCGTCGACAATCGCCTCGAGCTTGCTCACC
The DNA here is from genome assembly GCA_035504455.1 of Vulcanimicrobiaceae bacterium. Taxonomy (GTDB): domain Bacteria; phylum Acidobacteriota; class Terriglobia; order Acidiferrales; family UBA7541; genus Palsa-295. Next base: position 9,693 of record DATJRU010000165.1, read on the forward strand.
GCCACCGGCCGCTTCTCGCACGCCTTCAGCAGCCCCTGCAGAATCTTCTGCCGTTCGAATTTCTCGCGGCGTCCGTCTTTCTTGATCACCATGTACGGAATCTCGTCGATCCGCTCGTACGTGGTGAATCGCCGCTGGCACTTCAAGCACTCGCGCCGGCGGCGAATCAAATCGCCGGTCTTCGCCTCGCGCGAGTCGATTACCTTGTCGTCAAGGTTTGCGCAGAAAGGACACCTCACCGCGGCTGCTCCTTGGCGGCGTCCGGCGAATCGCTCGCCTGCTCGGCCTCAGCCAACAACTCCTCTTCGCCCGCTTTCTCTTCCGCCTGCGCCATGCGCCGCAAGTCTCCCATCGACCAGCCTTCGTGGAACAGCCACGGCAACCCCGCCAGGCAGCACGACGCGAAGCTCACCAGCCAAAGAACGATCGCGACCGTCGCAGCGGGCTCCTTTTCTACTCCAAGCACCAGCGTCAGCACAAGGAACGTCGCGAGCTGCGCCCCTCCGCCCACGCCCGGCAGTTGCACCGCCGAGCCCACCAGCGTGAACGCCAGCACCAGAATCACCGCGCCAAAGCTAAGCTGCGCCACTTTCCCGCCGAACGCGTGCGTCACCAGCTCGTAGACCAGGGCCACCAGCGCCCAGTGAATCGCCGTGTAGCCTGCCAGCGCGCCCAGGTCGCCCCACGTGCGGATCCCTTGCAGCCCCTCGATGAATCCTTCGAGCAGCAGCACCACTTTCCCGCGCCAGCCGTGCCGCCACTTGCTGTCGTGCAGCTTCCGCCCCAGCCACCCCGCGCCGTGATACCGGAAGTAAACCAGAAACGCAATCGCCGCGACCAGCGCCACCAGCAACAGCACTCCTGTCGACCGCGCGATCTTGACGATCGACGCCCCCGCCCCACCTGCATCACCCGCCAACCCGGCGATCGACCCATGCTGCAGCATCACCAACGCGCAGCCCGCCAGCACCAGCGTCGCGACCGCGTCCGAGATGCGCTCGAGCACGTACACGCCAAACATCCCCGGCATCGACAGCGAATCTTTCCGCGCGATCAGCACCGGCCGGATCGGTTCTCCCGCGCGGCCCAGCAGGAAAACGCACGTGAACCCCATCAGGGTCGTGCTGTAGACGTTCCAGAATTTGGCGGGACCCAGCCACTTGCAGAATCGAATCCATCGCAGGGCGCGAATCGCGAAGCAAATGTAGATCACCACGATTCCGAGCAGCAGAAACGACACGCGCGAATGCCTCAGCGAGGCCGTCACCATTCCCCAGCGAAACCCCTCCAGCGTGATGGCATTGCGGAATTTGTAGAAGAAATAACCGAGGGCGGCGAGCGCGACAACCAGCAGCAGATACCTTCGCGATTTTTTCATCGTCCGTGCTCGACCCTAGCAGCAACGCCGCACAGGGTCAAGGCGCGGACCCGCCCTTCGACTTTCCGCGTGCCGCATCCTCGGTTTGCGAAAGTGGCGCCTTACTCCGCGCGCCTCACAAGCTCCGCTCGCGCGCCGATGGGCGAATTTCTCCGCCTGTGCAGTTCCGTCAAATCAGGTTATCCTGTTTACGCCTTCGAGGGGTCCGCTGTGGGGAAATTCGAGCTCGTCCTCCTGATCCACGCGCATCAACCAGTTGGAAATTTCGATGACGTAATGGAACGCGCCTACAACACTTCCTACCGGCCCTTCATCGAAGTCCTCGCCCGCCATCCCGCAATCCGCGTCGGACTCCACTATTCCGGCCCGCTTCTCGAATGGATCGAGCGCGCCCACCCGGAATATTTCGACATCCTCCGCGCGCTCGTGCGTTCCGGCCAGGTCGAGATGGTCGGCGGAGGCTTCTACGAGCCAATCCTCATCTCGATTCCGCACGAAGATCGCCGCGAACAAATCCTGCGCCTCGCGGCCTACATCGAAAAGCATTTCGGAGCCAAGCCTCGCGGCGCATGGCTCACCGAACGCGTCTGGGAACCCGAAATTCCCTCCACGCTCGGTCCCGCTGACGTCGATTACACGCTCGTCGACGACAATCATTTCCTCGGCGCAGGCTTCGAGCTCGACCAACTCTACGGTTACGCCCTCGCCGAAGATCTCGGCCACACCGTCAAGGTGATCCCCGGACTGAAGTCGCTCCGCTACCTGATCCCGTTTCGCGAGGTCAACGAAACCGAGGACTTTCTCCGCGACGCTGCCGGCAAGCATCCCGGCGGCTTCGCGGCCATGGGCGACGACCTCGAAAAATTCGGCGTCTGGCCCGGCACGTACGAGCATTGCTACACCAACGGCTGGCTCGAACGCTTCTTCGTCATGCTCGAGCGGTCGAACGAATGGCTTGCGATCTCCAAGCCTTCCGACGCCGTCTCCTCTCGCTCGCCGATGGCGCGCGCCGAGCTTCCCACCGCCTCGTACACGGAAATGATGGAATGGTCGCTGCCGACCGCCGCCCGCAAGCGCTACCATAATCTTATCGACGAATTCGCGTCGCGCCCCGACGCGCTTCCCTTCCTTCGCGGCGGCACCTGGCGCGGTTTTTTCTCGAAGTACGCCGAATCGAACCTGCTGCACAAGAAAATGCTGCACGTCTCGAAGCAGGTTCACCGGCTCGCGCCCAGCCGGCGTCGCGACCAAACCTTCATCGCCTCCCGCGACGAAGCCACCATCCTCCTGCTGCGCGGCCAATGCAACGATCCCTACTGGCACGGAATTTTCGGCGGACTCTACTCGCCTCACCTCCGCACCGCCGTCTGGCGCTCGCTCGCCGAAGCCGAAGCCCTCGCCGATCTGCTCACGCACCGCAAGCATCAGTACGCCGGCGTCGAGCGCCTCGATTTCGATGCCGACGGCCGCGAGGAAATCTACTTCACCTCCGATAGCTACGCGGCTCTGCTCAAGCCCGACGACGGCGCCACTTTTTCCGCTCTCGACTTCCGCCCGGCCAACGTCACGCTCATCAATTCGCTCATGCGCCGGCCCGAGGCCTATCACGACAAGATCAAGTCGCTCACGACCGCCGAGCCTCAGGGCGCGCATTCGATCCACGACCAGGTGCGCACCAAGGAAGAAGGGCTCGAGCGCTGGCTCAATTATGACCGCTGGCCACGCCACTCCTTCCGCGTCCTGCTTTTCGGTCAGGACAAAACGCAGCAGGACTACGCCGCCGTTCATCTCGTAGAAGACGCCGCGGTCGCTGCCGGCCGCTACTGCGTTTCCGATGCCTCTGAATCGCGCGCCGCTCTCTCCTCCCAGGAAAGCGGCGACTGGCCCGTCCAAAAAACATTTTCGTTCGCGCCCGTCGAAGACGGCTTCGAAATCACCTGCGATCTCGTCGTGCGCCGCAGCGCGCCCGGCGCCGCCTCGGTCAATATCGGCATCGAAGTCATCCTCAATTTTCTCGCGCCGTCTGCCCCGGACCGCTTCTTCGAATCCGACGGCCGCCGCTTCCCTCTCCGCTGGTCCGCCGCGGTTCCCGGCCAGCAGCTTCGCGTGGTCGACGAATGGCAGGCCGTCGCCGTCTCGCTCGACGCATCGAATGCCCGCGAATATTGGATCGCGCCCATCGAAACCGTCTCCGAATCCGAAGACGGCTTCGAGCGCATCTACCAGGGCTCCCAAATCCTCGCCGTCTGGCCCATCGAACTCGCGCAAGACGCCGAGTTCCACGCCCAACTCAAGCTCACCGCCAAGCGCCTCTAGCGCGACCTCGCAGTAATCCCTCGGACGTGTACTTGTCGATCAACTCCGCGCGCATCTTCGGCACATCGGGCCCCGTGTCAGTGTCTAATGAAGAGACTGCTCCGGAAACATGGAGACCCCCAATGCGTGAAACCCTGGCGACGTGGTCGCCCAGCCGGGCAAATGTTCGCCGCGCTGAAAAGAGAAAGTCCGGGCTGTATGCGGGCATCAACGTCGTTGGCTTCTTGTCCGTCCAAGTCGCGTTGCTCGCCATCTTCCTGAACATTACGCCGGACGCAACCCTTCGCCCTCCCGTTGACCTGCCCGCGACTAACAACGCCACGCCGCAGCATGCCGCCCTGAGAGAAGACTCCATGCGCTTAATCGTGGAGCGTGACGGCAAGACTTACTTTGGCGACGACGCTGCTGACCCCGAAAAACTACCCGGCTTGATCCGCGCCGCAGTCGGAAAAGGCTCGGAGAAAACGGTCTATTTGCTGGCGGACGAGAGGGCGCAATACGCGGACGTCAGGGCCGCCCTCGACGCAGTTCGACGCGCTGGGATCCGAAATGTCGTGGTTCTCTCGGAAGATCAGCACTCACAGTAACGGTTACAACGCCAGCAGCTAGCGCCGTCATCCTGAGCGAAGCGAAGCCCGCCGGCTGGCAGGGATCTCTTTTTCTACCGCGCATAGTCACGCGCTAGGCATTCTCGCAACACGTCTGCTAAATTACCGGCAGCACTAATTCGGAAGGAAAACCCGTGCCCGTGTCGCAGGAACTTCTCGAAATTCTCGTTTGCCCGCAGTGCAAGACGCGCGTCGCGCTGACGCCCGATCACCGGGGCCTGAAGTGCGCCACCTGCCGCCGCGTCTACCCCATCCGTTCCGACATCCCCGTAATGCTCATCGACGAAGCCCAAATCGAAAAGGAGTAGTTCGCAGTCTCCCGTTTTTCTCTGCGCCCTCTGCGTCTCTGCGGTGCATTCCGGCCCTTCCCCATGCGCTCAGAGTCTTCTCAGTGACCTCTGTGTTGAGTGCGGGCGCGAATTAACGCGGCACCCGCCACGCGCTCGGCTGAACTCGCTCGTTCTAGCCACTCGTCGCTCGCCACTAGCCACTATCTTCAATAGGGCGGAAACGTAATCGCCTGATCCTTGAAGTTCACCCAGAGGTGTACCGTCTTTGTCGAATTCATCTTCACATCGTCGCCGTCGGGAAACGGCGCGTAGGGACTCACTTCGATCTCGATATCCGTCGCCGAGCTGTTCTTCAAATGTTCGGGCCGCCCAACGTGGTAGCTCTTCACTGGCCCGTAATATCCGCCCGGGCCCCAGTCCTCGGTGAAATCCTTGAACGAATACGACGCCGACGGCTTCCAGATCTGATACGCACCTTGCAAATTGCCCGCGCTCACCGCGTCCATAAACCGATGCGCCGTGCTCACTTCGCGGTAATAGATGAACGGGTACCAGAGGTAGCCCGGGAACACGAGCACGAACACCGTGATCGTCACAATCACGCCGGCGATTCGGATCAGGGTGCGTCTCAGTTTCGATGGAGGATGATCGATCGGCGATTCGAAGAGTGCCACGAACGAGGGCTCCAGCCTCTTGGAAAAAATTACAACTGGCGCTTGAACAGTGCGATGCTGCCCGTAACCATCAGCGCCGAGAAGCCCGTCAAGATTAGCACGTCCATATAAATGCCTTCAAACCCGGTATTTTTGATCGTCAGATTGCGCAGCGCGTGCACCGTATAAGTGAACGGATCGATCACCGAAATCCACGATAGCCACTTCGGAAACGCCTCCGTGGGATACACAGCGCCGGACGGGAAAAACAGCAGCATGTTGAGCACCCCGAAAATCGCCCGCGGCACCAGCGGGTCGTCGACGCGCACCATCACCAGAAACATCAGGCTGATCATCGACACCGACGCCACCAGCAGCACGATCGCGAGATACACCAGCCGTACCGGGTCCCACAGGCGCGGAATTCCCGCGATGAGGCCGCCGATGATCGTAAGCACCATCCCGGCCATGAACGCCTTCGCCGTGCCCGCGCCGATCAGCCCGCCGACCAGCTCCGTCTTCTGAATCGGCGTCAGCAAATAGCCTTCGTGCAGGCCGCGATTCTTGTCGTCGATGTACGTGATCCCGCCGCCGATCATCGCCGTGATGAAAATGCCCATCGCCGTCGATCCCGCCAGCAGGTACTTGATGTATTCGATGTAGGGATAAATCTCGACCGTGTCCAGCTCCACCTGTGCGTCGAGACGAGGCTGTACGTCTGGCGTGTTCAGCTCGGTCGTCATCTCCTGGATGCGCTCGAGCAGCGAACTCGAAACGAATTGGTCGCTGTTGTCCTCCGTGAAGACGATGCGCGGCCGGTCCTCCTGGTAATAGCGGCGCGAGAACTCATGCGGGATGTCAACCACGCCGCGCACGAAACCCTGGCGCAGGTCCTCGATCGCCGCGGGCAACGAATCGTACTGCACGATCCGAAAGGTTTGCGGCCCGGCCTCAATGCCGTTGAACATCTCCTCGACGCGCCGCGATTCGACCGAGTGGTCTTCGTCCACCACCGCCAGCGCCGCGCCGTGAATCTTCCCGCCGAACGCGTAGCCCAGCACGATGAGCTGCACCAGCGGAAAAATCAGCGAGCTGATCATCAGCGCGGGGCTGCGAAAAAACTTCCGCATGTCCCGCTCGATCAGCGCCATGATCCGGTAAAGTTTCATCGCTCGCCGCCTTTCACCGCGTTCCGATCCCGCGCACGCGCCTCGCACCCACGCCAGACCGCCGTGGCGCGTACCGCCGGCAACCCGCCGGCGTTCTCGGTTTAGGGGGTCGGACCTTCAGGTCCGACACAGAAAAACCCGCGCGAAGCGCGTTCCTTTGTGCGGCTTTACCCGCAACATGTATTCGCGTTCTTGCCCGCAACTCTGACCGCGTTCACCGCGAGAACGGCGTCAACTCCCGCGCCGGCTTCTGCAATGCGTCGCGCAGCGCCGTCCCGGTGTAATGCAGGAACACATCGTCGAGCGTCGTCGTCTGCACCATCACGCGCTTCACGGTCACTTTTTTCGAGCGCGCCAAATCCATCAACGCTGCCACAGTGCCGGGGCCGTCATTCGATGTAACGTGCACCATGCCGTCCCGCTCCGTCACGCCCGTTGCGTGCGCCAACCCGCGCAATTGCTCCGTCCAATCCACCGGCGCGCCCTGGAATTCCGCCTCGACGACTTCCGTTCCCGGCACGCTATCCTTCAGCTTCGTCGGCGTGTCCAGCGCCGCGAGCTTGCCGTGATCGACGATCGCGATCCGGTCGCACAGCTTGTCCGCCTCGTCCATGTAATGCGTCGTCAGCAGAATCGTCAGCTCCGAGCGGTCGCGCAGGTGCCGGATCATGTCCCACACGTTCGACCGTGACACAGGGTCGAGCCCCGTGGTCGGCTCGTCGAGAAACATGATCTTCGGCGAATGGACCAGCCCGCGCGCGATTTCCAGCCGACGGCGCATGCCGCCCGAGAACGTCCGCACCAGCGCGTCGCGAAAATTCAAAAGCTGCACCGAATCGAGCAGCCGGTCGATCAGCGCGTCGCGCTCGCCCTTGGGCACGCCGTAGAGCTTCGCGTGAATCGCCATGTTCTCTTTCGCCGTCAGCTCCGGGTCGGACGTAAACGCCTGCGGAATCACGCCGAGCACGCTGCGCACGCCGTCCTGATCCGTGCGCACGTCGTGGCCCGCGATGCGCGCCGTGCCCGACGTCGGCGGCAGCAGCGTCGTCAGCATCCGAATCAGCGTCGTCTTCCCCGCCCCATTCGGCCCGAGCAGCCCGAAAATCTCCTGCTGCTCCACGGCGAAGCTCACATCGTCCACCGCGACAAACTCCCCAAATTTCTTCGTAATGTGATCCACTTCAATCGCATTCATAGCCGCTAATCCAGCGCTTCTTCTTTTCGCTCGTCGCTCTTTCTCTCTCTTTTTCTCTTCTCTGCGTCCTCTGCGTCTCTGCGGTGGATTCCGCCTTTCTCCGCGCGCTCAGCGCCTTCCGCAGTGCCCTCGGCGTTCGATTCAGCTTCTAGCGCACCTCGCACAAGCCACACGCGCCCGGTCCGCACAAGTCACGAATCACAAGTCACGCCTCACTGCCTCACAGCTTCGCGAACCAATTCCTCTGCTTCGGCGGCGGCAACAGCACCGTCGCGGTCATTCCCGTAAACAGCCTCCGCCCGTCGTTCGGCACCGATACCTTGATCGCGAACGTCTTGATGTCGCGCTTCGTCCGGCTCACGTCGCGCTGCGTAGCGAAATCGTTCTCGACGCCCTTGAAAAACACCGGCCCCTCAATCACGCGTCCCGAAGGCAGTCGCACCCGCAGCACCTGCCCGAACTGCACATCGTCGATGTAGCTTTCCTCCACGTCCGCGCGCACCCACAAATGATCGACGTCCACCACGACGACAATCGGCGACCCCTGCGCCACCACTTCGCCCTGCTTCGCCACGCGCACCGAAACGATCCCGTCGATCGGCGCATAAATCTTCGTGTAGCCGAGTTGCGTCGCGGTTTCCGCTTCGCTCGCGCGGGCCTGTTCGAGCTGCGCGATCGTGGTCGCGATCTCGCTCTGCCGGACGTCCACCTGCTTCCGGTTCGCCTGCGCCACGGACAGCGCCGCCGCCTGCGCGCTCACCGACTGCTTCAGCGACTCCACGTTCGCCAGCGACGCCTTGTAAGTCGCCTCGGCGTGATCGCGGTCCTGCTGTGAGTCGATCCCGCTGGCGTAAAGACTCTGCGCGCGCTTGTAGTCGCTTTCATCGCGCCAAAGATTGGCCTGCGCCTGATCGAGCTGCGCCTGCGTCGACGTCACCGTCGCCGCCGCCTGCTTCATCGACGCGCCCGTCTGATCGTTCGTCCATACGTAGTTGTGATCCGCCTCGCGCACCTGCGCCTCGAGGCTCGCCACGTTCGCCCTGGCCGCCTCAAGGCTCGCCTCCAGTTCCTTCGGATCGAGCTCCGCGATCAGGTCGCCTTTCTTCACTGGCGACCCTTCGTCCACCGTCAAATTCACGATCCGCCCCATGATCTGCGGGCTCACGATCACTTCGTTTCCGTCGACGATTCCCGTCAGCGGAATGTCGCCCCCTCGCGGCGTGGTGAGAAAATACGCGCCGAGCGCGATCAGAAAAATCAGTCCAATCAGGATGAAGGGCTTGCGGTTCGTCTTCATCGGGCCTTGTCTCCCTCGGGCGCGAGTCCGTGTTCCAGGAAATCGAGCAGCGCGCGTTTGCGCGCAGCAATGGCCTCCGGCGCAAGCAGGTCGCGCCCGGCCACGCGCCCCATCACCGCCGCCGCCGCGAAATACCCCGTCGCCATCTGCATCGCCATCATCGCCACCTGCTCCGTATCGACGGCGCGGAATTCTCCCTGCACGATTCCCTCTTCGATCGTTTGCGCGAACTCGCGGTGCAGCGGCCGGAACAAATCCTTCACCAGGCCCTCGAATTCCGGCCGCGACTCCATCGCCTGCCTCTGCACCAGCCGCGGATAATTCGGGTGCGCCGCCAGAAAATCGAAGTAGCCGCTCACGTACCCGAAAAATCGTTCGCGCGGCGGCAATTTCTTTTTCGGCGGCGCGAATACCGACGACCGCAGCTGCCGCATCAGGTTTTCCAGCACCGCGCGGTGCAACCGGCGCTTGTCGCCGAAGTAGTAGTACAGCATCGCCTTGTTGGCGTGGGCGGCTGTGGCGATTTCCTCGGTGCGCGCGCCCGCCAGCCCGCGCGCCGCAAAATGGCTTTCGGCCGCGGCCAGAATGCGCCGCGCCGTCGCCGGGTCTTCAACTCTTCTACGTCCTCGCGGCATCTTTGTTTCAGACTCCCAGCCGGTTCATGTATTCCTCGGGGTAACGCGCGCCCACGGCGGCGCCGTGCGGCGCCAGCTCTTCGATGCGCTTCAAATCGGCCGCTGTCAGCTTCACGTCGAGCGCGCCAAGATTCTGATCGAGATACGCGCGCCGCTTCGTCCCCGGAATCGGCACGATGTCTTCGCCCTGCGCCAGCACCCACGCCAGCGCCAGTTGCGCCGGAGTGCATCCCTTCTCCGTCGCGATCTTCTCGATCCGCTCGACCAGCTCCAGATTCTTGTTGAAGTTCTCGCCCTGGAATCGCGGCGAAATCCGGCGAAAATCCTTCGGGCCGAAGTCCGCGCTCTTCACCGCACCCGTCAGAATCCCGCGCCCCAGCGGGCTGTACGGGACAAGCCCGATTCCCAGCTCGCGGCACGCGGCGAGAATTTCGCCCTCCGGATCGCGCGTCCAAATCGAGTACTCGCTCTGCAGCGCCGCAATCGGATACGTCGCATGCGCGCGCCGAATCGTCTTCGCGCCCGCCTCCGAAAGCCCGATGTAGCGAACTTTCCCCTGCTCGATTAGCCGCGCCATCGCGCCCACCGTCTCCTCGATCGGCACGCTCGTATCGACGCGATGCAAATAAAAAAGATCGATCGTCGAAATCTTCAGCCGCTTCAGGCTCGCCTCGCACGCCTCCTGCACGTATTCGGGCTTCCCGTTCACGCCGAGAAAGCGCCC
>DATJRU010000166.1:0-19100 GCA_035504455.1 Vulcanimicrobiaceae bacterium
AAGACGCCTTTCCATCCCTGCTCGCATCACGGCGAAACTCCCTCCAGAATCGCCGAGTTCGCCAAGCTCAACCGCTATCATGTCAGCCTGCTGCCCTACTTCTTCGAGAAGCTGAAGAACACGCCGGATGGCGACGGCAGCCTGCTGGATCACGCGATGGTGCTATATGGCAGCAGCATGAGCAACGGCAACCAGCACGATCACGATCCGTTGCCGGTGGTGCTCGCCGGAGGCGCCTCGGGGCAGCTCAAGGGCGGCCGGCACATGACCTGCCCAGCGCATACTCCCATGTCGAACCTGTTGCTTTCGATGATGAACAAGCTCGGAGTACAGGCGGATCATCACGGCGACAGCACGGGCAAGCTCGATATCTAAACCGTCACGCGATCACTTACCATTCTGTGATCCGGCCGGAGCGCCCAATTCTCCGGCCACCTTCGTCGCTTCTTCGATGGCGCGCGCCAGCACGGAACGGATTTTGCCGTCTTCCAGCATCAGCAGACCGGCGATGGTGCAGCCGGCGGGCGTGGTGACATCGTCGCGCAGGGCGGCGGGATGTCGGCCGGAGGCTTGCACCATCTTGGCCGCTCCCACGGCGGTCTGTGCCACCAACTGGAGCGCGAGTTGCCGCGGCAATCCCACGCGAACGCCCGCGTCCGCGAAAGCTTCCATGATCAGGTATTGATACGCGGGGCCGCTGGCGCTCAGCGCGGTGACGGCGTTGAAGTAGCTTTCCTCCGCCGGGATGCACTGTCCGACGGCTTCGAAGATGCGCTGGGCCCGGGCCATGTGATCCGCGGTCGCACAGGTGCCCGGGCAGATCACGGTCATCCCTTCGCGCACCACGCAGGGCGTGTTGGGCATCGCCCGAACCCAAGGGTTCTTCGTTCCCAGCGCCGCTTCCAATTGCGCGATGGTTGCGCCCGCCATGATCGAAATCAGCAATGTCTCCGGACGCAGCCCCGCCTGTTTCAACGCGGCGGCGACGCTGGCGGCCTGCTTGGGCTTTACGCAGATCAGAATCAATCCGCAATCGCGGACTTGGGCTTTGAAGTCCGGGTCCACTGGAATGCCCAGCTCTTTGGACGCCGCTTCACAACTGGTGTGGGACTTCGCGCTGGCCCACGCCTGCGCGCGTCCAAGCGCGCCGCTATCGAACAGACCATGCAGCAGTGTGCGGCCCATCACGCCCGCGCCGATCACGCCGAGTGTCTGGCCGTCGGCGATCAGCTTGAGTTGCCGGCTGCCCACTACTGGCTCACTATCTGGATGCCCCGCCCCGCGCGGGCGGCGGGGGAAGCGTGCCGCCTTCGGCGAGCGTTTTCATGTTCTGGAGCGCGGGGGTAAACATCGTCCTTCGCTGCATCATGTCTTTCTCGCGCGCGGCGTCGTCGGGCAGAAGCGAGTTGTCGAACACGAGCGTGTAAACCAGCTTGGAGGTTTTCTTGGTCACCGGCCGCGCTTCCAAAGTGCCGTGGTAAAGATTGTACGGCCGCCCTTCGCGCACGGGCTGCGTGTACGTGTAGGAAAGCTCGGTTTTGCCGACCATGACTTCGTTGCCGATCGAGCGGACGACGCCGACCTCTCCCTCCGTGCCCGAAAGAATCGTGCAGGGCACCTGAAACCATTCGCCGATATCGCAGAATTTGCCGATGCGCTTCCAGACGTCGGCCGCGGGGCGATCGACGTCGATTTCCATCTCGATCGAGACGTAGTGCGGATTCGGAATCGCGAGCGGCGGCGGCGCCGGGCGGGGCGCGGCCGGAGCCTGCGCAGCTTGATTCGCGGCATGAGGCTGCGGCTGAGCCGAAGCGTTCTGCGGCAGGCTAAAGGAAACGCAGAGCACGAGAGCAGCGAAGATTGCGGTGAGCGGTCGATTCACAAGTGGCTCCTTTTCGGCGCAGATCGTTGCACACCTGAAAGAGGCAATCAAGAGCGTCCATGCGACGGCGGCGCCGCGTCTCCGGCGCGGCCGGAAAACGCCTCAAGGTCCGGGCTGCGGGCGGGTGAATTTCAGTCGGAATCCGAACGGAGGAGATCGATCGCTTTCTCGATGTAACCGAGCGCCGTTGCGATTTTGATTTTGGAGGCGGAGCTTTCCTGCCCGGCGGGAATGAGTTCCCGCAGGTGCGTCGCTGCTTCTTCGAGCCGCGTACGGCAGAGAACAAGCTTGTTCTTCACGATCGCCTCGGCATCAATTCGGATCGAAGCTGCTGTGCTTCTTATGCTTCTAGGTCCGAGGAGGCGGTTCAATGGTACGGAAGTACGGGTTCGCGACTCGTCATGGGGCGCGGAAATGAGAGCGTTTCGACAGGATTAGGGAAAGCGGCGGGTACATGGCGACTTGGGGGCGAAGGGAGGCAGGTGGAGGCCTGCCCCCCAAAGAGAGTCTCAAACTCCGGCGCTGCGAGAAGCGTTTACGAGCTTGGCTGCCGTGAGAATGCCCTGTCTCAGAGCCAGCAACTGATTGGTCTGAGCGCTGATGGACTCCAGAGCAGTCGTCAGGAAGGCGACTTCGGCCGGGGTCGTCCAGCCGGGACGGTGGATGATGTTGAACAACTCGTCCAGGTCGGAAGTGCCCGCAAGGACAGAATGGGCAGTTCGTACCGACTGGATCTGGGACTCGACCCGAGACAGTTCGTGTTTCTCCATACGGTTTTCCTTCACGAGACGCAAATATGCGCGCGCATCAGAGGGCGCATACGGCCACGAGCGTCGAGAAAACGCAAACCAAACGATGAAGCGAGCGATTTTCCGATCGTTCCGGTGGCCTGCGGCCCGCCTTTCTGCAAGGAGTAGTGCAAGTGAGGGCTTAGTCGTTTCGCGCTTTTTGCGGCGCTGCTCCTCTTGGCAGCCGAGGCCGCGCCCGGAGGCACTTACAGAGAGCAGGCGTGGCGCACCATTTCGGTGGATTGCGGCGAGCCCGCGAAAGCTTCGGGGAGGATCGGTTCGAAGCGGGGCGCGGTGACTCCCAACATCGCGAGAGCCTGATTCAGATTGCGGACGACGTGGAGATTGGGGCGCGTCGCTTTTCCGAGGAACTGAAACAGGCGCGCCAGGGCGAAAATCGCGGAGTTGGGGGCGACGATCACCCGCACACGCGAACTGACGGGATCGGCGGGCGGCAGCGCCGCTACTTCGCGGATCGTGTTGGGCGTGGCGTGGATGCGGGTCGCTCCGGAAAAATCGGCGATGCTGCCGCGGAATTCGACGGCCAGCATGGCGGCGGCAGTCGCGGACCGGTAGAAATCCTTGATCGTTTCGGAAGTGATCGGCCCGTGGAACTTGGCCTGAAAGATTTTGTTCGCGGGGTCGAACGCGAAGTGGAAGTGCGCGTGACTGCTGATCTCGGTGCGGACGCGATCGGCCAGGTCGTCGCTGCAGAACCTCTCGCCCCTCGCGACGGCTTCGACGGAGGCCAGGAGGTCCCTGGCGGCGCTGGTCTTCACGATGTAGCCGGAGATTCCCAGGCTCAGCGTCTCCGGAACGAGGTCGGAATCGGACTCGTAATTCATCAGGAGAATCCTGGAATCGGGCGCGAGCCGGCGAATCTGCCGGGCGGCGTCGATGCCGTTCATTTTCGGGAGGCCGGCGTCGAGCAGAATCAAGTCCGGCTGGAGTTCCACGGCTTTCTCGACGGCTTCCAAGCCGTCGGCGGCTTCGCCGACCACCCGGAATTCGGGCCTTTGCCCGAGGATGAAGCGGATGGAGCGGCGGAAGAGTTCGAAATCATCGACGACAAGTATTTTGAATGTCTGCATATTTTCTCTGGTGGGAACGCGCTGCTTTCGCGACGCGGCGAAAATGAGAGGCGGAAAACTGCCAATTCAGATCCCGCTACCCATCGACTGCGGCAGAGCCATCACCCGCTCAAATTGAATGCCATGGCGAACGAAAGCGCAAGGCGATAATCGGGCGGCGGAACCCGAACCGCCAACTCCAGGCGGGCTGGTCAGTTCAGGTCGTGGAAGGTGAGGCGGTCGCCGTCGCGGATCGCGACTCGCTTTCCGGATGAGCTGCAGGCGACTTCCGGGACGGCTTTATCCTGGTCCTTCGGATCCTTCCAGGAGTCCGGCGGAAAGGTCGCGAGCTTCTTGCCGGAGGGAATTTGGAAAGCGAGGACTTCGTCGGGACCGCTGGCGATGAATTTCCCGGAGACGCCACAGAATGCGCCCCGCCACCACGAATCGAGTTCATCGTCCGTTAGAGAAAGGTCGAGCTTGCCCAGTGGTTGACCATTCAAGCCGTTCAGGATCGGCACATCGGCGTGCTCGTCCAAAGATTCAGTGGGGAAGTTGACGACCCACGCACCGTCGGGCGAGCGAATTCCCGACGGGCCATAGGATACAAGCGTCTTCCCCGTTTTCGGGTCGACGATAAGACTCCCGGCGCGGTTGTTCGAGAACTCGATTTTCCCGTCAGGAGTTACGCCGCCGGCGTCTACACCGCCGGCATCGAAACCGGAGGATTGTTTGGCGACGAGCGTCTTTGTGCGCCAGTTGTAGACGGTTACGATGCGAGGGCCATCGTCGGGGCCCTCTTCGGAATAGGCGGAAACGAGTGCTCCGTCTCCTGAAATTTCCGCCCACGGGCGGGTATCGTCCATATCGAACCATTTGGAGGGCACTTCTTCCGCTTTTCCGGTTTCAAGATCCACGCGCTGGAGAACGGCGCGCCCGGTTTGGGCGTCCCCGCCAACCAGGATGATTGCGATTGTCCCATCGGGCGTGACGGAGAGCGCTTGCGTGTCCGGAGCGAGATCTCGAACGCGAAGTACTTCTCCCGTCGCGGCGCTATAGGTGATCGCCCGGACGTGTCGAAGGCCTGGTCCGGGTGACGGCTCGATCCAGCGAATCTCGCGCAGGACGCGATCGTCCTTACTGAAGGTGAATCCCCAGGAATCCTGCGCAACGGCCTCGCCCGGCATGAGGACGCTGGCGGCTGCCAGCGCGATCAAGGCAAATAGGATTCGACGCACGTTGTCCTCCGTGTGGCGCGGTGTGCCCGCCACCAGAGTGCTTGCCGGCACGTATTGTGCCAGCAGGCCGGCCGGCGAACACGCAAATAAGCGCCATGGTTACAGCGCCGCGGAGGGTTTCAGTAAGGGGGGCAGCCAGGGTCGTTTGCGGAGAGACACGGCGGCTGTCTCGCCGACGACACGTCGTTTCGGTCGAGCTACGCCTTCCGACCACGGGAGAGATTCGGGGGAACATTTCCGGCGGGGGCTCCGTACCACCATCCATCGAGGGCTGAGGAGGCCCGACAAGATGAGAAAAAAGCGAGCGGGAATTGGGGCGGTGGTGTGCCTGCTGGCGGCGGGACTGATGGTGCCGGCGGGAGCGGCGATAGCGGCGCCCGCGGACCGGTACCTGCATGTGAATGTAGAGGACCCGGCGAACGACGGAAGCGTCCGCGTGAACGTGCCACTTTCCATGGCCGCTGCGATCGTGCCGGCGATCAGCAATCGCGACATGCACGACGGTAAAGTGTGGATCCATAACAAGGCGGAGATGCAGGGAGTGGACGTGCGGGAGCTGCTCGAAGCGGTGCGGAGCGCGCCGGACAACGAGTTCGTGACGGTGAAGGACAAGGATTCGGACGTGCGGGTGGCGAAGTCGAACGGGAACATCATCGTTCACGTGATCGACAAGAAGAACAAGGACGCGAAAGTGGACGTGACAGTGCCGATGAAGGTGGTCGACGCGCTGCTTTCGAGCGCGAACAGCGACGAGCTGGATATTGCGGCCGCGATGCGGGCGTTGAGCGATGCGGGGGACGTCCTGCTGGTGACGGTGCAGGACTCGACAAGCCAGAAAGTGCGGATCTGGGTGGATTCGCGGAATACGCAGGACTGAGCGACAGCGCGGAGAAGACACGGCCGAAAAACGAAATTCAGGAGTGAGACGACGATGATACTGCTCGCGAAGATCGCGCTGGGGACTTGCGGGGTCGCGGTGGCCGGCGCCGGCATGTTGTGCAGCGAAGGAATGGTCAACGTGAAAGTGGTCGAGAAGCGGCCGGAGGGCCTGCACCTGCACGTGATCGCGCCCGCGATGCTCGCCCCGATCGCGGTGGGCCTGGCGCCGCAAGACCGCATGGCCTACGCCGGGCGAAAAATTCACCTTTATATGCCGGAAATTCGTGCAGCGATCGAAGGACTGAACGCATCTGAGCATGTCGTGCTCGTTGAGGTCAGGGAGCCGGGCCAACACGTGGAAGTCGCGAAGCGGGACGGCTCGATCGTGGTGGACGTGGACGACGCGGGCGAGACGGTGCATGTTTCCGCGCCGCTTCGAGCGATCGCGAGCACGGTCGACGGGCTGGACCAAGCCGGCTCGCACTCGTTTTAGCGCAAACGGAGGGAGACTCCCCATGGCGGAGCCCAAAGCAGCAAAAGAATCGACGGCCAGCCAGCTTGAAGAGAAGGCCGCGCCGGTCGCTACCAAGCTCGAAGTGATCGTGATCCCCGTTTCCGACGTCGATCGCGCGAAGGAGTTCTACGCGAGGCTCGGCTGGCGGCTCGACGCGGACTTCGCGAGCGGCGACGACTTTCGGGTGATTCAGTTCACGCCGCCGGGTTCGCCATGCTCGGTGATTTTCGGGAAGAATGTGACCGCGGCGAGGCCGGGCTCCTCGCAAGGCCTGTATCTGATCGTTTCCGAGATCGAGGCGGCGCGGAAAGAGCTGACGAGCCGGGGCGTCGACGTGAGCGAGGTTTTTCACGGCGAGGGCGGCGTATACGCCGGCGCGGATGAGCCGTATCTTTTCGGGCGGAAGCGAGTGAACGGCCCCGATCCGGGGCATGGGAGCTACCGGTCGTTCGCGTCGTTCCACGATCCGGACGGAAATGGATGGCTGTTCCAGGAAATCACCGCGCGGCTGCCGGGGCGCATCGACCCAGTGACGACCACGTTCGCATCCGCGAGCGATTTGGCGAGCGCGCTGCGGCGCGCTGAGGCCGCTCACGGCGAGCACGAGAAGCGCATTGGGAAGGCCGACCCCGATTGGCCCGACTGGTACGCCGAGTATATGGTGCGCGAACAATCTGGCGAAAAACTGCCGGATTAACTGCGGGTTGCACCGGCCGCCGGGGCAACTCGCTGCAAGGACTTCGATTTCATAGGCCGCATTCGTTCGACCCGCCCTGAGATTCCGGCGAGCGAGCCCGCGGACGGCTGTGCCCCCACTTTTCCTGAAACGCAAATCGGACATCCCGAATCCAAAGATAGAGCAGCATGGAGGTCTGGATGTCCGCTGAAAAAGAGCACGAATTGCACTCGCAGTCCGCTGGATCGCACGGGAATGGGAATGGATTGCGGCCGGCGAGCAACGTCGCGGAAGAGAAATCCGACATCGAGGTGATCGTTCCCGACGACTACCGCGCCCTGATCGACCTGGACCGGCGCTATGTTTACGTCTCGGATGAATTCTGTAAGCTGGTCGGGTATACGCGCGAGGAATTGATCGGCAAGCGCTACGACGACGTGAGCGCCCCCGACACGAACGACCTTCGCACCGTGTTCAATCTGTTTTGCCAGCTGGAATACATGCACGGTCTGTGGATGCTGCTGTCGAGCGGCGGCAAGCGCATCCTCGTGCGCTACGAATCGTGGCTTCGCCCCGACTGCCTGATCGAGGCGCACATGCAGCTGGTCCCGACGGGAAATTGAAGAGCCGGCGGGCTGAAGAACCTAACCTTTCCGCAGCCTGAAGGCTTGCGCTTCCACCGAAAGGCGTCGCGCCTCCAATCCCCGATCCGCGCGCACTCCCTTCGCGCACCACGACGCGCCGGAACTAGCCCTCACACAGGTTCTGAAGCTCCAGCGCCATCACCGCACATTCACGAGCGGCTAGTCTTTCGGGGAGACGTCGCGCGTTTGGATGAGCCACTGGCCGTTGACGCGCACGATGTCGTTGACTTCGCGGCCGGCGGCGGCGACGCGGACGGGAACTGACGGGCCCTGTCCGGCGAAGACGGTCTGCCAATAGCCCTGCAAGCGCGCGTGGTCCTTGTCGATGAATTCCAGATAGCTGTTCATTTCCATGTGGTACATGACGGGGCGCTTTTCGCCCTTTGCTTCGGCGTCGGCATCGCGCTTGCGGAGATCGGCGATCATTTTCTTGAGCGCGTCCTGTCCTTTGGTGGCGCTTGAGCCGGCGACGAATTGGCCGTCGGGAGTGTAGGCAGCGGCGTAGGCGTCGGGATCGAGGGTGTCCAACGCGCGCGTGTAATGCCACATCAGCTTATCGATTTGCGCGCGGTCCTGAGCCTCGCGCTGTTCGTCGCTTCGGCCCGCAGCGACATGAGAGACGAGCAAAGCCCCGAACAAAAGCGCAACGACGCCAGTCAGAATATTCTTCATCACGACCTCCGCGGTGAGAAAGCGATACCGACCGGGCGGGATTCTCTATCAGCGCGCGGGAGAAAGCAAACGGTTGGTGGGATGCGGGCGACTCGAGAAAGCAGATCAAACCGCAGACCCCTGCCCGACCGGCAGGCGGTCCCGCACGCACCGCGGGAAAGGCGAAAGCGCGCGGGACTTCGCTCGGGAGGACAGCGAGAGCCTATGAAGCGAGAAGCTAACTGCTGCTGCGCGCGGTTCTCGCGGCGTTTCGCTGCTTGAGGTTGGGAGCCGATTCGCCCGTGGACGAGATGTCGTCGGCGCCGGTGACTTCGAGAACTTTTCGCGCGCGTTTGACGTCGTCGGAAGTGGCGCAGTGCACCGACAACAGGATGCCGCCCTTTTGCAGGCGGCCTTCGTAGCGTTTGGCTTCGAATTCGGGAATGCCCATGCCGATGAGCGCCCCGGTGAAACCGCCCACCGCGCCGCCGACGCCGAGACCCGCGAGTCCCGCCATGATCGGGCCCGCAGCGATGAAAGGACCGAGGCCGGGAATCGCGAGCAGGCCGACGCCCGCCAGCACGCCAAGCGTGCCGCCGATCAAGCCGCCCGCCGTCGCGCCTGCCGTGGCGCCCTCGGGCGCTTTGGACGCTTTTTCCGTGCCCATTCCGGTGGCGCCGCCGACGCTTTCCGGCAACAGCACCGAAATGTCCGAAGCCTGAAAGCCGGCGCGGACGAGCACGTCCAGCGCGTTTTCAGCCGATGTTCGCGTGATATAGATTCCGAAGACGCCCACTTTTTTGTCCGACATTCGTTTCCTCCCGTATTCGAGCTGTGCCCTACTTGGCCGGAGCCACCTGGAGTTCGTCGGTCACGTTGCCGGCGCCGGCAATGCCGATCGCAGTGGACTCGATCGCCGCCTTCTCGTCTTCCGAGCGAACGGGACCGCGAAGAGTGACCTTGCCGTCTTGCGTGATGATCTTGATGTTGTGCGCGTAGGTGGAAAGGCTGCGGTCCTTGTAAATCGCTTTGCGAATATTCTGCGTGATGGCGCGATCGCTGGGATTCGCTTTCTGCTGACCGGCCGTCGGAGCGGAATGATCCTTGTTTTGGCTGGTGTTGTCCGCGGGCGCTTCCTGGCGCGGATCGCGATTGCCTGGAAGCGGCGAGGAAAGCAGCGGCGTGGGCGCGAAGCAAACAGAAGAAGCCAGGATGCCCAGGCACAGAAGCGACCGTGTCGATTTCAGGAAGCCTTCATTCATCGCTCGCCACTCCTATTCTTTGGCGACCTTATTTCGTTCGACCGCCCGCCCCAGGTGCAGAAGCAAGTTTCGGCGGCGCCCAGGGCGAAGGCACCGGCTAACATAAGCCTCGGCGTGTGGTGGTACCATCGAGCGAAACAGGTAAAAGCGCGCGGTCGGCCGTGTAGGACGGCTGTAGACGGGGCCGAATCCAGGGGGCGGGAAGGGTGCTTATGCGATCTGATGGACTGAGGAAAGAGTGGCGTCGCGCTTCTCTGGGCCTGCTGGTGCTGGCTCTGATTGCGCCGGCGAGTATGGCGCAGGCCGCAACGGGGATCACCTCGGACCGGCTGCAGGCGCTGGCCAAAACGATCACATTCGATTGGGCAAAGTCGCATCCGCTGACGGCGACCGGGCTGGGGCTCAGCGACGAGGACGGCAAGCTCGACACGCCGTCGGCGGCGGAAAACACGCGCGATCTGGCGACGATCCGGCGCTGGGAGAGCGAGCTTGCGGCGATTCCGCTTGTGGGCGCGTCGCTCAAGGACGCAGACGACGCGAAGCTGCTGCACGCGCAACTGGTGAGCCTCGAGCGGCAGTACACCGTTTACAAGACGTTCGAGAAGGACCCGTCCGGGCCGTCGGTCGCGATCATCAACGCGATCTACACGCAGTTCATCCATTTGCCGATCGCGGGGACGGACGGCGCAACGGACAAGGACGTGGCGGCCGCGTGGGAGAAGATTGTCGCGCGGCTTGGCGAAGCGCCGGCGTATATCGCGGCGGGCGACGCATTGGTGACGCACCCTGGGCATCTCTACGGCGTGACGGGCGCCGAGCAGATGGTTGGCGCGCCGAGTCTGCTCGGCGGGGCTCTGACCGACGCGGCGAAGGCGCAGATGCCGGCGGATCGCTTTACCGCTTTCGAGAAGGGGCGCGACGCAACGCTCGCGGCGATCGCGAAGCAGAAAGAGTACATCGATAAGCACGCGGCGTCCTGGCCGGAGAACTACGCGATAGGACGCGCGGCGTACAACGCGATGCTGCGCGACGAGCAGTTGCTGCCCTACAACAGCGACCAGATCGAAACGATGGGGCACGACGAACTGGCGCACGGTTGGGCCGTGCAGATCTGGATGGAACAGCTTGCGAAGGATCGCGGCACGCCGATCGGGCCGGAGACGGGCGGCGGGCTGGCTCCCGGCGGCACGGCGCTGATCGATTATTACCGCGCGCGGCTCGCGCAACTGCGGGAGTTCGTGACGAAGCACCAGGTGGTGGACGTGCCGTCGTGGCTGGGCGAGACGGACGTGGTGGAAACGCCGAAGTTCCTGCAACCTATTTCGCCGGGAGCGTCGACGGTTGCGCCGCTGCTTTTCAGCAAGAGCTCGCTCGGGTTTTACTTCATCACGCCGCCCACGTCGCTGGAGGAGGCCGCGAAGACCCTCGACGCGAACGAGGATTTCGACCGCGACCGCATCCTTTCGACCGGCGCGCACGAAAACATGCCCGGGCACTTCATGCAGATGTCGATCGCGCGGAGGAACCCGGATTTCGTCCGCAAAATCCAGGAGAGCAGCTCATTCCTGGAAGGCTGGGCGTTTTACGGCGAGGAGCTTTTCGTCCAATTGGGGCTTTACGGCGACGATCTCGACGCGCGCTACTACACGGCGCAGTGGGAACGCGTGCGCGGGGCGCGGGCGATCGTCGATCCGAAACTTGCGAGCGGAGAATGGAATTTCGACCAGGCGGTGAAGTTCTTCGCCCACGAAACGGGATTTACGCCGGATGCGGCGAAGGCGGCCATCTCGGGAATCGCACTGGGACCCGGATACGTGATCGCGTACACAGCGGGACGCGCGCAGATCGAGGCGCTGCTGCCGGAGTATTGGGCGCAGGCGGGCGCGAACGCATCGTTGCGCGATTTCGACGACCGGCTTTTGTGCTACGGGTCGACGCCGCTCGCGATCGTGGGGCCGGAACTGCTTGCGGACCTGAAGAAGCCGCTGGCGGAAGTTCGCGCCGCCGCGGATTACTGATTAGTTGGCGCAGAGGGCGACCGGCTCACACGCCTCATGACCACAACGACGAAAACAACACTAAGTGAGGTGCTGCTGCGGGAGATTTCAAGCGGGCTCGAGCGGGAGCACGCGGCGTTTCACGCGCGTTATCCGGGGCCTTCCGGCGAGCGGCAGCCGATTCATAGCTATTACTGCGCGGGCGATCTCTTTCGGCGCGATCTGGTGCGTAATCTGGGCGAAGATGCGCTGCGGTCGCTCAAGGAGTACGCGCCGGACTTTGTCGCGTTTGCGAAAGCGATCGGGCTCGGCGGCTCCGAAGGGCTTCCCGCCGCGCCGGGCGCCGCCGCGAGTCTCGCCGAAGCAATCGCCGAAGATGCGCCGGCCTTCCGCGACTGTAATCGGGCGGCGTGGTTTGCTCATACGGTGTATACGCGCGTGCGCGAGAGGCTTTCGCGCGCGCCCGTGGAGGATTTGCGGCTCGATTTCGAGGATGGCTACGGCAATCGTCCTTGGGACGAAGAGGACCGGCACGCCGCTGCGGCGGCGGGCGAAATCGCGGCGGCGATCGAAGCGGGCGGCGCGATGCCTTCGATCGGGATTCGCATCAAGCCTTTCAGCGAGGACTTGCGCGCGCGCAGCCTGCGGACGCTGGACATTCTGGTGACGGAGCTGGCGGCGAAAGCGCGCGGGAAATTTCCGGCGAAGTTTTTCGTCAACCTGGCGAAGGTCACGGTGTCGGGGGAAGTGGCGGCGTTGGCGAAGGCGTGCGCGCACCTCGAGGAGCTGCTGGCGCTGACGCCGGGGACGCTGCGCATCGAACTGATGATCGAGACGACGCAGGCGGTGATCAACGAGCGCGGTGAGGCGAATCTGCTGCCGCTGGTCGATGCGGCGCGCGGCCGGTGCGACTCGGTGCACCTGGGCGTCTACGACTACACGGCTGCGCGAGGAATTACCGCGGCGCACCAGCGCATGCGTCATCCGGCGTGCGATTTCGCGCGCGAGGTGATGCGGGTGGCGCTTGCCGGCACGGGCGTGCGGGTTTCGGACGGCGGGACGAATGTCTTGCCGGTAGGGCCGCACAAGTCTGGAGCGGGCGTTGCGCTTACGCCGCAGCAAGTCGCCGAGAATCGCGCAGCGGTTCACGCGGCGTGGAAACTGCACTTCGCGGACGTGCGGCATTCGCTCGAGAACGGACTTTATCAGGGATGGGATTTGCATCCGGCGCAACTGCCGACGCGGTATGCCGCCGTGTACTCGTTTTTTCTCGAGAGCTTGGAGCCTGCTGCCGCGCGATTACGCGCGCTCATCGAGAAGGGAAGTCAGCCGTCCGGCGGGGAGGTGGCGGACGACGCCGCGACGGGGCAGGGGTTGCTGGGGTACGTGCTGCGCGCGGTGGATTGCGGGGCCGTGACGGAACAGGAAGCGGAATCGATGACGGGACTGGCGGCGGCAGAGATTCGCCGCGGATCGTTTGCGCAGATTGTCGCGGGGCGGCGCAGAAAACCGGAGACGCGGGGGTAGCGATCGCCTGTTTGGACTGCGTTCTGAACACAGAGAACATCGAGAGGCACAGAGTTCACGGAGACGCTTCGAATGAATTCGCCGCGCCTTCCGGCGCTGCTGAACAACCTTTATTCGCGGCGGAGGGTGGCTTCGATCAGGCCGTGGGGCTCGTCGGTGGGGACGAAGACTTCGCCGGGATTGGTCATGCCGAAGGCCGAAAGGTCGGCGAGGTTGTAGTGCTTGTTGGGCAGCGAGAGGCGTATTTCGCTCACCCCGTCGAATTGCTCGAGGATGGCTTTGCCCATGTCGTAGAGCGTTTGCTGGAGCGAGAGGCTGTCGTGCTCGGCGAAGGTTTCGAGCAGCGCGCGCCGGATGTCGTCCCAAATGGAATTGAAATCGATCTTGCCGCGCGCATAGAGCCAGTCGGCGCGAATGGCCGTGGCGAGGATTCGATTGGTGTCTTCCCTTAGCGTGGTGTAGGAATCGCGGATGAATCCGGTGAAAGCGGATTTCGTCGTCTTCATCGCGATCAGATTTTTCACCCCCGCGCGAATCGTGGTGCCGGAGCGCGTGCCGAGGGCGTGCGCGGTGCGTCGTTCTTCGCCCGTGCGAACAAACGCGAAGGCGTCCGGCTTGCCGTCGCGCTCGATTCGCTTCCAGAGATTTTCCACGGCCCGCGCGTGAACGCGCTCGACCTGCGGATTATTCGCGAGGAAATGGCCGGTCAGGATGCCGCAGAATGCCTCCGCCGATTCCACGGGATGTTTTCGCGCGAGGGCGTAGACGGTGTTCTTCATCGTGTCGGTGGGCAGGATTTTGGTGTTGTCGCCGGCGGTGTGCGCCGTCTCGAAGTCGCCTTCGAGGGCGATGGCGAAGGTGATCTCCCTGATTTCGTGCCGGCTCGCGCCGCGCGCGACGCGCAGCAGGCGAACGCGCGATTTGCCGTAATTGTTCTGGCCGAGACGGATGGTCACCTGTCAACTCCCCCGGTACGTGGAATAGCCGAACGGACTGATCAGCAGCGGGACGTGGTATTTCGCCGCGGCGTCGCGCACTTCGAAGACGATGGCGACTTCGGGATAGAAGCTGAGCGTCTGGCGCGACTCGAAATACGCTCGCGTGTCGAAGCTGAGGCGGTAGGTGCCCGCGGGCAGCGGCTGCGGAGCGAGATCGCGCAAGCGGCCGTCCGCGTCCGTGACGCCGCGGCCGAGCTGCTTCCACGATGCCGCGCCTTCACGCGCCTCGAGCGTGACGGAGACTCCCGCCGCGGGGCGGCCGAGCGACGTGTCGAGGACGTGCGTCGAAATCTCGCTCATGATTCGGGCAATCCCTTCAGGAGTTTCTCGAGGCGGAGCCGCGTGATTTTGCGCTGCTCTTCCGCCGCGATCAGGAGTTCGGTTTTGCCGTCGTTGGACATGCGCTTCCAAAGATTTTCCAGAATTTCGGGGGCCGTTTTGCCCGTGGCGCAGATCAGGAAGACGTAGCCGAATCTCGCCTGATAACGGAGATTGGCCTGGGCGAGTTCACTGAGCGTCTCGGGCTGCGCCTGCTGCGCGGCGGACTGCTCGCCCGCCGACCATTTCTTGGCCTTGGTCGATTGCTTCGCGGCGGCTTTGCTCCCGCCGATCGCGGGGTGATGACGAAACGCCTCGAGCCAATCGCGCCGCGAGAGGCCGGACCAGATGCCGTCCGCCATGACGAAGAAATCATTCGGATTCTCATACGGCCGCCGCGCCAGGATCGCCGCCGCCCACGCGCGCGAGTGGCAGCAATCGAGCAGCGCTTTCGTCGCTTCGGCTGCCGGGAGCTCGTTGAAGCGCTCGATTCCGCCGGCGCCTACGGCCGCGCGGATTTCCGTGGCCGCTGCGCGAGCCGGGGAAGATGCGGCAACGCCGAACACGCGGAAGCGGCTGATTCCGCCGTCCGGGAAAATATTCAGGCGAATGTGCGTCGCGGGGCCGACGTCCTGCAGTTGCTCGCGAAAACTGTGGCGCGCGTTCGCTTTCAGTAGGCTTTTTGCGAGCAGTGGCTTCCATTCGGTGAGCGCGTCGGCTCCGGAGCTTGCAGCCGCGCCTTCGGCGTAGCAGGCGTCGATCGCGCAGCTCTCGGGAAAGTTTCCCTTGAAGTGCGCAGTGCTCACTTCGACTCGCCGGATCGTTCCCGGCGCGCCGAGCTTGACGATCGCCCAATCGTTGCCGGGGCCGCGGCGGCGGCGCGTCTCCCATCCTTCGCCCATGTTGCGCGCGAGGCCGGGCATCAGCATGTTGAGCGGCTCGCCGAAAAATTGGTCGCTCGAGGCGACGATCCGGCCGCCGTTTTCGACAGCCGCGAGATCGAATTCGGCCCGCGGGGGGCGGCTATCGGAAGGCGCCACTTCGCCATGGACGCGCAGCCGGGCGACGCCGCCATCGGGGAAAATATTCAGGCGCAGATGCGTGACGCGGCCGCCTGCGGCCGTCGCGAATTCATTCCGCGAGTCGCCCGCGAGCGGCGATTCGGGAAGGAGCTGTCTCCACTGTGTTTTCGCGCTGAGCAGATCGCGCCTTTCGTTCTCGTCCTCGGCGCTGCCCAGGTCGCAGCCCTCGATCGAGCAGCGCTCGGGATAATTGCCTTTGAAGAAGCTGGTGTCGACCACGACGCCGCGCACGATTCCCGGCAATCCGAGGCGAACGATGCACCAGTCGTGGCCCGGCGTGCGGCGGCGGCGCGTCTCCCAGCCGTCCATCCATTTTCCGCGCGGGGTGAACTTGCCCTCGATGAAAACGGGCTTCGATTCCTTCAGCAGATTTTCCT
Source organism: Vulcanimicrobiaceae bacterium (assembly GCA_035504455.1). Lineage (GTDB taxonomy): Bacteria > Acidobacteriota > Terriglobia > Acidiferrales > UBA7541 > Palsa-295. The sequence goes on from DATJRU010000166.1 coordinate 15,904, forward strand.
TGGGCGCGAAGAATTCGTCATTGGCCGCCATGGCGCGGCCGCCGAGGCGCTCGGCAGCGAGGTCGATAAGGCGCGTGAAATCGTTCATTCGGCTCCCCGGCGAAGCACGCGGCCGGCGGGCGGGCACGGAAACTCGCCGCGCTCGAAAATCTTGCGGCCGCGCAAGAATGTCGTCTCGACCATCCCGGCCAGCTCGCGGCCCGCGTAGGGAGTTACTTTATGCCGATGATGCAGACGCGCCGCATCGACGCGAAACGTCGCATCCGGATTCCAGATCACCAAATCGGCATCGCAGCCCACGGAAATCGATCCTTTGCGCCCATGGAGACCCGCAAGGCGCGCCGGACCAGCACAAAGCCATTCGGCGAGACGGGAAACAGGATAGCCGCGAGAGCGGGCTTGCGTCCAGACCGCCGGCAGGCTGAGTTCGAGCGACGCGATGCCGCCCCAGGCGCGGAGGAAGTCGCCTTCGTCGGGCAGCTTCAGAGCGGGCGGGCAAGGCGAATGGTCGGTGGCGATGAAGTCGATGGCGCCGTCGCCGAGCGCGGCCCAGAGCTTTTCGCGGTTGTCGCGCGAGCGGATCGGCGGCGCGCATTTGAATTCGGTGGCGCCGTCGGCGATATCCTCGGCGGCGAACGAAAGATAGTGAGGGCACGTTTCGACGGTGACGGCGAGGCCCTCGGCTTTTGCCTGGCGTAGCTGCCCCAGCGAATGCGACGAGACGAGGTGCACGATGTGGACGCGCGCTTTGAATTCCCGCGCGAGGCGGATGAGAAGCGCGATCGCTTCGTCCTCGGCTTCGTGCGGGCGCGCGGCGAGCCACGTGGCGTAGCGCTTCGGCGATGCGCCTTTCGGCAGCTTGGCGATCGCGTCGTCGATCGGGCCCGGTAATTCGGCGTGCGCGAGCAGGGGCGCGCCCCGCGCCGCCAATTGCGGCAGCGCGGCGCGGAGATCGGATTCGGCCACGTGCGCGAATTCGTCGACGCCGCTCGGCACGAGGAAGCACTTGAAGCCGAAGGCGCCCGCGTCCCAGAGCGGCTTCAACTCGGCGGCATTTCCCGGGACGACTCCGCCCCAGAAGCCGGTGTCGACTGAGAGCTTGCCGGCCGCTGCCGCGAGCTTTTCGCGATAGGCCGCCGCAGTAGTCGTGGCGGGGATGCTGTTGAGCGGCATTTCGATAAGCGTGGTGACACCGCCCGCTGCGGCCGCTCGCGTTGCCGTGGAAAAACCTTCCCAGTCGGTGCGGCCGGGTTCGTTGATGTGGACATGCGTGTCGACGATGCCCGGCATCACGACGGAATCGCCCGCTTCATGCAAGGGAACGTCGCGAGGGATTTCGTCGAATGCGGTGATCGCGACCATCGCGCCGCCGCGAATGTGGATTGCCGCCGCGCGCTCGCCTTCGGGCGTGATGACGCGCTTGCCGCGGACGATCAGATCGGGAGGAGCACCGGAGCCGGCAAGAGGCGAGGGAGGATTCGGCATAGCGTCTAGTGGAACAGCGTCTCGATAAATTCCGCGAAGAGATTCCGCGCGACGCGCCGGCGATACACGGCCGTCGAGCGCATGTCGTCGATCGGAGCGATTTCGCTCGCAAGCACTTCCTGGCCCGCGCGCAAGACGGCAGGCGACAACCGCTCGCCGCGCAGGAGCTTTTCGGTTTCCGTCGCGTGCAGGACGGCCGGCGCGACGCTGCCGAGCGCGATGCGCACATCGTGCACGCGGCCGGCGTCCACCTGCGCGGCCGCGGCGAAGCAGACTTTCGAAATTGCCTGCGCGCGGCGCGTGCCAACCTTGCGGTAGTACTGCTTCCACGCCTGCCTGCCGCGGGGCAAGCGGATGCGGCGGATCAGTTCGTCGTCGCGCAGGTCCATTTTCTTGTAGCCCGAGTGGAAATGATCGTAGCGCACCCATCGAGCGCCGCGCGCGGAGACGAGCTCCAGTTCCGCATCGTACACCAGCAGTGCGGGCGGCGAATCGGCGGCGGGCGAAGCGTTGGCGATGTTGCCGCCGAGCGTGCCGCGATTTTGCGTGGCGATGCTGCCGGTTTCGGATGCGGCGCGGGCGAGCAACGGAAATTCCGCGGCAAGCGTAGGGTCGCGGCGCACGCCGGTGTACGTGGTGAGCGCGCCGATGGTGACATGGTCGGGCGAAATTTCGATGCCGCGCAGCTCCGGCAGCTTCCAGATGCTGAGAAATTTGCGGTGCGCGAGTTTTCCCGCTTCGAGCAGGACCATCAAATCGGTGCCGCCTGCGAAAAGCTTCCACACGCCCGGCTCGCGCCCGATGCGATCCAGCACGGCGGCCAGATCGCGCGGCGTCTCGAGTTCGTATGCCGGAAGATACGACCTCACGGTTGCCGCTCGGCGCCGCGGCAGGCAGCGACGACCGACTCCAAAATCTTCATGTAGCCGGTGCAACGGCAGAGATTCCCGGCGAGGCCCTCGCGGATGTCCGCGTCGGTGGGATCGGGATTTCGCGCCAGCAGATTCTCCGCCGCGAGAATCATTCCCGGCGTGCAGATGCCGCACTGCGCGCCACCGTGAGCGAGGAACGCTTGCTGCACGGCGTCGAGGCGATCGCCGCGCGCGACGCCTTCGATCGTGCGAATTTTCGTCCCGGCGGCGTGCGCCGCCGGCACGAGGCAGCTATTCACCAGCGCGCCGTCGACTTCGACTGCGCACGCGCCGCATTCGCCTTCGCCGCAGCCTTCCTTCGTGCCGGTGAGGCCGAGCTCTTCGCGCAGCACGTCCAGCAGGCGCGCCATCGGGTAGGCTTCGAAGGCCGCCGCCGCGCCATTCACTTCGCAGTTCGCGCGGATTTTGCGCGCGCCCTTGGCTTCAGGCATGCACCGCCTCCAGCATTTCGGCGAGGACTTCGGGCGTGACGGGGATGCGGCGAATATCGATGCCGGTTGCGTGCGCGAGCGCGTTGGCAATCGCGGGCGCGGTGCCGTCGAGCGGGAGTTCGCCGATGCCTTTTGCGCCGGCGGGGCCGCGCTCGTAAGGGACCTCCTCGAAGCACACGCGAATCGGCGGCACGTCGATCGAAGTCGGCATGATGTAGTTGGTCATCTGCCCGTTGGCCATGCGCCCGTCCTTCCACACGACCTGCTCGTAAAGCGCGTAACCGATCGCTTGCGCGACGCCGCCTTCGATCTGGCCTGCGGCGAGCACGGGATGAATGACTTTTCCGAC
>DATJRU010000167.1:0-6626 GCA_035504455.1 Vulcanimicrobiaceae bacterium
GGCGGTGACACGCGCCAGCAATCGGTGGCCAACGCCCTGGCGCACGTCGATCCTTCCACCGAAATCGTGCTGGTGCACGACGCCGTGCGGCCTTTCGTGACGCGCGAGCAGGTGGAGCGGGTGATCGCGGAAGCCCGCGCGCGAGGCGCCGCCATTTTGGGCATCCCGGCAATCGACACGGTGAAGGAAGTGAAGCGCGCGAGCCTACCCGAGGATGTGGCGCTGATTTCGGACACGATTCCGCGCGAGAGGATCGTCCTCGCGCAGACGCCGCAGGTTTTTGCCTACGCGCTGCTTCGCGATGCGTTGCGGAAGGCGCAGGAAGACGACGTGAATGCTTCCGACGAGGCTGCCGCCGTCGAGCGCTTCGGCCACCAGGTGTTCGTCGTACTCGGCTCCGAACGCAACCTGAAGATTACCCGGCCCTCGGATATGGACCTCGCGCGCTTCTATCTCGAACAGGAGCGCCAGACGGTGAAGGCGTGACGTTCGTTCCGTACAAACCACCGCGCCAGAGTGGCGGCATGCCGGTTGTGATGCGCACGATTCTGTTCTGGCTGCTGATGCTCGCGCTGGCGGTCGTGCTGTGGAAGATGGCGCAGCAGGGACAAGGGCGGCCCAGCTCGCCGAGTTCGTCGATGAGCTATTCGGACTTCATGGCGCAGGTGGAAAAGAACAACGTCGCGTCAATCCGGCTCGTCGAATCGCCGTCGACCGCCGAGGTGGAGGGGCAGCTTCGCCAGCCCCCCGACAAATTTCAAACTACGATTCCCAAGGAGACGATCGCGGCTCTTACAGAGCAGCTGCGGAAAGAGGGCGTACCGATCGAAGTGTCCGAGCAGAAGAAGCGGGCGCCGGAAGACCTGGCCATCGACATTTCGATATTCATCGCGCTTTTGGGTTTGTGGTTCTATCAAGTTATGCGAAGGCGGGCCGGCTCGCGTCCGAATCCAACGACGCCTTCGACCACCCCGACAATTCCAACGAATAGGCCGCTTGGATGACATTCTCCGGAATCGGCTACGACCTGCATCGACTCGTCGAGGGGCGCAAGCTCATGATCGGCGGCGTTGAGGTGCCCTTCGACAAAGGCTCGCAAGGCCATTCGGATGGCGACGTGCTCAGCCACGCGTTGTGCGACGCGCTGCTCGGCGCGGCGGGCCTCGGCGACATCGGCACGCACTTCCCGGACACCGACCCGAAGTGGAAGGGCGCCTCGAGCTTGATTTTCCTCGAGCACATCCGGAAGCTGCTCGCCGACCGCAAGCTGCGCATCGTTCATTGCGACGCGATCGTGGTCTGCGAGCGGCCCAAGCTGGGCCCGCACTTTCCGGCGATGCGCGCGGTGCTGGCGAAGTCGCTCGGCATTACAACCGCTGAGATCAATCTCAAGGCCAAGACTAATGAGGGCGTTGACGCGGTAGGCCGCGGGGAAGCCATCGCGGCGCATGCCGTCGCCACGCTGCGGTCGCACTGATATTTCGCCTGCGATAGAATCGGCAGCCATGGCCTTCGACGCTCCATCGGAAACATCACCTGTCGCCACACTTTTCGGAGCCGCTGACGTGGCCGCAATTCTGCGCGAGCGCGGATGGGTGGACGCGTCGCGCGACATCGCGGCTGGTTCGCCTGTCGAAAAATGGTGCGCGCGGGCTGCTGACCTCCTCGCGCCTCATGCGGCGGAGCGAGCGGCATTGGCCGGTCTGCTCGGGCTGGTGTTTGCCTACGACGCGAAGTCGCTTGTGAGCGCGACGGCGAACCAAGGGGTGCTCGCACGGGAGGGCGCGCGCGAAGTGATCCGCGAATTCGCGAATCGCCTGCTCGACGGCGGCGATCTCGATTCCGATCGACTCAAAGAGATTATCGACGCGCTCAAGGCGGCCCTGCCATATCGCGGGCGGGAGCTGTTTTTCCCGATTCGCCTCGCGCTCGCGGGCCGCGTAGGGGATGGCGAACTCGATCGCGTGATTTTGTTGCTCGATTCCGCCGCCGCGCTGACTGAATTCTCCATCCCAGTGAAAGGCGCGCGGCAGCGCATGATCGAATTTTGCGCCGCGTTCGACTGAGCGAGCCTAGCGACCATGAACTGGATCACAGGTTTCCACGCCGTTGAAGAGGCGCTCGCCGCCGGGCGCGCGCTCGACCGCATCGTGATCGCGCGAGGGCGCCACGGCGAGCGCACGGAGGAAGTGGTGCGGCTGGCGAAATCACGGGGCGTGCCGGTGCGCTTTGAGGACCGGCAGCAGGTCGACCGCCTGGCCGGGACGCGCGAGCATCAGGGCATCGCCGCGCTGGTCGCGGCGAAGCCTGCCGTGGAGCTCGAGGATTTGTTGCGCGCGAAGAACGCGCATGGCCTGCTCGTCCTGCTCGACGGCATCGAAGACCCGCACAACCTCGGCGCGATCGTGCGCACGTCGCTCGCCGCGGGCGCGCAAGGCGTAGTGATTCCGGAGCGGCGCGCGGCGGGGTTGAGCGACACGGTGGAGCGTGCGTCGGCGGGAGCGCTGGCGCATCTGCCAGTGGCGCGCGTGAAAAACCTGGTGCGCGCGATGGAAGAGATGAAAGAAGCGGGCTACTGGCTTGTAGGTCTCGACGAGCGCGCGGAGAAAAGCTACACCGAGGTCGACCTGAAGGGGCCCGTCGGGATCGTCCTCGGCAGCGAGGGCGAGGGGCTCCACGAGCTCACGCGCAAGCGCTGCGATTTTCTGGTTTCGCTGCCCACGGCCGGGCCGGTGCGCTCGCTGAATGTTTCCGTCGCTGCAGGCGTGATGCTTTTCGAAGTCGTTCGCCAGCGGTCGGCAGGAAAATCGCGCTAGCGCAAGTGGCCGAAATGGATCTTGCAACTCATCGGCATGCGGAGTTTGCCGCCCGATTCGAATTCTGCGAAATATTTCCGTAGCGCCTGCTGCATGGCGGGGAAGCCCGGATGATCCGGCTGCGGCGTGACGGAGAGCGACAGCATGAAGCCCTCCAGCTCGTCGTAGGGCATTTCCTCGATGCTCGAAAATTCCGCCTCGTGAAGTTCGTTGCCGGCGAAGAAATTTCGAGACGCCTTTTCGATGTCGTATCGATGCCGCAGCTGCGCCCAATCGAGCCCGTGTTCCTTCAAGATCGCGCGAAAGCCGAGGACCACCGGCTCCGTGCGCGAGTGTGGTCCCTGGCTGGCGAGCATCACCCATCCGTTCTCGCGCAGGACGCGCATGAATTCGGAACGGCACTTCTCCTGATTGAACCAGTGCAGCGCGCGGCCAACGACGATGAAGTCGACGGAGCGATCGGCGAGGGTCGTCGCCTCGGCGGTTCCGTCGACGCACGAGAGGCGGGGGTATCGCGCGAGCATCTCTTCACACGCCGCGCGCATGTCCGGGTTCGGCTCGACGGCGAGCACGCGATTGCCGTTCTCGAGAAACGGCTCGGCGAGCATTCCCGTCCCGGCGCCGACGTCCGCGACGACGGAATCGCGGGTGAGCCCGCAGCGCTCTTCGAGCAGCCCGATGATTTCGCGTGGATAGGGAGCCCGGAAGCGTTTGTAGGCATCGACGCGCCCGCTGAAACGTTCAGTCGGCCTGACGGAAGGGTCGAGTTCGTTCATGAAGCCAGTGTAACGCGAGGGCGAGCGAGAAGAGGGATTCTTCGGCTGCAAAAACGCAACCTCAGAATGACGATCAGGGGAGCTCTACGGGCCGGCGCCGAAAGGGCTATTTATCGTACTTCAGCATCGAGAAGACATCGAGACCCGGCAGCTTCTTCCGGCCGTTCAGGAAATTCAACTCCACAGCGAACGCCGCGCCCACCACTTCACCGCCAAGCTTCCGCACGAGTTCGATGCTTGCCGCGGCGGTTCCGCCAGTCGCGAGCAGGTCGTCGCATAGCAAGACGTGTTGGCCCGGCTTCACCGCGTCTTCGTGAATTTCGAGCTGATCGGTGCCGTATTCGAGATCGTAGGTCACCGACGCCGTCTTCCACGGCAGCTTCTTCGGCTTGCGCACGGGAACGAATCCGGCGCCCAGCCGGTAAGCCAGCGCGGGCGCGAAAATGAATCCGCGCGCCTCGATTCCCGCGACCACGTCGACTTTCTTGCCGTTATAGTGCTCGCACAGCTGATCGACCAGCGAGTGAAAGCCCTTCTGATCCTTGAGGAGCGTCGTCAAGTCGTAGAACAGGATGCCCGGCTTCGGGTAATCGGGGATCTCGCGGATCAGCTTTTTCAGATCTTCCATCGTCGCCTCTTTCGTCGTTGGAGTGCGTTGCGAGTCGGGCCGCAATGTATTTGCCGTCGCCATGGTTTCTCCGGTCAAGCGTCGTATTCGATCGTAAAGCCGTGCGCGAATCGCGCGTCAATTTCCGCGTCTTGCTCGGCTACGCGCGAGACGGAGGCCGACTGCGGGCCCCGCTCGAGCGCTGCCCGCAGGCCCGCCAGCGAATCCGGCGTGCCGATCGCGTAAACCTCGACGCGCCCGTCGTTCAGATTTCTCGTGAAGCCGCTGATCCCCAGCCGCGTGGCCATCCGCTGCGCAAAATAACGAAAGCCCACCCCTTGCACAATCCCGCTGACGTAGTAGCGCCTGGCCTTCGTTTCCTCGCCCACGGTCATCTCGCCGGCGATTGCCGAACGACCGATTTTATCCGCAATCTTTTGCTTCACCAAGCGACAAGGCGTGTTAGTTTCTGCATGGTTGCCCGCGCGATTACCGCCCAACACGCGGCCCGCCTGTGGCATCCAACTCCAAGATGCGCCGATCCACCGCCATCGCGATTCTGCTCGGTCTGTCGGTTGTTGCCGCCGTCCCGGCTTGCGCGCAGGACAACAGCCAGGGGCCCATCGCGCCTCCGCCGAGCTACAAAATCAATCGCATTCCCTCGACGCCGCATCCCGGCCCGCCGCCGATTCCGGTGCCGGAGATCATCCAGAAATTCGCGGCCGCCGAAGACGCCGCCAAGAAAGTCTACGAGACGTACGACTTCACACAGACGGTTCGCATCGAAGAGATCGGCGGCGACGGCGGGAAATTCACGGTGAGCGGCGTCCAGTACACGCGGCCCGACGGCAAGCGTTTCTGGCGGATCGAGAAGCCCCCGGTCACGACGCTCAAGTCCCAGAGCTATACGCTCGAGGACGTCAACACGATGGTGAGCATTCCGCTGTTCTTCCTCACCAGCGACCAGATCGCGAACTACGATTTCGTCTACGCCGGGCAGCAGCCGCTCGATCAGCTCAACACCTATGTCTTTCAGGTGAAGCCGAAGATGCTCAGCCGGAAGCAGCTGCTCTTCCAGGGTGTGATCAATGTCGACGACCACGATCTCGCGATCGTCGAAACCTACGGGAAATTCATCAGCGAGCTCGCGGACGCCGGAATCAAGCTGCCGTTTTCGCTTTTCGAGGTGTACCGCGAGAATTTTCAGGGGAAATACTGGCTGCCGACGTACGTCAGTTCGGACGACTACCTCAACGACCCGAACGGCGGCGATCAGACGCATTTGCGCATGGTCGTCCGCTCGACTGACTTCAAGCTGAACCCGTCGACGCCTGCCGCTCCCGACTCGTCGCAGCCTCCTGCGAAGTAACGCAAGCCCAAAAGCGAACGGCTTTACCGCAGAGACGCAGAGCACGCAGAGAAAAGCGAAGAGAAGAACGGCTCAGTCACCGTGGCCCGGAATCGTGCGGCGATAGGTTGCTCGATGTGTCTTCCTCTGCGAACTCTGCGTCTCCGCGGTGAGTTGTTTTTCTTGGCGTGCTCTGTGTTAGGGCAGCTGCAGGCGCGCCGGCAATTCGCGAATGGATTCGAGCAGCAGTTCGGGCTTTTCGCCGCGCAGGCGTTCCGCGGTCGGGAACGGTCCGAGGACGCCGATCGCCCGCACGCCGGCGCGGCGCGCCATCTCGATGTCCTCGGGCGCATCGCCTACGTAGACGCAATCCGCAGGCTTGGCCCCGAGCCGTTGAAGCGCACGGAGCAAGGGCGCCGGATGCGGCTTTTTCCGCGACGCGTCTTCGCTGCACACGCACGTCGAAAAATAATCTGCGAGGCCGAAGCCGCGGATTTGCGGGCGCACCCGGTCGCCGCTCCCGCTGGTCACGATGCCCAGCGTGAAGCTCTGGCCAAGGGCGCGAACGGCGAGTCGCGCCCCAGGCAGCAGCCGGGGCCGCTCGGCAAGGTAGGCGGCCCGCCACAGACGGTTAGCCTCCGCCCAGCGCCGCTTCGGAACTTTTGCGGCTCGATACACCTGGTACCAGCCGGGAGAGTAATGACGCTTCAGGTCGGCCAGCCCCCACTCGATCTGAAGCTCTCGGAACATTGCGAGATACGCCCGCGAATCCGCAGTGTAGGAATTCAGCAGCGTGCCATCCCAATCGAGAAGGACCACGCGCGCACGAAGTCTTCTTGGGCTCACAGCAGGGAATCGTATCAGATCGCGGACGCGCTAAACGAACGAGGCAACAGCTCAGGCGTAGCTGTCGGTGCTACTACGATAGTCGAGAGCTCAGAGCTACGCGGTGCGATAGCGCAGGGGGATCACGTCGTCGCGCTTCAGGGCGAAGTCGTCGAAGCTCGCGGCGTATCCCTGCCAGCCCGGCAGGTCCGTCTCTTCGCGGCGGACGATGTGGGCGGCCGTGCACATCTGGA
>DATJRU010000168.1:0-11658 GCA_035504455.1 Vulcanimicrobiaceae bacterium
GCGGAGCGCTCGGTGAAGTGCGCGATGTAGCGCGTGTCCTTGGTGTAGAAAATGAAGACGGGGATGGCGCGCGATTTTCCGTTCAAGAGGTACTCGTCCATGATGTCGGGATTTTCGTCGCGCAGGAAGATGCGCAGATCGGCGCCGGTGGCTTCGGCGATGCGGACGATGGTGGGCAGCTCGCGGTAGACGTCGCCGCACCATGCCTCGGCGAGCGCCAGGATCCGCGCGGGGCCGTTGGGTTGCGCGGCCGCCTTCTTGAAAAACGCGAGATCGTCGTCGGTGACCGCCGGGTCGTTGTAATACTTCTCGAATTTGTCGCGATTGACGGTCGCGCTTGCCAGGAAATTGGCCCAGGTGAGGCCTTGCTCGAACCGCGCGGGTGTTACAACGGTGGTTGCTTCCAGCATGTTCGCCCTCCGGATGTTGCCGCCAGCGATTGGATTCTAGCACCGGGCGGCGGGATTCACGTCTTTCGGTAAAGCTGTGCGCGCCTTGATTGGAGGAGTCGCCGGTTTGAACGCCTCACTCAACACAGAGTGCACCGAGGAGCACGGAGGGCACGGAGAGCACGGAGACCAAAGGCGAGGATTCACCGCTGAGACGCAGAGGACGCGGAGAGGCCGAGGAGGAATTTCGGTGGGAAGAGGAGGGCGGGCTTGAAGCTGGCCATCACGGAATTGCCGGGGCCGCAGAAATAAAGAGGGGACTCGCGACCGGGTGCTGAGGGAGGCTACCGCACGCCGCGAATCCCCGTCCCACGACAAGCTCGCCTAGGCTGCGTTCTCCAAAACGAGAAGACCTGTCGCGGTATTCGAAATGGCGATGTGGTAGCTGCTGTGGACTTTCTTTACGCGGTGGTGCAGCACGCCGCGCATCGCCAGCCAGAGGATGAATTCCGCTCCCTGCGCCCCCGCCTCGCGAACGAGTTCATGGATGGACATGCGAGTGAGGACGCTGGGCTCGTTCACGATTTTGTCGAGGCACAACTCGTCGAACTTCTTGTTGATGAAGCCGGCGCGCTCGCCGTCGAGCTGGTGCGAAAGGCCGCCGGTGCCGAGCACGACCACTTTCAGGTCTTTCGGATAGGATTCGATCGCCCGGCCGATCGCCTGGCCGAGCTTGAAGCAGCGCAGCGGCGAAGGCAGCGGGTGTTGCACGGTGTTGATGCAGATCGGGATGGTCCTTACGCCCTGGTAGGTGTTGCCGGGCCAGAAGAGCGACATCGGGACGGTGAAGCCATGGTCCACGAGCATCTCCTGGCACGAGGTCACGTCGAATTCTTCCTGCACCAGCGTGCTGATGATGTGCCAGGAGAGCTCGGGATCTCCCTCGAATGGAGGGATGGTCGGAATGCCCCAGCCTTCGTCGGCGTTTTGGTATTTCGGCGCAGCGCCGATGGCGAAGGTCGGCATCTTATCGAGGAAAAAGTTCAGGCCGTGATCGTTGTAGATGACGACTGCGACGTCCGGCTTGGCCTGCCGCAGCCAGGCGCGCGCCGGCGGATACGCCGCGAAAAATTCCTTCCAGTAGGGATCGTTGACCAGCTGCTCTTCTCTGGGAACCGCGTTGCCGATTGCGGGAATATGCGATGTGGTGAGTCCGCCAACGACGCGTGCCATGGTTATTCTCCTTGCGCTTTCAGCATCTTCTTGAATTCATCGACAGAGATGCCGCGCTGCTGAGCGCCCACGTCCTGCACGGTGAGGCCGAATATGCCGGCGAATTTCGCGAGGTAGTAGATGCAGCCGCCGTTGTGGATCATGTCGAGGACGTTGCGCTCGAGGATCGCCTTCGTCTGCGCGTCGGTCAGGCCGTACTTGCGGCAGTAGGCGCGTTCGTCGCGCTTGAATTCCTCGCGATTGGCGGCGTCGTTGAACGAGAAGCACATTTTGTTGAGGTTGTAGCCCTTCATGGCCGCTTCGCCATCGAAGATGTAGGTACCGGGAATGGGGAGGTCGTGATGGCCGAATTCGATGGAAGCCGGCGTTGGGGTATTTTCCGCTGCGGTTGTTGCGACGTTCATAAGACGCTCCAGCAATCGTCATTTGCCAGTGCGGCACTCGCCGGATGCTCCCGACCCGCGTCCCCGGGGGCGAGCCCTGTTCCCGCGCTGACTGGGATACAATCCCATCCAGGCGTAAACCGAGCGGTGACTGGGATTACGGATCGATGTGATCTGCGTCACAATCGACGGACGGGCAGCGGCAAACCAAGCATTCGCAGCAGGATACGGACGGCAAGGGCCCGTTCGGGACGCTGCCGGCAGGAATTGATTGCGGCGAATCGAAGTGACGGAAGGCGAATCTAAGGTAGAAACGTATGTTCGATCCGATCACCCTGGTCCTTCACCACGGCTACATCGTCATCTCGTTTTTCGTCTTTTGCGAGGCCATCGGGCTGCCGGTGCCGGCGTCGCTGGCGCTGGTGGCGGGCGGGGCGGCGTCGGCGTCGCACGCGCTGCGCGCCCCGGAGGCGCTGCTGTTCTGCGTCGCGTCGATGATGGCCGCCGACACTATCCTCTACACGCTCGGCGACCGGACGGGATGGGCGCTGCTCGGCTTCCTGTGCAAGGTGTCGGTCAATCCCGAGACGTGCATCATGCGCTCGGCGGAATCGTTCTATAAGCGCGGGCGTTACGCGCTGCTCTTCGCGAAGTTCGTCCCGGGTGTCAATACGATGGCGCCGCCGCTGGCCGGCAGCATGAAGATGCCGTTCTGGCAGTTTCTCGGACTGGATTTTTGCGGCGCCTCGCTGTACGTGCTCGCGTACGGCACCGTCGGCTACGTCTTCCGTGATTTCATCGCGGCGATCACCCGCGGGTTCCGGACGGCCGGGCACGTGGTGGCGATCGTGGTGATTATCGCGGCGGTCGTCTTCACCATTTACCGCATACGGATTTACCGGAAGAATCGCGTGTTTCGCGTGGTGCCGCGCGTGCAGGTGCAGGAACTCGCGAAAAAGCTGCAATCGCAGGACGCGTCGCACGTGCTGCTGGTGGACGTGCGCAGCCACGGTTACTACGACCCGGGCGCGATGCGCATGAAAGGCTCGATCCGCATCGAGCCGAACAATCTCGAACAGGAGATTGCCAAGCTGCCTAAAGATAAAGACATCTACCTTTACTGTACTTGAGCGCGCGAAGCCACCAGCGCCCGTGTGGCGCATACGCTGAGGGAACAAGGATTCAACGCGTTCGTGATCGTGGGCGGGCTGGCGGCGTGGCGCAAGGCGGGGCGCCCGACCGAGCACGTGCCGGCGAGCGATCTGGTGCTGCTGCCGACGTTCAGCCATCGCGCGATTAAGGCGGAGCCGGGAAACGACACAGCGCGCCCGGCCGGCGAATCGGTGCGATAGCTTCAGGACGTCTTGTAGACCGGCACGAGGAAGTAGGCTTGGTAATCCGCGCCGCGGGCCTTCCCGTTTGCTTCAATTTCCCAATAGATCGGCGGAGTGGCCGCGAGGTTAGTCGAGGGCTGATCGGCGGGCACGCAGAATTCGACCGGAATCGATCCGCCCGCGAGGCTGGCGAGCCGCGCGTGATCGATCGTCGCCACCTGGCTATACAGTTCGAAGCAGACGACCTGCGTCTGGCTGCGGTTGTCTGGGCCGGCGGTGGTGACGTACTTTTCCTGGACGCAGCGCAATGTGAACTTGAGCTCGTCGATTTTCTCGACGTGGCGCGGCGTGCGCAGTTGCGCGTGCAGCGTGCTGCCGAGCGAGTACGGAAAGCCCTGGTAGCTGAGGTAGCTGTTGCCGTAGCGCACCAGGTCGACGAGCATCGTCCACCAGCGGTACCAGAAGTAGATGCCGGCCAGGCCGAAAAGAATCGCGACCGCGAGGAACGGCCACGAGTGCGTGACTCCTACCCATGCGAAGGGCGCAAGGAATGCGTTCCACGCGAGCGCGCCAATGAGGCGCCGCAGCATTTCATCGAACGCCGAAAACGCGACGCCCTCGCGGTGCCAGCGGAAATCGTAGAGCCAGGGTTCGCCGGGCAGGCGAGCGGCGGCCCGTTTCCACGCGGCTTTGCGGACGATGCCGCGGATGCCGTGAATGAAAAAGAAGAGGCCGCCGAAGAGAAACGCTCCCGCAAAGACGCCGATCACCCAGTCGGGCGCGTTCTTGTGGGCGTGAATGCCATTGAATGCGGCGAAGCTCACGACCACGCCCACCGCCATGAACGGTACGCCGAAAAGCGCGGACTTCCAGCCGTCGATCGGCGCGGCGCTCTGCGTCGGATGGTTCAGCAGGACGGGCGGATCGCCCGGCTGCTGGAGGCCGAGCTTCGTCGCGGCGAATGCTTGCAGGTCGGTTGTCGTGGCCATGGGTGTCCTTGTGGATCAGGATGGCCGGTGCAAACGGCTGCGGCAATGGGACTTGAGCGAAGTAGTAAAGGCAGGTGGTGGGTAGCAGGTTACAGGTGGCAGGAAGAATCATCCGCGGTCGAGTACGGCGTTGAGGCTCCGGTCATCCTTACTTCCCCGTAAACCACGAAATCGCGGGCAACGCCATCATGCAGACAAGAACCGCAATTATTCCGTACATGAATCGCCATCCCCACTTCCACGCCGTCAGTTCGTCAGAATTGGCGGGGCGAGACCCTGAAAACAGGCTCTTCGCGTCAGTGCCGCTCAGCCCGAGCCTCCGGAGACTGCGGTTGAGCTGGAGCATGGAGACGAACGTAAACCCCCAGGAAACGCAGGAGATTGTCTCCGCGACCGAATACATCACTTCGACTCCGTTCGGGTGGCGAGACCAAGCAAACCAAAGGCTCAAAGGGATGATTAAGACAAACGCCACCACAGCGACCACGTAAGACCAGATTTCGGCGAGGCGGTTAGCTGCGCGCTCGAATTCCCGTTGTACTCGGTTAGTCATGTGCCACCCTCCCCGAGTCTGAGCGGAGCGCCTTGTGCGGGCAATGGGACTTTCGCGAAGTAGTAAAGGCAGGTGGTGGGTAGCAGGTTACAGGTGGCAGGTCTCAGGAATAACCGCTCTCGCACCCCGCGAACTCCTGGTGTTGGGTTGAGCCTGCCACCTATGACCTGCGACCTCTCACCTCTTCGTGATGCGGACGATGTCGTAGCGGAGTTCGACCGCGCGGCCGGGGAAGCGCGCCAGCACGCGTGATTGAAACTCCGCAAAGGTGAGCGCGCCGTTTTGGCCGTTGAGCATGCGCGCGTCGTCCATGAGGATCACGTGGTTTTTCACCGTGTGGGTGAGGATGGATTCGACTTCGACGGAGAGGCGCTCGGGATCGCGATGGAGCTGGTCCCACCCCCAGTAGCCGGCGTCGAGCCAGAAAAGCGCGGGCGCGGCGAGTGATTTCAACAGCTCGGGCAGGACGATGGCGCTATCGCCTTCGAGAATCTTGACGCGCGGGTCGCGCTCGAAGCGGCGGACGGCGCGTTGCGCGAGAGCGGGATCGTATTCGATGGAGTAGACGCGGTCGAAATGATCTTTCACCGCGGCGACCATTTCGCCGTAGTACGTGCCCGTCTCGACGAGCGTGCGCAGCCCGAATTTCCGCGCGTAGTCGATCACTGTGCGCTGCTTCAGCAGGTGCGGCGAGCGCACCGGATTGCGGCGCAGCTTCCAATACCAGTAATCGGGATAGTGGCTGAGGGATTTGTAGGCGCCGTAGAACGGCATGCGCTGCATGAATTTCCGAAACGCTTTCAATCGTCCTCGCAGAGACGCGCCGAGAAAACCTAGCGTGCAGGCCGGGTAGTGTCAAGGCGCGCGGGCGCGGTCGCCGCGGTCGCATGTTTTTTAGCGGGTCTTGAAGCCGTGCGCTGACGGTTCTGTCGCCTGCTTCGCAGGCTGAACTTCACACCCACCCGAGGTCCCACGGCTGATGCCATGGGCTACGGTCTTGCGCCCCGTTCCGGGGCTTGAACCCGCCGCTTCCATCTGAAAACGTGACGCGAAATTTCTCGCGATGGCGAACGTAGATACAGAGGGGCGACGGAGAAACCGATGGAAGCCAAGGGCTACAAGGGAATGGGAATGGAAGGCGGAATCGCGCGGTGGTACGCGAAGACGACGCGCAAGGATTACGCGGAGTTCGAGAAGCTGGCCGCGCGGCTGGCGGAACATCTGCCGGCGGGCGCGAGCGTGCTCGAAGTGGCGCCCGGGCCCGGATATCTCTCGATCGAGCTGGCGAAATTCGGGCGCTACAGCGTCACCGGGCTCGACATCAGCGAAACCTTCGTGAAAATCGCGCAGCGGAACGCGGCCGAAGCCGGCGTGAAAATCGATTTCCGCCGCGGCAATGCGTCGGCGATGCCCTTTGCGGACGGGGCATTCGATTTGATCGTGTGCCGGGCGGCGTTCAAGAACTTCTCAGAGCCCGTGAAGGCGCTCGCGGAAATGCGGCGCGTCCTGAAGCCGTGCGGCCGCGCGATCATCATCGACCTTCGGCGAGACACGCCGAAAAAGGAAATCGACGCCTACGTCGACAACATGCACGTAGGCGCGCTGAATTCGGCGTTCATCAAGCTGAGCTTTCGCGTGATGCTGCTCAAGCGGGCTTACACCCGCGAAGAATTCGAAAAGTTCATCGTGGAGAGCGGATTCACAAGCTACCTCATTCGCGAGGAGAACGTGGGATTCGAGATCGCGCTCGTGAAGTGAGAGCGAGAGCAGGCGCTCGATGACCTTCGTGGTTCTCGGCATCGCGGGATTCCTCCTGGCGCTGATCCACGTCGCGCTGCAAAAGCAGCCGCGCACGCGACAGCGCGTTGCCGACGTGCTGCTGCAATACGCATTCGCGTTTCCGGTGGGGCTCGGCGGGATTGTCGGATTCCTCGGGCACACGATGCGAGCCGGGCCCGTGGCTGCCTCGATCGGCTGGCCGGCAGGGAATCCGTTTCAGTATGAAGTCGCGGTTGCCAACCTTGCGTTTGGCGTCCTCGGGTTGCTCTGCCTCCGATTTCGCGGCGGATTCTGGACCGCGACAGCGATTGGCTGGAGCATCTTTCTGCTTGGGGCCGCCGTAGTTCACCTGCACCGAATCCACATTGGACAACCGTATGCGCCGGCAAATGCGGGCCCGATGCTCTATTTCGATATTGTCGCGCCCGCGTATGTAATCGCGTTGCTCGCGATTCGCGCTGGATAGGAGCACCGGCAGGATTGCCGGCGCCACCAAGAACCGAAGAGCCGGTGGGACGCCCTTCCTGCGTCAGGGCAGACCGGCGCTACTTTGCGGGGCGGCGGCAGACGAAGTTGGCGGCGTCCTTTGTGTCGCCGGAGCCCTTGTAGACGGCCTGCTCGGGATAGGGGCAGAGCGGGTGGGTCATGGCGACGCCCTTGGCCGGATTGCCGTCGACGTAGCCCGAGGCGATGATATGGTCGGGCGCCTTGCCTTCTTCGACCCAGCGCGCGAGAGCCATTACGACATCGTGGTCCGCGTCTTCTTGCGGAGCGGCGAATCCGCCGGCGTTGCCGAACATCGTGGCCCCGGGGCCGCCCGCGCAGTGCGACATCGTCGGCACCATGAACAGGCGGTAGAAGCTTTTCGTATCGCCCATCGTCTTCTGCACAGACTCGAAATATTCGACGCTGCCCAGCGCGGGAATCGCTGCGTCGCTCCAGCCGTGGTACTGGATCAGCTTTCCGCCGCGTTCCTTGAACGCGCGAAGATTCGTGTCCATGGAATTCAGGTCCGCGCCGAGCTTGTCGTCCATGAGCTTCACGTCGCTATCGAAGTTGAAGCTCTTGGGATCCCACTGCGAATTTTCGAAGACCATGTCGGCGAAAAACTGGTAGGCGAAGAGTCTCTGCACGCCAAGCGCCGGTGCGCTCTGGCCGGTGATCCAGACGGGCCAGTTTGCCGGAAAGGCTTCGTTGCCGGGCGAAAATCCGGCCTCGATCAGGGCGCCGGTGCGCGGATTCTTGAGCGGCTCGTAGATTTTTTTCGCGGCCGCCACCTGGGCGGCGGTGAGGCAGTCCGATGCCTCGTCGCCCTTGCACTGAACGGTGGCGGGATCGAAATGGCAAGCGGCAGGATTTTCGATGAAGCCGTCCTTATCGCCGTCGAGTGTATCGCACGCGGCAATCGCGGCGTTCTGCAGGATCGGCAGCTTCGCGGGCGGGATGTAGCTCTCGGGCGTTGCGAGCAGCGCGAGCGAATCCCAAAGGCCGCGCGTCTGCAGGTGGTTCCAATTGATCGCCGGAGAGCCGGCGATGATGCCCTGGAAGTCGTCGGGATAGCGCTGCGCTTCTGTGAGGCCCTCGCGGCCGCCTTCCGAGCAGCCGACGAAATAGACGTGCGCGGCTTGCTGGCCGTAGAACGCGCGGATCAGCGCTTTGGCCTGCACCGAGGTCTCGTGGACGGCGCGGTAGCCGAAGTCCTTCACTTTTTCGGGATGGCCGATCGCCCACTTCGCGTTCGGCGCGACGGGGTGGCCGTCGTCGGTGCCGGCGGTGGCGAAGCCGTCGAGCAGCGCCGCTCCCATGGCGCCGAAGGGAATCGTCCCGGCGAAACCGCCGTTGCCCACCTGCTCGTACTTGTTGTTCCAGCCGGAGACGGGCAGCCACACCTCGAAGCGGATCTCGGAGTCGCTTGTGGGTTTCGCGACGCCGGCCACGCGGCAGAAAGCCGGCAAGTCTTTGCCGAGCGCGGGCAGTCCGGGAGCGGCAGGCGGCTTGTAGCTGCCCGCCGCCACCGAAGTCGCCGACGTGATCGTGGCATTCGTCAGCGGGACGTCGGCCAGCTTTTCGCAAGGCGTTTGCGCGAGCGCCGCGACGGGAAAAAACGCCGCGACGAAAAATGCAAGCCGTACGCATGGCATCACTTTAAGACTCACGAGATCCCCCTGTGCGAGCGAACGTTTCCATCGCATGACCGTGTCACCTGAAGGCCGGCGCAAGCAGCGTGCCAAGCGCCGGTCACGAATACACATTCGGAAAAACAATGTCAAGGCCTTCCTAACATCGTATGAATGCTTATTGGACATTGCTTGTGGAAATGGGGTTTCAGTACAATCGCACGAACCTATGGAACTCCGGCACCTGCGATACTTCGTGGCGGTTGCGGAAGAGCTGAACTTCACCAAAGCCGCGAAGCGTCTCGCCATCACCCAACCTTTATTGAGCCGGCAGGTGCGCGATCTCGAACTCGAAATCGGCGCCCAGCTCCTCGACCGGAACAGCAGCCGGGTGTTCCTCACCAGCGCCGGAAGCCGGCTGTTGACCGAAGCACGCGTGGTGCTTCAGCGCGCCGCGCAAGCAGTGGAGGCCACCAGGCAGGTAGAGGCCGGCGTGGCGGGCACCTTGCGCCTGGGCATCGCCAAGGGCTTGGGCGACATCGTGAGCCGGATCATGAGCGGTTACTTGAGGCTGTTCCCGGCGGTAGAAATCGACGTGAAGGACATCGCCTCCGGCTTTCAAAGCGAGGCATTCGATGATCGCAGGATCGACGTGGGCTTCATGCGGCCTCCGCTCGACAATCCGCAACTGACGTCGAGGCTGCTGTTTCAGCAAAGGCTTTCCGTCGTCCTCCGAAAGGCGAGCCCTCTCGCCAAACGAGCGCGCCTTCGGCTCAAGGACCTCGCCCAGGAGAATCTTTTGATGATCGACCGGCGCGTCTCCCCCGGGTTCGACGACAAGACTCTGGAGCTGTACCGCGAGGCGGGCATTTCTCCCAAGGTGATTCCCACCGCAACGATGCCCTATGACGAGGCCGGTGCGATTCTCGTGGCGTCCGGCAAAGGCATTTACATCGCAGTAGGAGAGAATCCCTACTATCCATCGTTTGCGGATCGCTTGACCGCGCGCCTGCTGGATGAACCGGCCGCGGTGATGCCCGTACACATCGTTTGGCGCAAGAACGAGCACGCGACGCTCGCGCTCGAGTTCGTCAAGCATGCCGAGAGGATGTTCGAAAAAGGAGGTGAGTTCGGGTACATGGGGCAGAGCCTCGCTGGCGCTTTGGTCCGTAGCCCGAAACCCGCCAAACGCGGCAAGCGGAACGCCGCGCGCCGTAGGCGCTAGGCCGCTGCTCCGGTTTTCGCGGCTCTACTTCGCAGCGAGCGCGGAGCGGCTGGGGAATCGAGCGGCGGGGCCGAGCTCTTCCTCGATGCGCAGCAGCTGATTGTATTTGGCGATGCGGTCGGTGCGCGAGGCGGAGCCGGTCTTGATCTGGCCGGTGCCCATCGCGACGACGAAATCGGCGATGAAGGCGTCCTCGGTTTCGCCCGAGCGATGCGAGACGATCGCGTTGTAGTTCGACTTGCGCGCCATCTCGACGGCCTCGATGGTTTCCGTCACCGTGCCGATCTGATTCAGCTTGATCAGGATCGCGTTGGCGACGCCTTCGGAAATCCCGCGCGCGAAAATTCTTGGATTGGTCACGAAAATATCGTCGCCGACGAGCTGAATCTTTTTCCCGAGCTGCTGCGTGGCGAGCTTCCAGCCGTCCCAATCGTTTTCGGCGAGGCCATCTTCGATCGAGACGATCGGATACTGGCGCACCCAATTGCCCCAGAATTCCACGATCTGCTCGGACGTGCGCGCGGACTTGTCGGACTTCTTGAAAACATATTTTTTCGCCGCGCCGTCGTAGAACTCGCTCGCGGCGGGATCGAGCGCGATCGCGATCTGCTCGCCGGGCTTGTAGCCGGCCGCCGTGATCGCCTCGAGGACGCGCTCGAGCGCCTCTTCGTTGGATTTGAGATTGGGCGCGAAGCCGCCTTCGTCGCCGACGGCGGTGGAGTAGCCGTTCCTTTTCAGCACGGCCTTGAGATTGTGGAAGACTTCCACGCCCCAGCGCAGGGCTTCGCGAAAGCTCGGAGCGCCGAGCGGCATCACCATGAACTCCTGCACGTCGACGGAATTGTCGGCATGCGCGCCGCCGTTGAGGATGTTCATCATCGGGACCGGAAGCGTGCTCGCCGAAGAATCGCCCGAGTATTTCGCGAGGTATTTGTAGAGCGGCTGGCCGGCGGCATGGGCGGCCGCGCGCGCGGCGGCCATCGAGACGGCGAGGATGGCGTTGGCGCCGAATTTGGATTTGGTGGGCGTGCCGTCGGCGTCGATCATGCGCTTGTCGAGCGCGGGTTGATCGGCGGCGTCGAGGCCTTTGACGGCGGCGGCGATTTCCGCGTTCACGTGCGAGACGGCTTTCAGCACGCCCTTGCCGAGATATTGCGACTTGTCGCCGTCGCGCAGCTCGTTGGCCTCATGCTCTCCGGTCGAGGCGCCGGAGGGAACGGCGGCGCGGCCGAAGGCTCCTCCCTCGAGGCGAACGTCCGCCTCGACTGTGGGATTACCGCGCGAATCGAGAATCTGGCGGCCGTGAACAGCGACAATTTTCGTGGACATTGTTTCTCCCTGGGAAATGGCTGCTTCGTTCGCTACGAGAGAAGAGTGTCTTCAGGAGCTGAAGCCCGGTTCTCTGCAACGTTGAAATGTCGGAGCTAAAAGCTCCGACCCCCTAAACAGCACAGCTCCATCGCGCTCCGGCCGGGGACGAAAGTGTAAGGCAATCCCGTTGCGTCGCCAAGGGCGCGATCACTCGGGTTCTTCGATCAGGGACTCGGGGCGGACGACGACGACCACGCCGCCTTCGGAGACGGAGTAGCGCGCTTTGTCCGCTTGGGGGTCGTAGCCGATCACGGTGCCTTCGGGCAGGTCGACGTGGCGGTCGAT
>DATJRU010000169.1:0-8663 GCA_035504455.1 Vulcanimicrobiaceae bacterium
GCCTCGCGCGCTTCAGGACTTGCCGCTGAGCCGGTCGCGCACGCGGTCGCTCAGGACCTTGCCGTCGACCGCTTTGCCTTCGAGTTTCGTGCGCGCCGCCTTAATCACGGCGCCCATCTGCTTCAGCGAGTCCGCGCCTGCCTCGACAATGGCCTCTTCGATCGCGCGATGGATTTCATGATCGCTCGGCGCCGCCGGCAGATACTCCTCGATGATCAGGATTTCCTTGGCTTCTTTATCGGCAAGATCCTTGCGCCCGCCCTGCGTGAACTGATGCACGGACTCGCGGCGCTGCTTCACCAGCGTCTGCAGCACCTGGAGCGATTCCATGTCGTCGAGCGGATGCATCTTCTCGATTTCCTTGTTCTTCAGCGCGCTTTTCACCATGCGCAGCACGCTCAGCCGGAGTTCGTCTTTCTCCCTCATGGCGGCAGTCAAGTCGGTTTGGATGCGTTCGATGTATCCCATTTTTGTCGTGTATGCCCTTCTTGGTGTTCAAAAAGAATATCACACGTTCGCTTTGCCACGCGCGCAAGCGTAATTGACACGGCCGCGCACGCCCGATAACCTTGTTGCCCCATGAAAATTATCGTTGCCGACAAAATCAGTGAACGTGGCATTGCGCTCCTGCGCGATGCCGGCTGGGACGTGCTTACGCCGGCGGCCGCCGCGCTCCCGAGTGAACTCGCCGATGCCGACGCGCTCGTGGTCCGCAGCGCCACCAAAGTGACGGCTGCGCTGCTCGAGAAAGCGACGCGCCTTCGCGCCATCGGCCGAGCGGGCGTCGGCGTGGACAACGTGGACGTGGATGCCGCCACGCGCCGCGGCGTCCTGGTGATGAACACGCCGGGAGGCAACGCCGTAAGCGTCGCCGAACACACCCTCGCGCTGATGCTGGGCCTCGCCCGAGCCGTGCCGCAGGCCAACACCTCGATTCACGCGGGCAAGTGGGAAAAGTCCGCGTTCTCCGGCACCGAGATGCGCGGCAAGACGCTCGGCCTCGTCGGCCTGGGCCGCGTCGGCACGGAAGTGGCCCGCCGCGCCCGCGCGCTCGAAATGAAAGTGCTGGCCTACGATCCCTTCGTCGCTCCCGCAGTCGCGGCCGAAGTCGAGGTCGAGCTCCTCCCGCTCGACGATCTGCTCGCCCGCTCGGACGTGATCTCGCTGCACACGTCTCTCAGCGCCCAAACCGAAAAGCTGATCGACGCAGCCACCATCGCCAAAATGAAAAAGGGCGTGCGGCTCGTCAATTGCGCGCGAGGCGAATTGATCGACGAGGCCGCGCTCGCCGAAGCCCTCAAATCGGGGCACGTGGCCGGCGCCGCGCTCGATACATTCGCGCAGGAGCCGCCGAAAAACTCGCCGCTCGTCGGGATGCCCAACGTGATCGCCACGCCGCACATCGCCGGCTCCACGGCCGAGGCCCAGGAGGAGGTCGGCACGGCCATCGCACAGCAGCTCCGCGATTACCTCGCCGAAGGCACGATCCGCAACGCGGTCAACATGCCGGCGCTCTCGCCGGACCAATACCGCCGTCTGCGCCCCTACCTCGAGCTGGGCGAACGACTCGGAGCGTTTGCCGCGCAGGCCGCGCCTTCGCGCAGCTTCAACCGGGTCCGCATACAATATTCGGGCGAGCCCGCCGAAATCGGCTCGCATATAATTTGCAGGGCCGTGCTGATGGGCGCGCTGAACGCCGTTCTCGACGAAAACATCAATCTGGTGAATGTGTCGGATGAAACCGCGGCGCGCGGGATCGTCGTGCAGGAAACCACGCGGCGGCGCGAGCGCGGCTATCCCAATACGGTCGAAGTGTCCATCTCCGATAGCGCGGGCGGCCGCGAATTTTCGCTCGAAGGCACCGTCGCGCAAGACGGGTCCGCGCGCATTCTCTCGCTGGACGGCATCGCGTTGGAATCGCCGCTCGAGGGCACGCTGCTGCTCTCCCGCAATATCGACGTCCCCGGCGTGATCGGCCGCATTGGCACCGCGCTCGGCGACCTCGGCATCAATATTTCGACGTTTGCCCTCGGGCGCCGCGCGCCGGCGGGCGGCGCGGACGCTCTTGCGCTCGTGGGCCTTGATGGCGAAGTCAGCCGCTCCGTGGTCGACGAGATTCTGGGCGTGCCGTCGGTGACCGAAGCGCGCCTGATCCGTCTTCCCGGCGCGCCCCAGGCGTCCTCTGCCACTACCTAAGTCACGGCCGCAATGCACCCTGTCGAATTAGGCGGGCAGGCGCGGCGAATTCGCCGCAACAATAATCAACGAGATAATCAGAAATACGATTACTGAAATGATGGCGAATTTCGTGTCGTGCGCCTCTCGAGGCCGGGGCCTTTTCCCAACCAGCCGCAAAACGAAATCGCCGATGTATTCGATTGAGTGGCCTGTAAGCAGAGCCACGACCATCCCGACGAGGATAACGCCAAAGCCGAAATTGACTCTTCCGACGGTTGTTGCGAGTTCGCCTCGGAGCGCTTGAGAAAGAAGCTCGAAGAGTTCCTTCAACGCTCCTCCGGCGTCAGCGGAATAGCAGGTAGGCGCCCATGCAGAAGAGTCCGAGGAGTTCGACGACGAAGATCGAGAGCAATGCCGAGCTGACGTTCACCGTGCGCCGGTCAAACTTCGGCCCGTATGAAACATCGTCGAATGAGGAGTCCGTTGCGCGCGTGGCTGTCATTTGAATGCCCTCGGGCTATGCTAAACAACGTATAAACCGCCCCCGGTTTCAAGTCCAGATCGCCGGTCGGTCATGTTGCGGATAGGCTCCACTGCGGCAGGCCTACTTCGAGGGGGCCGCCAGCGCGACGCTGGATTCCGACGTCAGATAGAGGAAGGTGAAAGTTTCCTGCAGGTACAGGCGGACGTGCGTATCCGTGTGGTTCAGATATCCGATCGACGCGTCCTGCCCGAGATGAAAATCCATGTCGCCGCCGCGCGTGGTCACCACGAACGCTCCGTCGATCGCGGGGGCCCAGATGATCTTGCCTTCGACGAGCCGCTTCACGTGTTCGAGCACGGGATAACCGTAGTCGCTGGTCTCGGCCAGCTCGGTGTACGCGTCCGCGCCGAGCAAGATCGCGTACGGGCCGTTCACGCCCACCAGGCGCAATTGGCTTAGCGCCTCCGCAAACGCTTCGGGGTACTTGCGTACGTCGGCGGGCAATGATTTCCGTGGATTGCTCGTTCCCTGCCGCACGCCGACGATTCCGGCGGCATCGTAACCTTCGAAGATCGCGCGGTCTTCGGCGAAAGCCAGCTTCTTCGCGGCATCTTTCGCGGGCTGCCAGTCGGGGTCGTTGGCGCCTCGTTCCACATCGTCGATCATCTGGCGCTCGAGATCGAAGGGCACGCGCAGCTCGACCAGGGCTTTCACTTCGCGCTGGCGCGAGAGCACTCCTTCCGCCGGAGCTGCGATGGTGCGCAAATGGCCCGTCCCGACAGCCGAAAGAGCGGAGCCCTCCGGCCCGTCAACGTCGACCACGCGGCGGCCCGCGAGATAGCGCTTGAGCGTCCGCGAGGTCTCCTCCTCGATTTGAGCCCACGCGGCGTCGGAAATCGGAGCCAGCTCGCGATGCAGGTTATTCATCAGAATTTTCTCCTCTTGGGCAAACTGATCCCACAACGACAGCCAAAACGAAAGATTCGCAGCTCCCGTCACCGCCGGCGCCTCG
This sequence comes from Vulcanimicrobiaceae bacterium, assembly GCA_035504455.1. Classification (GTDB taxonomy): domain Bacteria; phylum Acidobacteriota; class Terriglobia; order Acidiferrales; family UBA7541; genus Palsa-295. The sequence continues at coordinate 3,675 of DATJRU010000169.1, forward strand.
CGCGTCCCGGCGTGCCCGATGACGCATCCGTTCGTTATTGCGAGGCCGATCGCGCGCGCCGAGGCTCGTTGAACAGCGCCAGCCTGCTCGATACGACCTGCTGAATCGAGTCGACCACTCCCGGCAGCAGCTTATATGGCACGATCTCATCCGGGTGAGCTGCCAGTGCCGCATCAAACCCGCGCCGCCATGCGAGCCGCACTTCCGTGTTGATATGCACCACGGTAATTCCCGCTTCGATCGCCTCGCGAAAGTCCGCGTCGTCGGTCCCGGAGCCGCCGTGCAACGTCAGGAAGACCGGCGCCGCCGCTTTGACGGCTCGAATCCGCTCGATGTCCAGCCGCTTCTTGGCGTTCCCCGCGACCATCGTTTTCAGCATCCCGTGCATATTGCCGACGGCGGGAGCCAGCGTATCGACACGCGTCTCCTGCAGAAATTGCCTGGCCTGCTCGGGCGTCGTGAGCCCTTTCCGCAAATCGGGCGCCGCGTCGTGAATCTCCGAGCCGCTCCCGATATCGCCGATTTCGCCTTCGATCAAAATGTCCGGACGCAACCCCTTCAATTTCTCGACCGCGGCCTTGGTCTGCCGGATATTTTCCTCGAACGGCAGCGCCGAAAGATCGAAGACGATCCAGTCGAAGCCCGCCTTTGCGGCTTTCACGGCGCTCTGCAGGGAGTGCGTGTGGTCCGCATTCAGGAAAATCGGGAAATCGAATTCGTCGCGCAAGCTCTTTACCAGCGCGGAGAGCTGTTCGTCGCCTGCAAACTGTCTCTCTCCTTCGGACGCTCCAACGACCACGGGAACGCTTTTGTCTCGCGCTGCCTGGAAAACCGCCTTCAAAATCACGAGATCCGAAACGTTAAAGTGGCCAACCGCGACTCCGTCTGCCTCCGCTTGCTCCAGGACCTTGCGCAGGCTTTGGCTTGCTGTTCCCATGCGACACCTCCAGCGATACTTGGTCTACTCGCCGGCGTCTTCGCCCTTCAGCGACCCGATGCCGAGCGAGCCATCGTTTGATGCCGCAGTGGAGTTGGGAGATTTCACGATTTGAGGCTCGGCCGAAGGCGTTTCCCCTTCGGAAGATGCGGCCTCCGGCTGATCCGGGTTGACGCCGTCGAGGAACGACGCGGTCGGCACGAAAAACAGGTTCCCGGTCGCCGCGGTGCTGAAGTCGAGAATCCGGTCGTAATTGCCGGGCGGCTTGCCGATGAACATATTTTCAAGCATCTGCTCGATGATACGCGGCGTCCGGCTGTAGCCGATGAAATAGGTGCCGAACTCGCCGTGGCCCGGCCGCCCGAAGGGCATATTGTCGCGCAGGATTTTGACTTCCCTGCCATTCTCCTCGATCACGGTGAGCGCGTTGTGGGCGTTTGTGGGCTTCACCGCGTCGTCCAGCTCGATGTCGGAGAGTTTCTCCCGTCCGATGATCTTCTCCTGCGTTTCGGTGGGCAGCTTGTTCCACGCGTCGAGGTTGTGAAGATACTTTTGGACGATCACGTAGCTCCCGCCTGAAAAAGCCGAATCCTCCGGCCCGATGAAGACGGCATCCGCCGCCGCGCCGCCGCTGGGATTTTCCGTGCCGTCCACGAAGCCGAGCAGGTCGCGATTGTCGACGTAGCGGAAGCCGTGAACTTCGTCCGCCGTCGAGACGGAGGCTCCAAGGCGCTCCATGATGTGCATCGCGAGCTCGAAGCACAGGTCCATGCGCTTCGATCGGATGTGGAAGAGCAGATCGCCCGGCGTGGCGATGGCGTGGCGCGCGCCGGAGTGAAACTCGCGGAAGGAATGCAGTTCCGCCGGCCGCGGCGAACCGAACAGGCGATCCCAGGCTTCCGAGCCGATGCCCATGATGCAAGAAAGGGCGGCATCCAGGTCGCGAAAACCGACCGAGCGCAGAATGCCGGATAAATCGCCGCAGAAGGAGAGAACCACGCGTCGAGCTTCTTCGGAAGGATGGATCGTCACAACCAGAAAAATAGCCGCCCGGGTGAGGGGCAAGGAGACGGGCTGCGTTGTGACCGCATCGCTCGATCCCGTGAGCTGAGCGCTGATCGGATTAGAGGCCATCAATGTTCCCTGTGCGGGCTGGAGTAGTTCGCTTGCGCAAACTCCCGCCTGGTGCAGATCCTGAATCGCGGGGGCGACAGCTTATCACCCTCGCCGGAAAAACGTCCACGCCGCTACGGCAGTCGCGGTCCGGGCGCGTGGCGCAGCACCCGATCCCGTTGTATAAAGCTGGGTGCACCCTCTGGTAGCGGACAGATGATCCGATGAACGATTCCTCGCCTGCGCCGAGCCTCGGCTGCCGCCTATTCGGGTTGGCCGCCGTCGGTTTTGGCGTCATCACGCTCACCTGGCACGCCTACAACGGCTGGCACGTGCCCCTTTATGCAGCCTATGCCGCCGCCATCGCTGAAATCTTCGGCGGCGTTGCGATTCAATTCCGCGTCATCGCCCAAACGGCCGCGGTCGTCCTTGCCACGATCTATTTCATCTTTGCCGTCTCGTGCCTTCCGGCCATCGTTGCCGCACCACGGGTCTACAACAGCTACGGCAATTTCTTCGAGCAGTTTTCGCTGGCCACCGGAGCGGCGATGGCCTACGCCTGGGTGTCATCCCCTGGGACTCGCGAGGCGCTCTATCGAATGAGCCGCATTTTCTTCGGCAGTTGCGTTCTTTCGTTTGCCATCGAGCAAGCGGTCTATTTCCACCCGACCGCCTCTCTTGTCCCGAGATGGCTCCCGCCAGGTCAGGCGTTCTGGGCCGGGGCGACGACTGCGTTCTTCGCGCTTGGCGCTGTCGCTCTTCTAGCGAATCGAAAAGCGCCTCTCGCCGCCCGCCTGTTGACGGCGATGCTTCTCATCTTTGGGCTGCTCGTGTGGGCGCCATTGGTCCTTTCTCACCCTCACGATCCGGCGAACTGGAGCGAAACCGTCGAAACCTTTGCAATTGCGGGGGCAGCGTGGGTTCTCGCCGACCTCGAGGGCCGCCCCGTGAGCGGCAGGAAATGATGTGGTAAGGGCTTCAGGTCCAGTCTCAGTTTCGTTCCGGAACAGTTCTCTAACCTGACTCCCCGTAATCCCGAACCACGGCTCCCGCATGTGCCACGTCCGACACTTCTGATGCATATTGGCCCTCAGATTGATTCAGCTTTCTGCCGATACGATTCTCATGGAACCAACTGCGCGCGAGCCTCGCACGCGGGTGCTCATCGCCGTCGAGGCTTGGTGGGAGGATCAGACCGGAGCGCTGCGCGCCGTTACTGCGCGCATGGAGAACAGATCGGAAGGCGGCGCGTGCATCCGGATCGGGATACCGGTTGAGGTGGGGGCGAGGCTCGGAATTCGAGGCCGGTGGGACCAATTCACCGGCACGGCCCGGTATTGCGTTCCGAACGAAGGCGCCTATCTTGTAGGCATTCAGCGGGACAAGAGGGCGGGCGCGGTCGTTGGCCAAATCCTTACGACGGCGGCGCCGCTGCGGTCTGAGGCAAAAACGAGCGGTCCTCCCGTTTTGAACGCCAAGGCACAAAGTAGCAGGCGGCCAGTTGTTCCTAGCGAGCGGGTATTGGAGCGGGAGCCGGCTCCGCGTGCCGCGGAACTCAAGGCGGCGACGCCTGTGCGCCCGACAAGAGAAAAGATCGAAAGCGAGATCGGCACGCGAGAACGCCGGCAAGAATTCGTCAGTCCGACGAAAGTGGAGCCGCAGGCGAAGCCGCTTTCGGAAGAATCGGAACACAAGGACGCCGGCAAAAAGAGGAAGCCTATGCGACGCAATTGGTTTGGCCTGTCAAACCGGAACACGAAAGAGGATGCTCCGGAGGAGAATGAAAACGTGAATGGCAACAACGGCAATCGTCGGCTCGAAGCCACACCTCCCGCCCCGAAAGCTTCCGCAGCGCCCGAGAAAAAGGAAGAAGCCGGTGGTTTTCCTGTCGAGCTGCTGGGAATTGAGGATGTCTACCGGACGTCCGGGATCAGGTCTCCGCGCAAGGACTACGGCATCAACAAAGTGATTGAAATGCTCCAAAGCGAGCACGTCCGCGGCTTGCCGAACGAAATGAAACGGGCCGCTGTCCTTATGGCGCTCGACGCCGCCGGGATTCCGATCGACGAGATTGTGCGCGACGCGAAAGTGCGCCAGGACGCCCTGGATTCCTACGAGACCGAGCGGAAAAAGCAGATCGAGGCGGAATGGGAGCGCAAAGCGAAAGAGAACGCCCAGATTCTCGCCGAGCTCGAAACCGCCAAGCTGCAGCACATGGCGGCCATCAACCGCAACCTCGAGCGGATCGCGCGCGAGAAAGCTACGTTCGGCGAGTGGCGAGCCATGAAGCAGCAGGAATCTCAAAGTATCTCGGATGCCGTGGCCCTGTGCCTAAAACCGAGCCCCGCGCAGCCGGTTTCCGACCCGCCGCCTGTGCGCGCCGCGCTCGGCGCCGCTCCTGTCGAGCCGGAAGCGGCGCAGCCGGCCGCCGTGCCGGCCGAAAAAGCGCCGCACTAATCAAAGCCGAACCTCTCGCGACGCGGTTTCAACCGGGCCGTGGGGTCGTCGCACGGTCTCCAGCCCAACAGACGGCAAAACTGCGCAAATCCGGCCTCTTCCGGCCACCTGACACCCTCTTAACCTCCCATCGGGCGCAAAGTGATTGCTCACTTTGCACGAGAAACTGTACGCGCCGGATGCGCTACGGTAGCAGTTCCGCACGCAGGCAACTCGCGCGGCTCGCGGCTTTGCGGGAAGCTGCCCGAGCGGCTACAATGCAAAGGCGAGCTGCATCTAATCGTTATTGGGAGTGCTTTCCCGGAAAGATTCGGCGGCAAAAACCGGACATGGACGTTGAGAAGGTCATAGACAGCGTAGTCGCGAAATTCATCGGCACGAAGCACGAGCGCGACGTCAAGCGGATCACGCCTATGGTCGCAGCGATCAACGAGCTCGAGCCAGAGATGCGCAAGCTCACGGACGAGCAGATCGCCGAGCGC
>DATJRU010000170.1:0-30222 GCA_035504455.1 Vulcanimicrobiaceae bacterium
ATGGCCGAAAGGGCGAGGAAGTTGAAGCCGAAGTGAAACGCAAAGCCGCGGCGCCACTCGAGCGAGTAACCCACGCCTTGCATGCGTCGCAAAAGGACGAAGGCAGCCACGCCGGTGCCGAGCGCCATCAGGATGGTGAGCGTGTGCGTGAGCGGAGGCGGGTAAGGAAAGAAGCGATACATCCAGCGAAACTCGACGGGCAGCCAGAGGACGAGGAGCGCCGCGTAGTCTTCCCACGTACCAGGCGCTTTGCTCCGGCTGGTCGCGAGCAGCAACGCGGGAATCACGGCGTAGGCCGCGCCGATCAGCATCCAAGGCCAGCCGCCCGCCACGGTGGATGCATAGACGAGCACGGCGAAGAGCGGCACGAGCGGGGCGAGCGCGCCGCCGCGGTTCCCGAAGGATGCCAGCACGGCGTTTTGCACGTTGGGCAGCGCGAGGAACAGCTCGAACGCAAAGAGCGCCGCGGCAACGCCGAGGGCGTCCGCAAAGCGCGGCCCGCTGAATCCGGCGCGCAAGCCGAGAAACGCCGCAGCAGCCACCACAATCGCCCACACGGCTCCAACTGCGAGCGCACTGGCTTGCCTCGACCTGGAGGAAGATGGCACGGAAAGCGATTCTACCGGACCTTGCCGGCGGTCTGCAGCACAGGGGCTTGATTTGAATTTCAGGCTCGGCGATTCTGTGAAGAACGATTCCATGGCGCGGGCTCAAGCACAAAGGCTCTCCTACATCGATTGGTTGCGCGGCCTCGCGTGCTTCGGCATGTTCGAGGTGCATTGCTACGACTCGTGGCTCGGCGGCGCGGCGCGCCAGTCTTCGTTTTTCCGCTGGTCGCAACTGAGCGGGACGATTCCGGCGCCGCTCTTCATTTTTCTTTCGGGTGTGACATGCGCCCTCGTGGCGGACATCATGCGTCGCAAAGGCGCCACGCCGCGAGCGATCGCGATGCGCATGGTCCGGCGCGGCGCGGAGGTGTTCGTGCTGGGTCTGCTCTTTCGCGTGCAGGAATTCGCGTTGGGCTGGCCGGGGGCGCCATGGACCGACCTGGGGCGCGTGGATGTCCTGAACGTGATCGGGCTGTCGCTCGTGATGCTCGGCCTGCTTTGCTGGGTCGTGCAGGAGCGCACCGCGAGCGCGTTTGCCGCGGCGGGCGTGGCGACGGGATTCGCGCTTCTTACGCCGCTGATTTGGACGACATGGCGTCCGCACTGGCTGCCGTGGTACGTCGAGTCGTACGTCGACGGTGTGCACATTTACAACGCGCCCCAACCGTGGCTATTCCCGATTTTCCCTTGGACTGCATTTGCGTTTGCCGGCCTGGCTATCGGCATTTTCCTTTTCAGTGAGTGGCCGTCGAAGAATCCGGGGCGGGCTATGGCCGTGCTCGGCGCGGGAGGGGTGGCGGCGATTCTGCTGTCGCAATGGTTCGATGCGCGCCCGCGGCATCTCTATGCGACTTACGATTACTGGCACACGAGCCCGAACTTCTTCCTCGCGCGCGTAGGAATCATGGCGCTGATCACGGTCGCCGGATACGCGTGGTGCCGCTGGGGACTTGGCGCGATCGGATTCAGCCCGTTCATGCAACTCGGGCAAACATCGCTCCTCGTCTACTGGGTGCACATCGAATTCGTCTATGGGCGGTTTTCGATACTGGCGAAGCAATCGCAGGGAATATGGGCTGCGACGCTGGGCTTGATCGAAATCACTTTGGCGATGGTGCTGCTCTCGATTGCGCGGACGCGGTTCAAGGGACGCGGCACGGAAGTCTGGGCGTGGTTTCGCCGCTTGCGCTCGGAAAATATCGGGAGTTCGCCGGGAACGGCTGCGGAAAGCTAGGGCTGCTTCGCTGCGTCGGGCTGCGAGGGCGCGCTTTGAGTAGCGTCGCCTGACTTGGGCTGAATCTTGAAAATGTACTCGCCGGGCCGCGCGAGGCCCATCTCTTCGCGCGCGATTCGCTCGACGGCCGCCGGATCGGTTTTCAGCGCCTTGACTTTCTCTTCGAGCTGGCGATTCTCTTGATTGATCTGATTGATCTGCCGCTGCACGTCGCGCGCCTCCTGCTGCGAGCGCCGCATGGCGAGCACTCCGTGAGTTCCAAAAACGTCCTGAAGCAGCAGGAGTGCGAGGCCGGCGGCGACGAACCAGCTCCAATTCCGCCGGACGAAATCGCCGAAGTGTTCCGTGAAGCTCGTAGGTTGTTTCTGCGGCGCGCGTTTGGTCATTGTGTGATCCATGAACGCGCTTGATCGGCGAGTTTCTGCGATGCCTCGATCGAGCCGGATTCGGTGTAAATGCGGACCACGGGTTCCGTGCCCGAAGGACGCATGAGCACCCAGTCGCCGTCCTCGAAAATGAGTTTCAGACCATCCAGGCGATTCTCGCGCGCGACGCGGCGCCCAGCGAACTCCTTGAAGTCGGATTTCAGACGCTGTGGCAGCTTCGCCTGGGCGTCCTCCGAGAGGTGTAGGTTCAAGCGAATTGGCCAGAACTCGCGCCCGACGCGCCGGAAAAGATCGCGCAACTGATCGGCGAGCGATGCCTGGCGCGCCGCAATCATTTCGGCAACCAGGAGGCACGCGAGAACGCCGTCCTTTTCGGGCAGGTGGCCGCGGATTGTCATGCCGGCGCTTTCTTCGCCGCCGAGGGCGATTTTGTCCTCACGCAGCAGCGGGCCGACGTACTTGAAGCCAACGGGCGTCTCGTAAAGCTGCACGCCGTGCAGTTTCGCCGCGGCGTCCAACAGATGCGTCGTAGCAACGCTGCGCGAGGCGCCCAGCTTGTACCCGCGCGTTTCGAGCAGGTAGTCGAAGACGAGCGCCAAAATGTGATTGGGCGAAACAAACGCGCCGTCGCGGTCGACGATGCCGAAGCGATCGGCGTCGCCGTCGGTGGCGAGCCCCGCGAGGGCTTTCTTTTCCGAGACTGCTTTGCGCAGCGGCGCGAGATTTTCTTCGGAGGGATCGGGGCCGGTGCCTTCGAAAAGGACGTCGCGCCCGCCGCGAATCGCGGTCACGGAGATTCCATGCTCGACGAGAATGCGGTCGAGCCAGCCCGCGCCGCATCCGTGAACCGCGTCGCAGACGAAACTACCCTTCGCTTTGCCGAGAACGTCGAAGCGGACCATGCGCTCGAGCTGCTCGAAATAGGGCTCGCGCGGATCGATGCGCTCGAAGTCGCCGGGGATTTCGTGGTGACCGTTCGAGTCGTCTCGGATCGCAGCGGCGCGCTTTTCGATGTCCTTGGTAATCTCCGGGAGCGCGGGGCCGCCGTCGGCGCCTGAAAACTTCAATCCGTTGTACTGTGCCGGATTGTGGCTCGCGGTGATGTTGACGCCGCCATCGAGCTTGCCGTGGATGATGGCGTGCGCGATGGTGGGCGTGGGCGTCGCTCCGCCGCAGATGAAAACGCGGCAGCCGTGCGATCGCAGAACGCCGGCGGCCGTGCGAGCGAACTCCTCGGAAAAGAATCGCGTGTCGTAGCCGACGATCACGACGGGAGACTTCACTTTTGCGCGCAAGTGGCCGGCGATGGCGGTAGATGCTCGGCGCACGCCGGCGAACGTGAAATCCTCGGCGATGATTCCGCGCCAACCGGATGTTCCGAAGTGGATCGCTTGGCCAGCCATGGGACGGTATTGTATCTTGGCACGCAAGCCGCGAGTATCGGGTAATCACAGCAGTGCGCGGCTCAAGAGTAAAGACGGCAGAGCGGCGGCGATGACCGACAAAGTCGTGGTTTTGGTGACGTGCGGGTCAGCCAAGGAAGCGCGGCGCATCGCCAGAGGCGTCGTCGAGGAGAAACTCGCGGCCTGCGTGAACATCGTCGACGCCCGCGTGCAGTCGATCTACCGCTGGAAGGGAAAGGTCGAGTCGGCCAAAGAGTTCCTGCTCATCGTGAAGACGTCGCGGCGGCGCATGCCGCTGTTGCAGAAGAGAATCGAGCAGCTGCACAGCTACGACGTCCCCGAAATCATCGCGCTGCCGATCGCGGCCGGATCGCGCAAATACCTGGCGTGGCTGGCGGATTCGATTCGTCCGTAGGGCGGCTGTTACGATCCTCGTAGGATTTCGATGCTGCTACATACGTGGGACTTGAGCCCCGGCGGCAATTGGAGTAAAAGGGAAGCGCGATGAAGCCGATGATTCGCCGCGGATTCCTTCCGGCACATTTTGGCACGGCGCTGCTGACTTTTGCTTTATTCAGCGCGACGCCAATCCTTTCCGCGCAAAGCAGCACGTCGAATTCGTCAAGCACGCCTGACCCATCCACCTCGTCCGATAAGCCGGCGGAAAACCAGACGACCGATGCGGGTATGACGCGACTGAAAATTCGCGTCACCGACGCCAACGACAAGCCGGTCGGAAACGCGAGCGTCTATGTCCGTTATTACACATCGGGCGGATTTTTGCGCCACGACAAACTCGAAGAGCTGAATTTCAAGACGAATCAGGACGGCTCCGTAAAAGTTCCGGAAATTCCTCAGGGGAAAATTTTGATTCAAGTGATTGCAAAAGGATGGCATACGTACGGCAAGTGGTATGAGATTTCGCAGAGCGAACAATCGGTTCCGATCAAGCTGGACCCTCCGCCACACTGGTACTGACTTTTCCCGCGCAGGAAATTTTTCCATTTGGGATTCCCATTTTCGGATCGAGATCGGGGAGAAGAATCTGTGCACATGAACGTGTGCAACGAGCAATAAAATGCGATTTCGACGAGCGATTTTCATTGTCGAAGAGCGCTTTTCCACCGAGTTTTCAACAGAACTGTTGAAAACTTTTACAGAACATTCACAATCCGCTCCGTGTTTGAGATCGTGTGGCGCGCGAAGTGCTCAGTGTGGGTTCGCCGTTCCTCGTGATATATTTTCCTCTCGCCCTGCAACAACCACCTGACAATGAAAGAGTTGATCCTCAACGCGGACGATTTTGGTTTGACCAAAGGGGTCAACGAAGGAATCATCCATGCGTTCCGCGACGGCGTTTTGACGAGCACGACCTTGATGGCCAACGGGCCGGCATTCGAAGACGCCGTGCGATACGCGCTTGCAAATCGCAAGCTTGGCGTTGGATGTCACCTTGTGTTGGCAGGCGGCACGCCGGTGTCTTCGCCAACAGACATTCCGTCACTCGTCGATAAGAGCGGGCGCTTGCCCGCTTCGCTGGGTCTGTTCGTCGCAAAGGTCAGCACGGGCGCGATTCGTACGAAAGACATCGAGCGCGAGTTGCGCGCGCAAATCCAGAAGATCCGCGACGCGGGAATCGAGCCGACGCACCTCGACACCCACAAGCATACGCATGCGCACCCGCGCGTCATGAACGTGCTTGCCAATCTGGCACAGGAGCTTGGGATTACTCGGGTGCGCAAGCCGGCCGAATATCTGAGCGACTCGTGGACACAGATGTGCGGCGAGTCGGGCGCTTCGCCGAAGCAATTTGCGGCCGTCGCAGCGGTGCGCGTGATTTCGGCGAATTTCGCTTCGATTTCGAAAAAGTATGGGCTGCGTTCGCCGGAGACGTTTCTGGGTGTTGCCGCCACAGGGCAGCTCGGCCCAGAAGCGTTGTGCGATTTGATCGACAGGCTTCCGGAAGGGCGAACGGAAATCATGCTGCATCCGGGCGTCTGCGACGAAGATCTCGCGAAAACGGGCTCCCGCCTTCAGCGGCAGCGGCAGTTGGAACTGGACGGCTTGTTGGCTCCCCAGGTTCGTCGCGCCATCGAACACCACGGCATCCGCTTGATCAGTTACCGCGAGTTGAACTAAGGAACCGCATCTTCCGTCTTGTCCTTGCACATCGAGCGCGGCGAGTTACAATGGCGCCATTCGGTTTGTGTCTCACGACGGTTCGCGAGACTTGGGGGGAGTGTCATGAAAAACATCAAAGCGATGATTTTGTGCGCGTGCGCTCTGTCGTTCATGGCGTTGGCGACGACTGCAAACGCTCAGATGGGCATGGCAATGCGCCGGCCCATGCCGAGCGGCATTTTCAATCCGACGGTGGGCGCCGGCGCCGACTACGACATTCAGCCGGCCAGCGGCCCGAAAACGTCGATCGAGTATGCGATCGTCGGAAAAGAATCAGTAGACGGCAAAGACGGCTTCTGGATGGAGTGGACGACGAACGCGGGCCCGATGGGCGAAATGGTGATGAAAGTCCTGATCGTTCCCGGCGGCGGCTCCGGGCAAAAGGTGATCATGCAGATGGCAGGACGCCCGCCCATGGAAATGCCGATGAACCCACAGATGGGCCACGGGAACGGCGGCAGCACGACGCCCTCGGACATCCGGAGCCTCGCCGAAGACGTCGGCACCGAGTCGGTCACGACGCCCGCCGGAACGTTTTCGTGCGAACACTATCGCATGAAGGATGGATCAGGCGATACCTGGGTGAGCGCGAAGGCGGCGCCGCTCGGCATCGTCAAGCACCAGGGCAAGGATTCGTCGATGGTTCTGACGAAGCTGGTAACCGACGCGAAGGACAAGATCGTCGGCACGCCGCAGCCCTTCAATCCGATGCAGATGATGCAGCAGCCGCCACAGCAGCAATAACTTCCGGCGACGCAGCGCGAAAATGCCGCTAAATGTGCAGCGCTGGGCGACGAACCCAGCGCTGACTCGCTCGATAGGGAACTACTCCAAATCCGGCGGCGTGACTTTCGCGATCCAGGAATCGTAATCCGACGTATATCCGGCCTTCGCCTGAAGTTCCCGAATGCGCTTTTCAAGCGCGCCAACCTGGGCATCGGACAGCCCGGGAAGCGCTTCGACCTTTTTCTCGATGGTTTGCGTCTGCCCGGCGGCCTTCTTTTCCGCGGCGTCGTAAATGCCCGAAATGTCTCCGTTCGGATCGCCGATGCCCAGATAGTTTTCGATCAGGTGGTTGGTCACCTTCTGGCTGTGCACGAGTGACACGCGAATGTTGCCCTGTCCGGTCACCACGTTTCCGACGCCGAACACGTGATGGGCCACCGCATAGCGAGGCAGTTCTTCATCGACGAACGTCACGTAGTCGCCCTTCATCTCGACACCCGGAATCTTCTCGGGTACCGAGCCGATCGAGGAAACCACAAGCGTCGTGGGAATCACCGTCTCCGATCCCGGAATCAGCTCCGCTTTGCGCCCCTCGACTTTGGTTTCGCCGACTTGCAGGCCCACGACGCGCCCATTCTCCTCAGCGAACCCGAGCGGTATACGGCGCTCCTGAAAACGGAAGAGATACCGGTCACGCGCTAGCTTCAGCATTTTCTGCCGCACCATCTCGGTTTTCGCAATCTGGTCCGGTGTCGCATAATCGGGCGGCTGAGCGAGCGGCATGTCCTGCTCGCGCCGCCGGTAGACGAGCAGGCAGCCCTTCACGCCCAAGTCTTCGGGCTTGATCCCATGCGCCTTGCACGCGGCGGGAATCCCTTTTTCCAGCTCGTGCATGCTCGCTTCGATCCCGCGAGCTTTCATCGCGCGCTGGTAGTTTTCGATCTGCAGCACCTTCACTACGTCGATCGAAGCCAAGCCTCCGCCTACCACGACTGCCTCGTCCGGCGTCTCGTATTTCGCACCCGAGTATTCCTTCTCGTTCTTATGGTTGTACCAGTAGATGAAAGGGTTCTGGTAAGCGAGCCCTTTGCCGAGAAATTTGTCAGCGCCCGGCACGCCCAGATCGCGGTCGCGCCATGCGCCGTTGGCCAGAATGATCGCGGAGAAGCCCCAATTCTCGCAGAGGTCCTTGAATTCAATCTCGCGGCCGAGCCTTGTGCAAGGAACGAAGGAAACATTCGGCTTGCGCAGCCGCGCGTTGATCCGCTCGTATTCCTGCTTGCGCTGTTCGACGTGCCATCGCGGCAATCCGTCTTCAATTTTTCCGTACGGCCTCTTGTTCTGGTCGATCACGGCCACGCGGACGCCGCGGTCCGCCAGTATTTCCGCTGCAACGGATCCGGAGACGGCTCCGCCAATGATCGCGACGAAATGTTGCCCGTTCTTGGACATGGATTTGGTCGGGACTTTCGATTTTGGGTTTTGAGACGCACACATTGTACATCGGGCGCCGCCTCTTTCAGTCGCCGAATCGAGCCCTGTGATGGAGACTTGATGCGTTGGTTCGAACGGGAGTAATTTGATATAGTCCCGCGAACTGGGGAATGCGCGGGCGAGGCGGCGATTTTAGGCCCTCATAGGAGGAACAAATATCATGCATGTGGGCTACGGTTCCGGCTTTCAACACTTGGGTGGGTATTCGGACAGGCAATTCATGCGCGAGGAACTCGGCAATTGCCTGATGGCGGAAGAGCTTGGGATGGATTCGATCTGGGCGACGGAGCATCACTTCGACAGCTACTCGATCAGCCCGGATGTGCCGCAGTTGATGTCGTACCTGGCGGCGAAGACGAAGCGCGTGAAGCTCGGCTCGATGGTGATCGTGGTGCCATGGAACGATCCGATGCGCCTCGCCGAACAGATCACCCTGCTCGATCATTATTCCGACGGGCGTTTCATCCTGGGCGTCGGACGCGGGCTCGCGCGACGCGAATTCGAGGGTTTGCGGATCGACCAGAACGAAGGCCGCCTTCGCTTCGATGAATATACCTCGCTCGTACTCCAAGCGCTGGAAACCGGCTTCATGGAGGGCGGCGCGACCGTAAAGCAACCGCGCCGCGAAATTCGCCCCCGGCCGTTCAAGTCGTTCAAGGGCCGCTCGTTTGCCGCCGCAGCCTCCACCGATTCAGTTCCCGTGTGCGCGAAGCTCGGACTCGGCTTGCTCGTGATCGTGCAAAAGGCGTGGAACCTCGTGAAGGCCGATTTCGACCTCTATCACAAATCCTGGAACCAGTTTCATCCCGATGTGGAGCCGCCGAAGCCGTTCTGCTCGGGCTTCTGCTTTGTCGATGAGAGCGCGGACCGCGCCGAGGAGTTGGCGCGCAGGTATCTCGCGGCGAACTACCGCGAGGCCCTCGCTCATTACGAGATGCTGGGCAAGCACTTCGACCACACGAAGAGCTACGAGCGGTACGCCGACCTCAGCAAATACCTCCGCGAAATCGGCGAAGACAAGGCGGTCGAGGATTACATCCAGCTGATGCCCTGGGGCACTCCGCAACAGGTGCTCGAGAAGCTCGCGAAAACGAAAGAGATCATCGACATGCAAGGCATCATGCCGAACTTCAATTTCGGCGGAATGCCGCACGAGGAGTCCGTGCGAAACGTGCAGACCTTCGTGAAGCACTGCATGCCGGAGCTGAAGAGCTGGCCCTCGGCTTCCCTTGAAGAGCCGAAGGAACTGGCGCTCAGCGCGGCCTAGCTCGCCGCGCGTCTCGCGCGCTCGGCCGTGAACAATTAGTCGCGGTGCGGCTTGAAGTACGAGACGGCCAGCGGCGGCAGCTTCAGCTTGATGGAGTAGGGACGATCGTTCCACGGGATCGGCTCGGCGTTGACGCCGCCGTCGTTTCCCGTGTCCGAGCCGCCGTAATACTTCGAGTCCGTGTTCAGGACCTCGCGGTAGTAGCCCGCGCGCGGCACTCCCACCCGGTATTCTTCCCGCACCACTGGCGTGAAGTTACACACAACCAGGATCGTATCTTCAGGATCGCGGCCGTGCCGCAGGAACGAAATCACGCTCGATGCGCCGTCGTTCGCATCGATCCATTCGAATCCCGTCGATTCGAAGTCGATCTGGTGCAGGGCGCGCTCGTGGGTGTGCAGGCGGTTTAAGTCGCCGAGCAATCTCTGGAAACCCTGATGAGCCGGAGCGGCTTCGAGCGGCCATTCCACCATGCCGCCTTCCCAGAATTCATTTCGCGGGCCGAGCTCGCTGCCCATGAAAAGCAGTTTCTTGCCCGGATGCGCGAATTGATACCCGAAGAGCAGCCGCAGATTCGCGAATTTCTGCCAATCGTCGCCGGGCATTTTCTCGAGCAGCGAACGCTTGCCGTGCACCACCTCATCGTGTGAGAGGGGCAGGATGAAGTTTTCGTGGAACGCGTAGAGCATCGAAAACGTAAGTTCGCCGTGGTGGTACTGCCGGTAGAGCGGATCGAGCGACATATAGCGCAGTGTGTCGTTCATCCAGCCCATGTTCCATTTCAGGTCGAAGCCGAGGCCCCCGACGTACGTCGGGCGCGAAACGGCCGGCCATGCGGTCGATTCCTCCGCGATCGTCAGCGCTCCGGGATTGCGCTGGTGGAGCACTTCGTTGAGCCGCCGGATGAACGCGATTGCTTCCAGATTTTCTCGCCCGCCATGGATATTGGGAACCCATTCGCCGGGCTTGCGTGAATAATCCAGGTAAAGCATCGAAGCGACCGCGTCCACGCGCAGGGCGTCGATGTGATATCTCTCGATCCAGAAAAGCGCGTTCGAGAGCAGGAAGTTCTGCACCTCGTTGCGTCCGTAATTGAATACCAGCGTACCCCAGTCCGGATGTTCGCCCTGCCGCGGATCGGAGTGCTCGTAGAGGTGCGTGCCGTCGAAAAACGCCAGGCCATGGCCGTCGCGTGGGAAGTGCGCCGGGGTCCAGTCGAGGATTACGCCGATGCCCTCCTGATGGCACCGGTCGACGAAAAACATGAAATCGGCGGGCGAGCCGAAGCGGCTGGTGACAGCATAATATCCGACCGTCTGATAGCCCCATGAGGCGTCGAAGGGGTGCTCCATGATGGGCATCAACTCGATGTGCGTGTAGCCCATCTGCTTCGCGTAGGGAATCAGCTCAGCGGCAAGCTCGCGGTAGGTGAGCCAGCGATAATCTTCCTTCTCCCGGCGCTTCCACGCTCCCGCGTGAACCTCGTAGATCGACATCGGAGAGTGCTGCCAATCGCGCGCCTTGCGATCGGCCAGCCAATGGGCGTCATTCCATTGGTAGCGGTTGATGTCGAAGACGACTGATGCCGTATTCGGCCGGACTTCGGCGGAGAAACCGTAAGGATCCGATTTCAGGCCCAGATTGTGTCCCACCCGGGAAAGGATCTCGAACTTGTACAGCGCTCCTTCATCGAGCCCCGGCATGAAGATTTCCCAGATGCCAGTCGGCCCCATGTTGCGCATGGGGTTCGCGCGCCCGTCCCAAAGATTGAAGTCGCCGACGATGCTTACCCGCTGCGCGTTCGGCGCCCAGACCGCGAAGTGAACCCCTCGCACGCCGGCCACTTCGCGAACGTGAGCGCCCAATTTTTCATACTTCTCGTAATGGGTGCCCTCGCCCGAAAGGTAGAGGTCGTATTCGGTGAGAACCGGCGAAAACGCATACGGATCGTGGGTTTCGAACTTCGCGCCATCCGCGAACTCGAATTGCAGGCGATAGGCAGTGGGCGAGACGGCCTCCCCGCCACGGACACCCGGCAAATCAGGCGGCAGAATCGCCTCGAATACTCCGCCAGGGTGGGTCAGCGTCGCCGGATAGATTTTGCGGTCGGCGCCCCACAGGACCGAGGCTTTCTTCGCGCCGGGCCGGAAGGCCCGGATCAGCAGCGAAGGGGCGCCCGAGGACCCGGTCCAATGCGGCCCGAGAATCCCGAACGGATCCGAGTGGTCCGCTTGGACGACGCTCTCGATCTCGTCGTGGAGCAGTTCTGCTGGCGTCTTCGCCACGCTCGTCTTCTCGGTCCTGTTCATGCAGCACGCGCCTCGATCACCATCTTAACTTAACCCCCCGGAACGGCGTCGCGCAAAAGCCCGCTCCCATGTCTTCGCCCTATGTTCACCGCAGGGAAAAGCCTTCGACCCGCAACTCGCATACAGCGCGTCCCTTATATATTGAGTAAATAGACAAAGCCTCACTTTTCAGTACTAACGTACCGTTCGCGTGTCCTTCCCCCTTCGGTATAAGGAAAAGTCGGGTTCCGTGCCGAGAGCAACCCTCCCTCTCCGGTACAGCCGCGCCCGTCGACGAATCATGCCGAGAGTGCCTTCCAAGCCTGCTTCCAGGCGCCGAAAACAGGTCCGCCCGCCGACCACGCCGAGTGGCGTCGCAACGCCGCGCTCGGCCATGCCGGCATCGGACGGGCATCCCTCCGAGGCTCTTCTCGCCAACGATAAGCATTTGGAGCTTCTGTTCTCGCAAAATCCCCATCCCATGTATGTGATCGATGGCGACACGCTATGTTTTCTCGAAGTGAACGCCGCTGCCATCCAGCAATACGGGTATACGCGCGAAGAATTCCTCCGTATGCGCCTTACCGATATCCGCCCGGAAGAGGACGTGCCACGTCTTCTCGAGTCGGTTCGGAAGGTTAAGCCGTTTGTGGCCGCTCGCGGAGAATGGCGACATCGTCGGAAAAATGGCGAGCTCTTCGACGTGGAAGTCACCGCCCAAACGATGCCGTTCGCCGGGCGAACCGCCGTGCTCGCGGTTGCGCTGGACATCACCGAACGACTGGCGGCGCAGCGCCAAATTGCCGAGCACACCGCTTACTTTCAGGCGCTCACCGAGAACAATCCGCTCGGCATTGTTACGGTGAACGCGGACCGCAAGGTCGAGACCTGCAACCCCGCATTCGAGCGACTCTTCGGCTATCCGCTTTCTGAAATTCGCGGCAGGGCTCTCGATTCGTTGCTCGCGCCGGACGGAAAACGCGACGAAATGATTTCCTTGATCGGGCGCGCCGGATCGGGAGAAGTCGTCCGGGCAGCGGCGAAGCGCCGCCGCAGCGACGGCTCGCTCGTGGACGTTCAAATTCTCGGCGTCCCGCTCATCGTAAACGGAAAGTCCCTCGGCTGTTTCGGGATGTACGAGGACATTACCGAGCGCCTTCGCGCGGAAGAGGCGCAACGCACGGCGGAGGAACGCTATCGCCGCATCTTCGAGAATTCCATCGAAGGATTCTTCGAGTCGACTCCCGCCGGACGCTTTCTTACCGTCAATCCGGCGATGGCGCGCATCGCCGGCTACTCGTCCCCGGCCGAAATGATTGCCGGCATTCACGACATCGCCAGCCAGCTCTATGTCGATCCGGAAACGCGCAAAGACGTGCGGCGCAGGCTCGAAGAGGACGGCATACTCGAGGGCTACGAGTGCCGCATGCTGCGCAAGGACGGCTCGCGCATCTGGATCTCGATGAACGTCCGTGCGCTGCGCGATGCCAGTGGAAAAATTGTCACGCACGACGGCACGGCGGTCGAGATCACGGAGCGCAAACGCCTGGATCTCGAAAGGCAAGCCGCTACTGAAATCGCGCACGCCGTGAGCATGACGGAGAATCTCGACGACCTGCTTCGCCTGATCCACAGGGCTCTCAACACGGTTCTACCGGCGCAGAACTGCTTCATCGCCCTCGTTAATCAGCACGGCATGGTGGAGTTCCCGTTCTTCGCCGATAGGTACGACGCGCAGCCCCTGCCGGAAGAATTGGGACGCGGGTGCACGTCTTACGTTTTTCGCACGGGACAACCGATGCTGATCACCGCCGCACTCTGCCGCCAGCTTGTCGACGCCGGGGAAGTCGAGATCGAGGGCACGCCGTCGCAATGCTGGCTCGGTATTCCGTTGCGCACGCCCGCAGCGAAGATCGGCGTGCTGGTCGTCCAGGACTACGAACGCGAGAACGCGTATAGCCAGCGCGATCTCGAGTTTCTGGATTCGGTGGGAGGGCAGATTGCTCTCGCGATCGAGCGAAAAAGGACGGAAGAAGCGCGGCGCGAAAACGAAGCGCGCCTGCGCGTTTTGATCGAGCAACTGCCCGCCGTGCTCTGGACCGTGGACACCGACCTCCGCTTCACTTCGATCCTCGGAGCGGGGCTGGCGCGCCTTGGGCTTCGGCAGAATCAGCTCGTGGGCACTTCTCTCTCCGAGTATCTCGAAAGCGCCGACCGGTCGTTTCCTCCAATCGCGGCGCACTATCGCGCGATCTCGGGCGAGCCGAGAACGTTCCCGCTGGAGTGGAAGGACGGCTCGTATGCCTGCCACGTCGAGCCGCTCCGCGATGCAACCGGAAGAATTCACGGCGCCATCTGCATGGCGCTTGACGTAACCGACCGCAAGCAGCTTGAGGAGCAGTTCCGCCAGGCGCAGAAGATGGAAGCGGTGGGCCGCCTCGCGGGCGGAATCGCGCACGACTTCAACAACCTGCTCATGGTGATCCAGGGCTACGCCGATTTGCTGGCCGAGCGCCTACCCGCCGGCGATTCGCTGCGCAGGAATGCAGAGCAGATTCAGACAGCTTCGCAGCGCGCATCCGCCCTCACCCGGCAACTGCTGGCCTTCAGCCGCAAGCAGATACTCGAGCCCAAGGTTCTGAGCGTGCACACCGTCGTGGCGGAAATGGAGAAAATGCTGCGCCGCCTGATCGGCGAGGACATCGATTTGGTCACCACCACAGTACAAGACCTCTGGCTCGTCAAAGCCGATCGCGGGCAGATCGAGCAAGTGGTGATGAACCTCGCCGTAAACGCGCGCGATGCCATGCCCAGCGGCGGGCGCCTCACCATCGAAACTGCCAACATCGACCTCGACGCCTCAACCTCGCATCCGACGATTGCGCTCGCCCCCGGAAGGTACGTCGTGCTTGCCGTTACCGACAACGGCTGCGGCATGGACGAAAAAACGCAGGCCCACATTTTCGAGCCGTTCTTCACCACCAAGGAAAAAGGGAAGGGCACGGGGCTCGGCCTCGCCACGGTTTATGGCGTGGTCAAGCAAAGCGGCGGCTACATCTGGGTCTACAGCGAGCCCGGCCGAGGGACAACCTTCAAAATCTACCTGCCGAGAATCGAGGAAGAGACTCGCTTGCCGAGCCTCGACGGAGGCGCCGATTCGCGATCCATGCCGCGCGGCTCCGGAGTCGTGCTTCTCGTCGAAGACGAGAAAGGGGTGCGCGACCTCACCCGCGAATACCTCGAAACAAGCGGCTACAAAGTTCTCGTCGCCGAAAATGGCCACACGGCGCTGGAAATGGCCGCCATGCACGCCGGCCCGATCGACTTGCTCGTCACGGACATCGTGATGCCCGGAATCAACGGCCGCGAACTCGCCGAACGCGTCACCGCCGTCCGCCCCGGCATCAAGGTCCTCTATATGACCGGCTACACGGACCAGGCCATCGTTCGCAGCGGAGCCCTCAACCGCGGGGGCGTGCTTCTGCAGAAGCCCTTCACGCTCGCCACGCTCGCCTCAAAACTGCGCGAGATTTTCGCCGAGCAACCGACGCGCTGACCGGCACCGCTCCGCATCGTGAGCCTCTCGACCCGCAATGCACGCTTGTGGAACAGCGTTTCGCGCCCGAAACACCGTCGGCGCCCGCCCCAATCTCAGCAGCTTTTAATAAGTCTTCTAAGCGCTTCATACGCCGCGTCTTGTCACGCTGCCCTTTCGCTGGTCGGAGCCTCGAGTCTGGCCCCTTCGGTGCTTCTCCATCTGCAACGCCGCCTGCGGCAATGTGGCGGCGAGGGGGAAGCGAACATGGAATCCGAGAATCAAGTCCGGACTGGCCAGTCTGACGTTACCGAGGAATGCATCGCCGAGCGGCACCTTTGGACGGCCGTAATTACGCGCGCTCTGGAAGATTGGCGCAACGGCACTTTGCGCGAGCGCCGCGCCGCTCAGAAGTTCCTTTTCGAAGAAGACGCCGACTTCGGCCGCGTCTGCGCCGGCGCGGGCCTCGACCCGACGAGCCTGCGCTCCCGGCTCGCCAAGATCGGCCGCCGAGTCAACATGGAAGGTCCATGGTCGGACAAGATGGCCGCATAGTTTTCCCGAGTTAACTCTCGCCGCGGAGATCCCTGGGGGGTGCATCGTGGCGAGAGCCCCTCTCAAAACAAGAATCCTCCAATCGTCCTTCAGTGTGTCGTAGAATCCAGGCGTTCGCCTTCCGGCTCATTCGAATGGCTAGTTCCGCCCGCGAAAACATCTGCCCCGAAAAACGCCTGCTCGTGTGCTGCGCCCGCACGCAGCTTTCGTCCGCGATCGCCGAAGAGATTCGCGTCCTGGCGGCCGGCTCCCTCGACTGGGACTACCTGTTCGCCGAAGCTGGCCGGAACTCTCTGAGGCCGCTTCTCGCCCGTCAGCTTTCGGCTTGCGCCTCGGAAATCGTTCCGCCTCAGCACTTGAAACGCTTCATCGACGCCGCACGAGCCAATACGGGCCGTTCGCTGATTCTGACGGCCGAGTTGATCCACGTGATGAGCCGCTTCCGCGAGGCCGGTATCGTCGCGGTGCCGTACAAAGGTCCCGTCATCGCCGCGCAAGCCTACGGCGACATCACGCTGCGCGAATTCGAGGATCTTGATATCGTCCTGCGGCAACGGGATATGCTTCGTGCGAACGACGTCGTCACAGGCCTTGGCTATCTTCCGAAGTTCCCGTGGGATCTTTCCGCCGGCTCGGCGTTCGTGCCCGGCGAGTATCAATATAGAGATGTCTCGCGCCGCAAGGTGCTCGAGCTCCACACCGAAGGCACGCTGCGCCATTTTCCTGTCCCGCCCGATCTGGAGGATATCGCGCGCCGCCTTGCGCCCGTTTTGCTGAGCGGCCACGAAATCCTTACGTTTACTCCCGAGGACGCGCTCGTGATGCTCTCGATTCACGGCTCGAAAGATTTTTGGGAAAGGATTTCGTGGATTGCGGATATCGCGGAGCTGATCCGAGCCAACCCCTCGCTCGACTGGGACGCGGCTTTGAGGCGCGCCGACTCATGGAATGCCCGTCGCATCCTCAATCTCGGCTTGGCGCTTGCGTCCGGCGTCCTCGAGGCGCAGCTGCCCGCCGAAATCGAGGCGCGCGTGCGCGGCGATCGCGTTGCCGCCCAACTGGCGTCGGAAGTGGCGGGAAGAATCCTGAGCCGCGAACAGCCTGCCATGGGGGCGGGCGCGCGCTTCTCCTATCGGCGGCGGATGATCGATGCTGCCTTGGGAGGGTGGCGTTACGCGATCCGCCTGGCGTTTGTTCCGGTGGAGGACGACTGGCAGATGGTGCGCCTGCCCGCTGCGCTAGCGCCCCTCTACGTAGCCCTGAGACCGCTTCGCCTGCTGCGCAAGTATGGAGTGGGTCGCGGCGATTCTCACGAGTCCGCGTGATGCTGCCCTTCGCAGGGCGTGCCGGGGAACTCAGGGCCGGACGATCATCACCTCGGTCGACTTGATCAGCGCCGCGGCCTTGTCACCCACCTTCAGCCTCATTTCCCTCACGGCGTCTGCGGTGATGATCGACGTGATGTGCTGCCCGCCGATCGATAGCGTCACCTGCGCGATCAGCCCGCTCGTCTTGATGTCGGTCACCCGCCCCATCAGCTGGTTCCGGCCGCTGATCTTGCGGTAGTTCGTGCGGCGTTCGCTGACGTCGCCCTTTTCCGAGGCGCGGTACAGGAACTTGTCGACTTCCTTTTCCGGCACGCGGTGGTGCCCGCCGGCCGTTTTTACGGTCCCGAGCTTGCCCTTGTAGATCCACTGTTTCAACGTCGGATAGCTGATCCCCAGTACCTGGGCTGCTTCGCGGGGTGTGTAGAGTTTCATTGCCTTCCTGCTGAAGACGGGAGTGTGGTGCGCCGTGGAGCTTGTCATTATTGGTGCCTGTTTGTAAAGGATCGCGAAGCCGTTTGCCGTTTCGCGTCATCCAACTGGCGCGATGGTAGCTGCTTCTCGACGGCACGCCGAAAGGGCAGGCGCGTACTCAGCGAATCACCGTCGAGCAAGCCGAATAGAGCTGTTCGGCCGCGCCGGGGAAATCCGAGGAGCCGTGCTGAGTCGTAGTATTTCTAGCGCCCGATCAGGCCGCGTTCATTTACCGGCTCGAATTTCCGCGCAGGCGGCAGCTTGGCCCGCCGTCGCGTGGCGGAAGCGATTTTTCTAATGTCACACGGATGTCACATTTGGCGCTGCCCGCCGGAACCGAAAAGCTCGCCGTCGCGCGGATGCGTGCGGTAGAATCGGCTGCGGGTCGACTTGGGCCGCATCAGACGTCCCTGAATCGAGAGGGTGCGCATCAAACGATTTTGAGACACAGAAAAAGGGGGAAATCATGTCTGCCAATCCGACTGCCCGAGAATCCACTCAAACGATCAATCCTCTAAAGGCGTTAGCCGATTTCGGCCAGTCCGTCTGGCTCGACTACATTCGCCGCAACCTTATTACCACCGGCGAGCTGTCTCGCCTGATTCAGGAAGACGGCCTGCGCGGCATGACCTCGAATCCCGCGATTTTCGAAAAAGCGATCGCCGGCAGCACTGACTACTCCAAGACGCTCGAAGACCTCTCGAAGCGGAAAGATCTGAGTGCCACCGCCATTTACGAGCACCTCGCCATCCAGGACATTCAGGATGCCGCCGACGCCCTCCGCGGCGTCTACGACGCGACAAAGCGTCGCGACGGTTACGTAAGCCTCGAAGTCTCTCCCTATCTCGCCTTCAAGACGCAGGAGAGCATCGACGAAGCGACTCGCCTCTGGAAGACGGTCAATCGGGCGAACTTGATGGTTAAGGTTCCCGGCACGCGCGAGGGCATTCCCGCGATCCGCGAACTGATCGGCCGCGGCATCAATATCAACGTTACGCTGCTCTTCGCCCAGGATGTCTACGAGCAGGTGGCCGAGGCGTTCATCGCCGGCCTTGAGACGCTCGTGAAAAACGGCGGCGATCCCAGCGGGGTCGCCAGCGTCGCCAGCTTCTTCGTCAGCCGCATCGATACGCTGGTCGACGGCATGCTCGACGCCAAAATCAAGGCCACCACGAATCCGGCCGAACAGGCGCCCTTCCGCGCCCTGCACGGCAAGATCGCGATCGCCAACGCCAAGCTGGCATATCAGTCGTACAAGAAACTTTTCAGCGGTCCTCGTTGGCAAACGCTCGAGGCGAAAGGCGCGCAGACTCAGCGCCTCCTCTGGGCCAGCACCAGCACGAAGAACCCCGCCTATCGCGACGTAATGTACGTCGAGGAGCTGATCGGGCCCGACACCGTTGATACGATTCCACCGGCGACGTTCGATGCCTTCCGCGACCACGGCCACCCCCGCGCCAGCCTTGAAGAGGGGCTCGACGACGCGCGCAAGACGATGGCTGATCTCGCAAAGGCCGGCATCTCGATCAAGGCCGTCACCGATCAACTCACCGCCGAAGCCGTAAAGCTTTTCGCCGACGCGTTCGACAAGCTGCTCGCCGCCGTCGACAATCGCGCCGCGAAATCCGCGCCCAGCTCGTCCGCGAATCTCACGTATCGGCTGCCGGATAGCCTCGCGCAAGCCGTGAAGGCCACGCTCGAGGAGTGGAAGACCAAGAACAACGTGAAGCGGCTTTGGGCGCGCGATGCGTCCCTATGGACGAACGCCGATGAGAGCAAATGGCTCGGTTGGCTCGGCATCACCGAGGAGCAGCTTGCTTCGCGCGACAAATTCCAGAAAATCGCCACCGAAATCCGCGATGCCGGTTTCAAGCACGCGGTTCTTCTGGGCATGGGCGGTTCGAGCCTTTGCGTGGAAGTGATCAAGCTCACTTTCGGCAATGTCGCCGGATTCCCGCTGATCCACGTGCTCGATTCGACGGACCCGGCGCAGGTCAAGGCCGTAGAGTCCAGCATCGACATCGCCAAAACGATCTTCATTGTCTCGAGCAAGTCCGGCAGCACGCTCGAGCCCAACATTTTCAAGCAGTACTTTTTCGACCGCGTCGAGAAGGTCGCGGGAAAAGGGAATGCAGGCAAACAGTTCATCGCCGTCACCGATCCGGGCTCGCACATGCAAAAAGTGGCCGAAGGCGACGGCTTCCGGCACGTCTACTTTGGCCTGGCCAGCATCGGCGGCCGTTACTCGGCGCTTTCCGATTTCGGAATGATCCCCGGCGCCATTCAGGGCGTCAACATTCCGAAGCTCCTCGAACTTGCCGACGAAATGGCGCACGCATGCGCATCTGTTGTGCCGGCTGACGAAAATCCCGGCGTGATTCTCGGCGCGATCCTCGGCTCGGCGCAAAAGATGGGCCGCGACAAGCTCACCGTAATCACTTCGCCCGGCATCGGCGATTTGGGCGCATGGCTCGAACAGTTGCTCGCCGAATCCACCGGCAAAGAAGGCAAGGGCATCGTTCCCGTCGACCGGGAGCAGCTTGGCTCGCCGGACGTCTACGGCAGCGACCGCGTGTTCGCGTACCTGCGCCTTCCGGGCGCGCCGGACGCCAAGCAGGATGCCGCCGTTGAGGCGCTCGAGAAGTCCGGTCAACCGGTCGTGCGCATCGCCGTGCCCGACGTCTATGACGTTGCCCAGGAATTCTTCCGCTGGGAGATCGCCACGGCCGTCGCCGGCTCCATCATCGGCATCAACGCGTTCAACCAGCCGGATGTCGAAGCCAGCAAAATCGAGACGAAAAAGCTCACTTCGCAGTACGAAGAAAAAGGCTCGCTCCCGCCCGAATCGCCAATCCTGACGGACGCAGGCATCAAGCTTTTCACCGACGAGAAAAACGCCGCCGCGCTGAAGCAGGCCGCCGGCGGCGACTCGACGCTTGTCGGTTACCTGCGCGCGCATCTCGGCCGCCTCAAAGCCGGCGACTACTTCGCCGTCCTCGGCTACATCCAGATGAACGATGCGCACGAGTCTCAGCTTCAATCTATTCGTCACGCCGTTCGCGACAAGAAGCGCGTAGCCACGTGCCTCGGCTTTGGACCGCGTTTCCTTCACTCCACCGGCCAGGCGTATAAGGGCGGCCCGAATTCGGGCGTCTTCCTGCAAATCACTTGCGATGATGCGGCCGACCTTCCCGTGCCCGGGCAGAAGTACACCTTCGGCATCGTGAAGGCGGCGCAGGCTCGCGGTGATTTCCAGGTTCTCGCCGACCGCAACCGTCGCGCGCTTCGCGTCCACCTCGGCTCCGATCTTGCTGCTGGTCTCGCGAAGCTCAACCAGGCAATCCAGCAGGCGCTGTCTTAAGAGCACTGCCGGCTTTTTCACCGAGGCGGGAGGATCAAAACTCAAGGCGCGCTTGAATCGCGATCATGCGTGGCGCGCTGTCTCCTCCTAATCCGACGCCGAGCAGGCCCGTTGGGGGCGCGGTCGTGTAACTCAACGCACCGAAACCAGCCTGCGTCGAAGGCTCGCCAGGAATTCCCGCCAAAACCATGCTCGGCAAGCCGAAATTCGGATGGTTGAAGACGTTGAAGAATTGGCCGTCGATCCTCAATTTCAGCCGCTCGGTCAGCGGAAACCATTTCGTAAGATAGAAGTCGCTCCAGAAGAATTGCGGCCCGCGCAACGCATTGCGTCCCAAAGTACCGAACTGGCAGTCCTGCGCGTGATCTCCGCCGTTGCATGCGCCCGTGCTTGGGTCGACGCTTGAGACAAACGCATCGGGATTGAGCCACTGAATCGTCCCGGGCTGCGTCACTCCCGGAATCGCTTGGTGCTCGTAGAGGGGCGCGCCGGGCACCTCGCTCGCGAATTGTGGCCCGCCGCCCTGCACGATCCCGTTGCCATTCGCCGAATAAGGAGTGCTGAGGACGGAGAAGGGGATGCCGCTGTGCCAGAACACGGTGCCCGAAACCTGCCAGCCGTTCAGCGCGTATCCCCACCGACGGCTGTGCACCTTGATCGGCAATTCGTAGACGTACTGCGCGTTGAGATTGTGCCGAATGTCGTAATCGCAGGGGCCGTAGTTCCTCGCGAGCTCGCCGGGGAGCGGAGACAGGATTCCTCCCGCGGAAAATTGCAGAAACCCGCCGTTCGACACTTCGTCCATGCACTTGCTGAACGTGTAGTTGACCTGCCCTTGGAGGCCGTGCCCAAGCCGCTTCATCGCGGTGAGTTGAAGGCCGTCGTAGTGACTGTTCGCCCCGGTCGCAAGCTGCGTTACAGCGCCAAATCGAGGGTCGGTCGGCTGGCCATACGGGAACGGTGCAAAGCAGCCTTGGCACACGGTCTGGTATCCGTTTACCTGCGTCGAATAGGGCTGGTTCACGGCTCGTGTCCCCACGTATTGCGCCTGCACACTGGTCGTGTTGCCGAACTGATGTTGGATTCCCAGACTCCATTCCATGAAATAAGGCGCGTGGAGCTTGCCGCTTGGCACTGCCGTGATCGCGACGGGCGGAAGGCACGCGGAGGGACTTGCGAACGACGAAGCGCAAGAAAGCTCGCCCTGGGAAAAGCCTAAGCCAAACTCCTGATTTGCTGCGACCGTCGCGTCCACGGCGCTGCCTGGCACTCCGGGCGCGATCGCCATGCCGCCGACGGCGCCCAAAAGTCCGCCTTGGAAAGCCCGAACGTACGGCGGATTCACGCCAACCACATCCGCGACGCTCCCGGGCAGGAGGTCGCTGAAGAGCCCGAATCCTGTTCGCAGCACGGAATTGGGCGCGAACTGCCACGCCAGCGCGGTTCTCGGCTGCCAGATGGCAAGCGGCGTGGAAGCGAAAACATTCGCGAGGCCGGTATGGATCGCCACATCGAGTGGCTGATTCACGTCGTGCGAGACCGAATCGAACGAGCCGCCAAGCCGCGCGATCTGGTCGTGCGGATTCAGGGGATTGGAATTAAGGGTGTCCCGCACGCCGATCGTCCAGGTGAGCTTAGGAGTGAGCTTCCACGTGTCCTGCGCGTAGAGGTCGAGATTGAGGAAATTGAATGGCTGGTTCGGCGAAAGCGGAAAAGACTGCGCCGCGGTTGACGCGACTCCGTAAATGTATTGCTGCAAGTTGGCGTAGGTGACCGTTGGGACCGTCCCTTCATCGAAATCGTAGTCGTTCAGCCGAAAAATTCGAGTGTTGGTTCCGAATCGAAATTCGTGCGAACCGTGGCTCCACGCGAGGTTGTCGTTCAGGAAGAAGCGTGTGGCGCTCCGTCCCTGCGCCCAGGTATTGTCCAGTCCGCCCACCGGCGTGAAAGCATTGGCGCCGGTGCCTTGCAGGACAATTGGGAAAGCCTCCAGCGTCTTCGCGAAATCGCTTGGCGCGAATAAGCTCTGGTACCACGAGAATCCGGGATTGAAATAGTTCACCACGTTTTGCGAGAACACGTGCGTATATCCCGCGGCAAATGAGTAGAGCGGTTGCGGCGAGATCGCGTCGAAGAGCGGATTGATCGGATCGGTATACGCGGCCTGCAGCCCGGTGTCCGACTGGAAGCGGAACCACGTGATGTCGTTCGCGTCGACGTTGTAATCGATGCGGACCGTCTGCACTTGTTCGTGATCGTCGCTGGAATGTGAAACGCTCTGCAGGTTCGCGCAGCCATCTCCCTCCGTTGCCGCAGTCCCGTCGGCGTTGAAGGGGCATCCCAGAATCGAGTGTTTCGCCCCACCCGTGTTTCCATACAGCGCGAACATTTTCTGATAGAAGGGGATTTCGGCAGGCTGCGCCGGGTAGCACGAACCGGGCGCGCAGTCGCTTGTTTGTCCCTGAGCCAGCTGCTGCAAAACGTAGTCCTGAAACGCCGGCGTCGGCACCGTCGTCGCTGTCACGATCGGCAGGGCGATGCGTACCCACTCGCTGTCGAAAAAGAAAAACAGTTTGTTGTGAACGATCGGCCCGCCCAGGCTGCCGCCAAAATGATTCACGGTCGAGCGCGGCTTGTGATTTCCGGGCGTCGCGTTCGTGAAATAATCGGCGGCGTCCAATATCGATCCATTCCATATCTCATAGAGATTTCCGTGAAAATCGTTCGCGCCGGATTTCGTCACGTAGTTCACCTGCGACGCTCCGTATCGTCCCTGATCTACGGAATACGACAGTGTGTTGACGGTCACTTCCGAGATCGAATTCAGCCCCAGCACGAGGTTCGTCGAAAGGCCGCTGTTCAGATTGGTCAGCGGATCGTTCGTCTCGAGCCCGTCCACGATGTAGCCGTTTGAAAGCGCGGGCAGCCCGTTGAACTGCACGTTGCCGTATCCGTTCGTGCCGCCAACGAAGTCGTTCCCGCTGCCGGCTGTATTGATCAGCGCGCCCGGAGCGAATTGCAGTGGGTACGTCAGATCGCCGCCTGGATTAGGGAGATTTTCGAGAGTCGGAGCATTCAGATTCGTCGACGTGTTGGGGTTTTCAGCATCGATCAGCGCGGTCGCGCCGGTTACTTCGATGCTCTGTTCGAGCCGCGCCGCGCGGAGCGTGAAGTTCACGGTCTGCTTCACGCCGAGTCCGGCAAAGACGTTTGTGTCCTGCTGGGGTTCGAAGCCCTGCGCCGCCACTTCAACCGAATACGCGCCGGGCGCGAGCTGAGGGAAGTCGAAGCGGCCCTCACCGTCCGTCTTCACCGCCCGCCGAAAGCCGGTTTCGCGGCTCGTGAGGATTATTGCGGCTGCGGGAATCGCGGCGCCTGTTGCGTCCGTTACTTGGCCGATAATTGCGCTCGTTGTTTCGCCCTGGGCCTGCGTGCTTGTCTGAAAGAGAAGCAGAAGTAGTGCCGCAAAAGCACATCGGAAAAGGGCCCTTGGCATTCCAGTTTCTCCTGCGGCCAGATATTAACCTAGGTTAAGTAAGATAGTAAAGCGTGGTGAACTCCAGAACTGAAGAGCGCTGGTGCCGAAGTGCCCGAAGCCGCGCTCCTCGCTTGCAGTTGCCGCGCTGCGCGGGGCAGTCGGTACCCGCCAGGCTCCCGAAAAGGACGAGCTTTAAACGACAAATGTTGACGCGTGCGATGCGCGGCACGCATCTATCACAGCAGCCGGTGAGTGGTTGTCATGCTGTAGTCACGTTTCGCCGGTAAGCTGTTGAGCGTCTGGGAACGGGAACCGAATTCGGAGGACTTGCCTGCTTGCACTTCGGTTTCCGTCCGCTAAGATGGAGTAGACATGACGAACGCGCCAATCACAGCCAAAGTCAAAGCGATCGAGACTCCGTTCTCGGGAGGTTTCTCTAATGGACGTGACTGAACCTGAGATTGCAGCAGTTGGGACGCCGGGCAGTGCGGCGGGCCCTTGCGCGATGGCTCTCTTTGGCGCGGGCGGCGATCTCACCAAGCGCAAGCTGATTCCCTCGATTTACAATCTCGCGCGGGGCAAGCTCCTCCCGGAGCAGTTCGCGATCGTTGGCGTATCCATCGAGCCGTTTTCGACCGAAGAATTCCGCCGGCGCATGACCGAAGACATCAAGCAATTTTCTGAAGAAGGCGTTGATATGTCTTCCTGGGATGCCTTCGTGAAGAAGTTCTACTACGTCAGCGGCGATTTCAAGGATCCGCAGCTGTACACCAGACTCTCCCAGACGCTGAAGCAGGCTGAAACCGAGCAGGGGACGCAGGGCAACATTCTTTTCTATCTCGCCACAAGCCCGGAATTTTTTCCCGTGGTCGTCGAGCAGCTTGGCGCCGCCGGCCTTACGAAGCAGGAAAGCAACAAGTGGCGCCGCGTGGTAATCGAGAAGCCATTTGGCCACGACCTGCCCTCGGCGGTTGCCTTGAATCACGCCGTTGGCCAGGTCGTCGATGAAAAGCAGGTCTACCGCATCGATCATTATCTCGGCAAGGAAACGGTTCAGAACATTCTCGCGTTTCGGTTTGCCAACGGAATCTTCGAGCCGATCTGGAATCGGCGTTACGTCGATCACGTGCAGGTGACCGTCGCCGAGGAACTCGGCGTTGAATTGCGGGGCGGCTATTACGAGACCGCAGGTGCGCTGCGCGACATGGTGCCGAACCACATCTTCCAGCTCATCACACTCACCGCGATGGAGCCGCCCACCGACTTCGACGCGGACGCCGTTCACGACGAGCAGACGAAAGTGCTGCGCGCGATCCAGCCGCTGAGCCCCGAACGCGTGCTCGATCAAGCTGTGCGCGGCCAATACGGCGAGGGGGTCATCGACGGGAAGCGCGTTCCCGCCTATCGCCATGAGCCTCACGTCGCGCCCGATTCGCAGACACCGACATTCGTCGCGATGGCCCTGCACATCGACAATTGGCGCTGGGCCGGCGTGCCGTTCTACCTTCGCACGGGCAAGCGTATCGCGGCCCGATCCACGCAGATCGTGATCCGTTTCCGACGCCCGCCTTTCATCCTGTTCCGCAAGACGTCGGTCGATCGGATCACGCCCAACGAGCTCGTGATCAACATCCAGCCGAATGAAGGAATCTCGTTGAGCTTTGAGGCGAAAGTTCCGGGGCCGGTTGTTCGTCTCGGCGCTGTGAACATGGATTTCCAGTATTCCGATTACTTCGGCACGCGGCCTTCGACCGGATACGAGACCCTGATATACGATTGCATGATGGGCGATCCGACGCTCTTCCAGCGCGCGGACATGGTCGAGGCGGGATGGGGCGTAGTGCAGCCGATCCTCGATGTGTGGAAGGCTTTGCCGCCGCGCGATTTCCCCAACTACGCCGCGGGCACCTGGGGACCGGCATTGGCCGAAGAACTTCTTCGCCGCGATGGGCGCGAGTGGCGCGATCCCACTCATACGAATGGCCGCCACACCGCCGGGCCCACGGCGTACGCCACGCAGCAGGCGACCACAGCTTCCAAGTAGCGATCGCGCGCCAGGGGCCGACGCGAGACGCGATCGTGTCTGAACCCTTGTTAAGACCTGCTTACGCGCCGCAAAAAAGCCACAAACTCCACCTTACACCTCGATAAAAAGGCGAATTTGGCGCGTTTCGGAAGGGCCAAATGCCCCTCGTGACAATGCCGTGGGCCGAGCGAAACCTTCGAGTACTCCCCGGTGAAAATTGATCGGTTGCATCAAAATTGTGGATTGTACCTTTCCGTAGGTGTAGCGGTAACTTAGTCTTTACCATGTCATGCAGTTGGCGGAATAGGGTCGACCATGATGCTTGTGGCGTTGGGTTTATTGCCCAATTGGGCGGCGCGTCGTCGCGCGAGGTTGTCGACCGCGCGCTCACCGCACTGGCGCGCCTGTCGCACCGTGGCGGTTTGGACGCAGACGGCCTAAGTGGTGATGGCGCTGGACTTCTGACCCCAATCCCACAGGATTACTTCCGCAAGTGCGCCCGCGAAGCCGGCTTCGAGCTGCCGGAGTCGTTCGGCCTGGGCATGACTTTTCTGCCGCCAGGCGAAGAGGCGGCGGCCGTCGCGGCAATCGAATCGATCGCGAGCACGAGCGGTTTGCGCTGTCTTGGTTGGCGGGAAGTGCCCACCGACCCCGCTCTGCTCGGTCCTCGCGCCAAAGCCACCGTACCGACCATCCGGCAGTCGTTCTTCGCGGCAGTAGATCCGAAAGCCGATCTGGAGCGGCTGCTCTATTTTTTCCGGAAGCGAGTGGAGTCCGAAGGGCCGGCGGGGATCTACTTCTGCTCGCTGTCGTCGCGCGCGGTGGTCTACAAGGGACTGATGGCGCCGGTGCAGTTCCGCGAATTCTACGCGGACCTGGCGAGCCCGGAGTTCACGGCGCCGTTCGCGATGTTCCACCAGCGTTATTCGACGAACACGCAGCCGACGTGGAGACTCGCGCAGCCTTTCCGCTTCATGGCGCATAACGGCGAGATCAACACGATCGGCGCGAACCGCCGGTGGGTGCGCGCGCGAGAGAATGCGCTGCGCAAGGAACTGGGCGCGCCGGAATCGTTCCGCATCCTCGAAGAGCGCGTGAGCGACTCGGCGAGTTTCGACAATGGTTACGAGGTTTTGCTGCATCGCGGGTACGGTCCGGCGGCCGCGGTTTTGCGTATGGTTCCTCCGGCCTGGGAATCGGATCGCGGGATGACTCCCGATCTGCGCCGCTATTTCGAGGCGCAGGTGCAAAAGCAGGAGCCGTGGGACGGACCGGCAGCGCTGGTATTCAGCGACGGACAGGTGGTGGGAGCGAAGCTCGATCGCAACGGCCTGCGCCCGCTTCGCTACACAGTGACTTCCGAGGGACTGATCGTCTGCGGATCGGAGACCGGTCTCACCGACCTTCAAGGCAAGCACGTTTCCGAACGCCAGCGCCTTGGCCCGGGCGAAATTCTCCTGGTCGATCCGGCGATCAGCGGCGTATTTCGCGGAAACGATCTTTCGGGCCTTCTGACCTACGCGCGCAACGGTGGGCCCTACGTGCCGCCCAGTCGAATCACCGCGGTCGAAGGCGTGGTTCATTCGCCGAATCCCGAGCCGAAGAAACTCGCCTCCGCGCTTGGCTGGACCGACGACCAATTCAAGCTGCTCTTCCAGTCGCTGGGCACGGAGGGCAAGGAAGCTACCTGGAGCATGGGCGACGACGCGCCTCCGGCGTTTGCGTCCGCCATGCATCGCCCGATCTGGGATTACTGCAAGCAGCGCTTCGCGCAGGTGACGAACCCCGCGATCGACCCGCTGCGCGAATCCCACGTGATGTCCCTCGACGTTTATCCGGGGCACAATCTGGTCGCGGGTTCGCCGGTTCTGGACGCCGGGCAAGCGGCGCAGGTGGAAAATCTTTTGCAGCCGGCTTCGCGGATCGACATCACGTTCGAGGCAGCGGCCGGCGTGGATGGCGCGATTGCCGCGCTCGACCGAATTCGCGCGGACGCGCGAGCTGCCGCGGCGTCGAAAGCCGCCGTGGTGGTTCTCAGCGACCGCAAGACCGATTCGAAGCGCGCGGCGCTGCCCGCCATGCTGGCGACCGCCGCTGTCTGGAAAGAACTGGTGCGCGAGGGCGCGTACGACGTTCCGCTGCTCGTCGAAACCGGGCAGGTGATCGAGACGCACCACATCGCGATGCTGGTCGCGGTCGGCGCGAGTTTGGTCTGTCCCTACATCGCCCTCGAGCTTTCGGAGGCGCTCAAGCCCGGCGGCGCGGCGAAATATCGCGTCGCGGTCGAGGCCGGACTGCGCAAGGTTCTCGCGCGCATGGGGATTTCGACGATCGCGAGCTATCGCAACAGCCACCTCTTTGAGGCGGTCGGCCTGGACGAGAGGGTCGTCGAGACGTTCTTCGAGGACGCCGCAGTTGCGCTCGGAGGGAAGACCCTCGAGAGCCTGCTCGAAGATACGCTGTGGCGCCACGCGCGAGCCTACGCGGCAGAAGCGCCGACCCTGCACGACGAAGGGCTCTATCGCTTCCGGCAAACCGGCGAGCGGCACGCAAGCTCTCCCGAACTCGTGCGGCGCATGCACAAGTATGTGAAAGCGCCGACGCCCGAAGGATATCGCGCGTACGCCGAACTCGCTGAGACGCGCGAGCCGGTGGCCGTCCGCGACCTGCTCGAATTCGTACCCGGCAAGCCGATCCCGATCGAGGAAGTGGAATCCGAGGCCTCGATCCTCGCGCGCTTCAGCACGCAGGCGATGTCGCTCGGAGCGCTGGGCCCCGAAGCGCATCGCGCGCTGGCCATCGGCATGAATCGTCTGGGCGCCCGCAGCAATACCGGCGAAGGCGGCGAGGATCCGGACATCTACCGCTTCGAGCCCGAAGCGAACAACAAGATCAAGCAGGTGGCCTCCGCGAGGTTCGGCGTGACGGCCGAGTATCTGTCGCGCGCGGATGAACTCGAAATCAAAATGTCGCAAGGTTCGAAGCCGGGCGAAGGCGGCCAGCTCCCCGCGGCGAAGGTGAATTCGTATATCGCGCGGCTGCGACACGCAGTGCCGGGAATGTCGCTGATTTCACCGCCGCCGCACCACGACATTTACAGCATCGAGGATCTTGCGCAGCTCATTTACGACCTGCGCTCGATCAACCCGACCGCGCGCATCGGCGTGAAGCTCGTCTCGGGCGACGGCGTCGGCATCATCGCGGCGGGCGTGGCCAAGGCCGGCGCCGACGTGATCACGATCGCCGGATTCGACGGCGGCACGGGCGCGTCGCCGCTCACCTCCATCAAGAATACCGGCCTGCCCGGGGAAGTCGGCTTGCGCGACGCGCACAACGCGCTCGTGATGACCGGCTTCCGGAGCCGCGTACGTCTGCGTTCGGACGGCGGATTCAAATTCGGGCGCGACGTGATTGTCGCTGCGATGCTGGGCGCCGATGAATTCGGCTTCGGCACGGCTTCGCTGCTGGCCATCGGCTGCGTGATGGCGCGGCAATGCCATCTGAATACCTGTCCCGCGGGCATCGCCACGCAGGATGAGACGATGCGCGCGCGCTTCGCCGGAAGTCCCGAAATGGTGGTCGCCTATTTCCGCGGCGTCGCCCAGGAAATTCGCGAACGTCTGGCAGCCTTGGGCGCGCATTCCCTCGACGAAATTTCCGGAGCGGTTCACATGCTCAAGCCGCGCAACGCGAATGCGGAGCGGTCGCTCGGCGCGCTGCTGGAAAGGGTGCCCCAACCCACGGGCAATTTCCCCGAGCCTGCGCGCGAGCCCAGCACTCTCCAGACAAAGCTGAGCCGCGCCCTCGAACAGGCCAGCGTACCGGGCAAGCCGATCCGCTTCCCGATCGCCAATTCCGACCGCACCATCGGAGCCTATCTC
>DATJRU010000171.1:0-4561 GCA_035504455.1 Vulcanimicrobiaceae bacterium
CTCCTTGACGGCGACCTTTGCGGCGTTGATCTTCGACGTCAGGATCATCTGAGGATCCGTGGTGTGGGAAGCCTGTTCGAGAGCTTGGCGGTAGAGATCGGCTGCCGTTTTGTAGTCGCCTCGGTAGAAAGCGTTATCTCCCTCGAAGCCGAGCAATTTTGCCAGTTGGCCTCCGTCTTTCTGTTCCCGGGCAACAGATAGGGCCTCTTGAAGGCTTTTCTCGGCGTCGTCGCTTTTTCCTACCTGCGCGAGGGCTTCGCCGTAAGAACCCAGCGTATCGGCAAGCCAGAAGCCGTGCTCCTGAATGTCTCGCATGGTTTTGAGGGCGTCTTGCTGCGAACTTAGCGCCGCGCCGTATCGCCCTTGGTAGGAGAAAAGAGTCCCCAGCGACGACGATTCGATCGCCGCGCTGCGTTTGTCTCCATCGCTCCGCCGGAGATCGAGCGCACGTTCGTAATAATTCAGCGCCTGATCGTACTGGGCCAGATTGCATAGCGTATCGCCCAGGTCGTGGAGCGTGTCAGCAATGTCGCTCGACACCTTCAACTTCTCTCGAACCTGCAGCGCTTGTTCGTAATAGGTCCGCGCGTTTTGGTAATCGCCCTTGAAAGAATAGGCGTTGCCGATGTTGGTCAGGACGAGACCCTGGTTATTTTCATTGCCGGTGTCGATTTCGTCTTGCAGCGATTCTTTGAAAAGCTTCAACGCCTGGTCGTACTGCCCGCGGTTGCTGTAAAACTGGCCAAGGTCATTAAGCAAATCGCCGGTCCCTGCACGATCGCCGATTTCACGCCACAGATCGAGCGCGGCGTTGTAATTCTTGAGAGCTTGATCGGGTTGGCCGAGAGCGGCCTGCGAGGTTGCGATCGCGTGGAGGCTTTCGGCAATTCCTTTTTTCAGGCCCAGCTTTTGCTTGATCTTCAGCGACTCTTGATAATTGCGGATGGCGTCGTCATTCTTGCCCAGATCGGCATAGGCTCCTCCCGTGGCTTGCAGGATCTCGGACTCCTGTTCATCGTTCCCCGATTCGATCGCCAGCGCCTGGGCGCGCGCCAGATAATCGAGGCCTTTCTGCGGGTTTCCGCTGAGGATCTCGATGCGGCCGCTCTCGAGCAGCCCGGTCGCGCTGTTGGGATCGAACCCCAACATTTTGGAAAGTTCTTGCCGAGCCTTGTCGTACTCGCCCGCGTTCTCATATAAGGTCCCGAGGTTGAAAAGCACGTCCGAATTGGTCGGCTCGGCTTGGGCGAGGTTCTCATACGCCTCAATCGCCTTCGGGTAATCGCGCAGGATCTCGTAGTGCGTCGCCTGGATCAGATACTTCTCTTGCTCTGGAAGCGAATCGCTCAGCTCGATCGCCCTTCGAGAAGCTTGCTCGGCGTCGTTGTCCTGCCCAAGATGGGCATACGTTCGGCTCAGCTCCGAATACGCGAGCGCGAAGTTGGGATCCTCTTGCGTCGATGCCTGAAGGTGCTGAACCGCGTCGAGATAATTTCCGTGCCGCGTATCCTCCAGGCCCACGTTGTAGTCGCGCAGCGCCGGAACCGAATTCGTCGAAGGCTTGAACGATCGCCCCTCGAGTTCCTTGACGATGCTCGTCGAAAGCGACAGGTTCGATCGAATGTCGCCGGCCAAATGATCGATCGCGCTCAGAATGTTGTTGTCGGTTGCCGACTCGGCGAGAGAAACGGTGCGGCCCGTCTTCACATCTTGGAGCGTGCCGTCGATTCGGATTTTGTCCCCGAAACGCGCGTAACTCCCCCACACCATGTTGTCGGCGTTACTGAAATTCGCCACCCGCTGGATGGTCGCCGGATCGAGCGACGTGTCCGAAGGCAGGCGCAGATCGCGAAATATCTCGCCGACACGTTCCGACGAAACGACGCGGAGATGAGATGACTGCCCAACGTCCGTGCTCAGCGTGTCGGCGACGCTCGATCCCAGCCAGTCAAGCGTTGTGTCGCCCGATTCGTTTCGGAAGGGCAAGATCGCCAGCGAAACAGCGGGAGTCGCCGAAGCCTGCGAACTCGGCGAAGATGACGAAGAAAAAAATCGCGCGCGGACCATCCAGCCAGCCAGCACGAGCACGAGCACCGCGACGCCGCCGGCGATACTCCATTTCAGTGTCGGAGATACAAGAGTCGGCCTGCGCGCGATCACGGTGGCGCTTCCCGGGGCTGCACCGTGGCGCCACGCTTCGAGGTCCCCCAGGATCTCGCGCGCCGACTGATAGCGCAGCTTCGGATCGATTTGAAGGCACTTGCCGACCACGTCGCTCAGCAGCGGAGGAACGCTCGGTTCGGCCACGGTCAGCGGCTTGGCCGCATCGCGGGTTCGCTTGTACATCGCGGCTTGCGGCGATTCAGCTTTGAACGGCAGGGAACCGGCGAGCAGTTCGTAGAGAATCACGCCGACCGCAAAAAGGTCCGACCGCGCATCCACGCGCTCGCCCATCACCTGTTCGGGAGACATGTAATCCGGCGTTCCCACGAGCATGCCGGTTTGAGTCATCCCGCCGGCCTCGACCGAGCGCGCGATCCCGAAATCCATCACCGCCACTCTGCCGTGCTTATCGAGCATGATGTTCTGCGGTTTCAGGTCGCGGTGCACCACGCCTTCGCTGTGCGCCACCTCGAGCGCCAGGCAAACCTGTTCGAGGACTCGCACGGCCTCTTCAGGACTCAGACGGCCTTTGTCGTTGAGCAGCGACTTGAGATCCTGCCCCTCGATGAACTCCATCGTGATGAACTTGATCCCGCTCGCTTCGCTGAGATCGAAAATCCGAATCACGTTGCGATGCGTGATCTGCCGGGCCAGGATCAGCTCTTGCTTGAAGCGCTGGAGAATTTCCGGATGAATCGCCAACTCGGGGCGAATGACTTTCAGAGCGACGGCGCGATCCAGCTCCAGGTCATTCGCCTTGTAGACGGCTCCCATGCCGCCCTGCCCGAGCAACTGCAGGATCTCGTAGCGTGTGCCCAGCACGGTTCCGGGCGCAAAGGATGTGGCGCCGGCTATCCCCGCGGGTGCCGGCAACGACCAATTCTTGGCGAAAGCTTCTGTCGAGGCGTCAGGACGAGGCGGCGGCGTCACAACAGCCGTGGCCGCTATCGTGGGCGCGTTCAGGTCGAAGGGAACGCCGCACGTCGCGCAACGAGCCGCCGTAGGGGAATTGCTGGACTGGCATTGCGGGCACTCGATCATGTGTCAGCCGGGCGTCCGGGTACACGACAGAGTGAACTTAAGTCTTCCCCCTTGATAAATCAAGAGTTTCCACGTGCCGAGGCTGGACCGCAGACGACGCCAGGCCGGGACGACGGGAGGTGCCGAATTGATGATCGGAGAACTCAGCAGCAGCCTCATCCGGTGATGCTCCCCGCGGCGGCGATTGGGCTTTGAATTGCACTCTTGCACTTCCAGCATCAAGTCATTTTCGTCGTCAAACAGGCCATTAGGGGTGTAAGTCGTTTCTAAGCGTTCTAGTGCTCGTTGATGCGTGACCGCCAATGCGCTCGCGTCGGGCGGTCCTGTGCCAACTATGTGCAAGAGTTTGCATTCATGGCGCGTTAACGTCCAGACAACCGGCCCGATCGGATCGTAGTGAACGGCAGGTGTCCACCTGCCATTCGCGAATTGGAGCGCTACAAAATGGGCGAGCCCAAGTTGAGGCAGCGCATCGTACCCCAAGTCCTAGTCCCCGTCCTCTTGGTCTTGTTGATCGGCCTTTGCGCGACCGCCCAGACGCCAAACACCATCAATACCATCGTGGGTGGCGGCACGAATCCGACCTCCCCGACGGCTGCCTTCCTTCCTCTCGTTACCGGCACCGTGAAGGACGCTTCCAACAACGTGTACGTGGTCGTCTCGCCTCTGAATGTCGTTTACAAGATTACGCCACAGGGACAGATGTCGGTGTTCGCCGGCAACGGAATCGCCGGATTTTCCGGCGACGGTGGCCCCGCCGCCTCGGCAGAGCTGTACTCCCCTGTGGCGATCGCGCTGGATAGCGCGGGCGACTTGTACATCGCCGACTACCTCAACAATCGGGTCCGCCGCGTCGACGCGACGAGCGGTGTAATCACAACGTACGCGGGCTCTGGCAATCAATACGATGGCAGCGGATTCTTCGGCGGCTACAGCGGCGACGGCGGCCCCGCAACCAGCGCCATGATGAATATGCCGTCGAGCCTGGCCTTTGACGTAAACGGCAATCTTTTCGTGGCCGACGCAGGCAATGAAGTGGTTCGGAAGATCGACAACTCCACCGAGCACATCATCACCACCTATGCGGGCAATGGGTACCCAGGAACTCCGGGAACTGCAAATGGCGACGGCGGGCCGGCTACCAGCGCCGAACTCAATTCTTACGCCGACGAGATGGGTGTGGCGACGGACGCCAGCGGGAATCTCTACATCGCGGATTCGGGCGACTCCGTCATCCGAAAGGTCGATACGTCCACAAGCCACATCATTACGACGTACGCCGGCAGTCCTAGCCACACGTACACATTCTCGGGCAACGGAGGACCGGCCAATCAGGCTGGTCTGAACGCCCCTCGCG
>DATJRU010000172.1:0-20763 GCA_035504455.1 Vulcanimicrobiaceae bacterium
TCGGGATACTCGTATCCGACCGAAGGATCGGCGTAATAGCGCAACGCCTGGTGGTAGCGGATCGCGAACGCGACTTTCTCGGAGACGTACGGCTCAAAGAGCTGCGCGCCCCACCATCCGTGATCGGTACGCATCAGTTCCTGTGCGACGTCGTGCAGCAGGCAAGCCAGAACGATTTCCTCGGACATGCCGTTTTTCATCGCCAGGTTTGCGCTCTGCATCGTGTGATACGCGGTGTCGGCAAAGCGCAGATTGAAGAAATCGATCAGCGTGGGATTCGCGGGCATGGGCGGCAGGCGCTTCACGTTTTCGCCCGA
Source organism: Vulcanimicrobiaceae bacterium (assembly GCA_035504455.1). Taxonomy (GTDB): domain Bacteria; phylum Acidobacteriota; class Terriglobia; order Acidiferrales; family UBA7541; genus Palsa-295. The sequence continues at coordinate 318 of DATJRU010000172.1, forward strand.
GCGCGGCACCATCAGGAAGCCGGCGCCTGCGCGATACGGCTTCGTTTCGATTTGCGCTTCGACTTCCGCGGCGGTCGGGTACTTACCCGGCTGCGGCGCCGCATGACCGGCGCGTTTCAGCGCCGTCGCCGTATTCAGCTCCTCCATCATGCGGTGCTCGAGCGCATCGGCGCGGCTCTCCGAGTCCATTTTGCCGGCGGCGTCCGTCCCACCTAAGCTGTCGAGGAACGCCTTACGGTCGATGTCCATGCCCCTATCGTAGCCGCACAGCGGCCTTCCGCAAAGGGTTCCATGCGACTCCTGAATCGCATTTCCTACATTTAGATGAAACTAGATGAAACGCCAAAGCTGTGTTTGACACTACTCCATAACGACGCGAGGGAGGGCCGAAAGGGAGCTTTCCTTCTTGCTGGTCCCAAAGGGAAAAAGAAAATAGCGGAAGGAGAGGAGACAAACAATGACCACGAAGGCACAGACGTCGCCCAGCAGCAGCGCGCTTCATCCCGCGCGACTCCTCGTTTCCGCGGCTGTGAGCGCCGAGGACTTCTCGAAGAAGTTCGAGCCGTCCATCAGCAACACTCCCGATCTTCCGGTCGTCAATTGGGCAGCGGTCGGCAAGACGGCCCCGCAAATCCTGAACACGCCGTCGCAACTGCCGAAGGCGGACGCGGTCGTCATCACCTGGGCGGAGGCAGAGTGGGCGGCGCTCCAACATGTATTCTGCGCCGGCAATGCCAGCATGCCTTACAGCAAGCGCAACACCTCGTCGTGGAGCGACTGGGTGAAATGCGACCAAGGCGCCCCGGGCGCTTTGGGATACTGGGGCTACTACCGGTTCGTCAAGACGGATGCGAACACGGTGCTGCTATTCAAATCCAACGCGCACTATGCCGCATCGCAGGGTGAGCAGAATCTCGAAGGGCTCACAAACCTGCTGATCGAACAAGTGAATCCGTCCCTGATACTCTCGATCGGCACGGCCGGCGGAGCGCGCGCAACGGACTGCGTTGGAACGGTGAACGTCGTGCACTCGGATGTGCTCTACGAGGGCAATCAGCCGCAAACGAACTGGCCCTCGTACTCGAGTAACTGGAAGCCGAGGTGGGCGCTCTTGAGCAACAAGAACCTGCTTTTCCCGATCCCCACGACCGCTACCGATCTGCAATCGATCGCTACCCAATTCAATTCCTTCTACAAAACCAACTATCCATTGAGCGAGCTGAATCCTAACAACCTGAACATGGGGGCATCGCTCCCCGCGATCAACGACCTAACGGCGCCGGGCACGCCACTCGTCACGGCGAAGTCTTTCGTCGTCGGAAACACCTCCGGCAATCTGAGCAGCTTTGCTTGCGTGGAGATGGATGACGCGATTATCGCGAGAACCGCCCAAGGCAAGGTCCCATTCGGCTCGATCCGAAATATCTCCGACCCCATCCAGAATTCCGCGCTGATGGAACGATTCCAAGGCCATTGGGGTGAGGCGATCTACACCGCCTACGGAATTTACACGAGCTACAACGGCGCTATCGCCGCGTGGTCTGTTTTGAGCTGAGCAAAATGCGTTGCACACGGGCGTTCGCCGCGGCATCGGGCAACGTCACGATGTGCGGCGTGGCCTCAGCAGATGCACGATGAAGAACAGCAGCGCGAGGATCAGGAAGACGTGGATGAAGAATCCCGCCACGTGAAACGCGACGAACGACAGCACCCACACGAAAACGAACAGTATCGCAAGAGCGAGAAAGATGAATCGCATGGACGACTCCGTTTGGCTTCTACCACTCAATCACATCTACCGCAGAACGCCTATCGGGTGAGCCATGTAATCAGCGCCGAGTACTGCGGGTATTGCCCGATGAGCTCGGCGCGGTTGCCGGCCTCGTAATCCTGCGGATCGAAGCCGGGCGCCATCGTGGTACCCATCAGCGCGAATTTTCCGCCGGGCGCGAGGCGCGCGCCCTGCCACGTCCCGGCCGGCACCACGTGCTGCAAGCGCATGCCCGCCGCGATGTCCTGCCCGAGGAGAACCGCCTCCCCGGTCCCGCCGGGTTTCAGCTGCAGCATTTCGATCGGATCGCCCAAATAAAAGTGGAAGACTTCGTCGCCGCGCAGCCGGTGCAGTGCGGAAAAAGTGTCCGGGGTGAGCATGTAATAGATCGCGGTCGAAATCGAGCGCTCGCCGGGATAGCCGTCTGGCAGCGCGCTTGCGGCCACGGAAGTCTTGGAGCGGTAGCGCTCGGAAAAGTATCCGCCTTCGACGGGGAGCGGCTGCATCTTGAGCAAATCGCGGATTTGTTCGGCTGTGAGCATGGCGTCGAAGATACGAACCAGGAGCAGGGAAGGCAAGCAAAACCTGCCATCAGTCTGGCGAAGCACCTACGTCCAGACTCGCACGAACGTAGCTCCACCACCGGGCTTGCAACTGCAATCGGTGGAGCCACTTGTGCGGCCTTCGTCGCCGCTGGCCTTTCCCCGCTGCACGGCCCAGGAACGCGTTTCGGGAATGCCAGTTGACACCCCCAACCCCCGTTTCCATAATCGCAAAAGGTAGGGAAGCGCCTTGACAGATCGTTCGAAGTCTCTCGAGCATGCCCTCGAGCAGGCTGTTTCGCGGGCATTGCGCGACAATCTCGCTCCGCTTCAGCGGACGGCGGACGAATTGCATCAAGCCTACGCCGACCTCGTGGCAGCTTGCTCGTCGAGCCGCCCGAGTAACGCGCTTCCCGCGATGCTGCGCGCCCAGACCGCCGCATCGGCGCTCGCCGCGGGACTTTCGGTCCTCTCGAATTTCGTAGCAGTTGCGCTTAATCCGCGCGATCGCGGCGCGGAAGAAGACTACGCCGCCGTCGCGACCGCCGAGCCCGAGCTCGAGGCCGCATCAGAAACCGCCGTCGAATCCGAACCCGAAATCGAAACGCCACACCACGAGCCTGCCGAGGCGCCCATTCACGCTGCACCCGCGGCCGAAATAAAATGGTCCCAGGAACAGGAAGCGCTCGCCGAAGCCGCCGTCGACGACGCCGCGGTTCAGGAAGTGGCCGCCGCCGAAGCGCCCGCTTTCGATATCGCTGCGCTGTCCGAAGATCTCCGGGACATGCACCGCCGCGCCAGCCGAAACGCTAAAGTCGCCATGCAGGACATACAATTGTTGCGGCCCGAGGAAGTGAAGCTCGGCCGCGAGAACAACGACATCTGTCAGCGGTTGCGAAGTGATCTCGATAAGGCCCGTAAGGAATATGACCGTAGATTTCGAGCGATCCAGGATCATCCCGTCGATTATTTCCATCATTGGATGGTGGAAATTCTCGCCAAGGGCAAGCACGACGCCCTCGGAGAGTACCCGTATCCTTCGGCTGTCCTGCGGCACTAAGAACGCCATGCGAATCCCCGGCACGCTCCTTCGCGCGACCGGCGCAGTGCTGCTCGTGTGTTGCGCCTGCTTTGCGGCCGCGGGATCGCAATCCGCCGCCAAGACCTCGAAATCGTCGCGCGCGTCTTCCGCTGCGGCCGTGTCGAAGTCTGCGCGCGGATCGGCGCTTTCGGCTGCGCAACTCGAGAAATTGTCGCGGATGCTCAAGGACAAGAAGTCTTCCTGGGCGTACACGCGGCTCAGCGACCTCGCGCAACAGAAATCCTCGGGCGCGCTGGGTGCGCGCGCGGCGCTGGCGCTTGGCTTCTTCGACTACAACAAGCAGCAATACACGTCCGCCGCGAAATGGTTCGCGCGCGCCAGGAAAGATCCGTTACTCGGCGATTACGCGCTCTACTGGAGCGCCGAGACCGATCTCGCGACGAACAACGACGCGGCCGCGCTTGCTGAACTCCAGCAGTTCCGCAACAATTTTTCCGACTCCGTGATGACCGAGCAGGCCCTCGAGGCGCTCGGCACCGCCGCCATCGGAGCGAAGCAGCCCGCCGCCGCGGTCGCGGCCCTTGACGCCTACCCGCAAACGCCGCAGCGCTCGGCTCTGCTCTTCCTGCGGGGCGAGGCTCATGAAGAGGCGCACCAGATTGCCGAGGCAGCCGCGGACTATCACGCGGTCTACGAGAATTTCCCGACCAGCGAGCACGCCCGCGAAGCCGGCGTGAAGCTCGACTTCCTGCAAGGCACTCCCGGCGTCCAAATCCCGGCTATTTCCGTCAACGACCGGCTCGCGCACGCGGAAGCCCTCTTCCTGGCGAAAGACTGGAGCGACGCGCGCGACGAATACGCGCGAGCCCTGCCGCAGCTTTCCGGCTCGGCGCATGACCGCGCGCAGCTGCGCATTCTCGAATGCGGCATGTCGCTCGGCGCCGGTCCGAACGAAGTCGCCGCGCTGCAGATCAGCGATCCGGACGTTGACGCGGAGCGCTCCTTCGCGCTCGCGCAGTATTACCGGGACCAGCAGCAGGAAGCGCAGATGGTGGCGCAAGTAGAAGCCGCCGCGATGCGCGCGCCCACGAGCTATTGGACCGAGGCGTCGCTGTTTCTCGCCGGAAATTATTACTGGGTGCAGCTCGATCGCGCCAAGGCCTCGGCTTTCTACCAGCGCGTCGTCGACGGCTTCCCCAATGGGCCCGATACCGTGAATGCGCAGTGGCGCGTCGCATGGACGGCCACGCTTACGCGCCAGCCGAAAGCCGCGGAACTTCTCGAGCAGCATTTGCGGACTTATCCCAACTCGCCGTACACGGCAGATGCGCTCTACTGGCTCGGCAGGCTCGCCGATGAAGCGGGCGTGCAGCCGCTCGCGCGCAGCTATTACGAGAAACTGACGACGCGCTACACGCAGAACTATTTTGGACTGCTCGGCGCTGAACGCCTGCGCGCCCTCGGCCCGGGTCCGACGCAGGCATCGGACGTGCTCGACGCGATCCCGCCAGCGCCCGATCCGCCGTCGCTTGACGGCAAGATACCGCCGGCGGCTGTGGATCGAAAAGCACGCGCCGACGCGCTACGGTCAATCGGCTTCGACTCGTCGGCAGAGCTTGAATTGCGGGCGGCATACGCGGCGACCGGCGAACCGCGCCTGCTCTTCGAAGCGGCGCAGGAAGCGCTGGCCGCGGGACAATACGGCGCGGCGATCGTCACCGTGCGGCAGATCTACCCGCAGCTTGAATCGGTGGCGCTGGCTGACATTCCGCGCGAGGTCTGGCTCACCGCCTACGCGCTTCCCTACGAGGCCTCGATTCGCCATTGGTCGAGCAAGACCGGGCTCGATCCGCTGCTCGTCGCCGGGCTGATCCGCCAGGAATCCGCTTTCGAGCCGGACGCGCGCTCCGTTTCCGACGCGATCGGCCTGATGCAGCTTCTGCCCAAGACCGCGCGCCAGGTGGCGCGCCAGCAGCGCATGCGCTATTCGCGAGCGCGGCTCACCGATCCGGATTACAATGTGAGGCTCGGGACCGCGTATTTTGCGAGTCTCGTGAATGAACTCGGCAGCGTGGAGGCGGCGCTGGCTGCGTACAACGCGGGCGACGATCGCGTCAAGTCCTGGACGACGGGCCAGACGTATCACGAGCCGGCGGAATTCGTCGAATCGATTCCGTTCACGCAGACCCGCTTGTACGTGCAGATCATCACGCGCAACGCCACGATCTATCGCCGGCTCTATGGAGCGCAGAACGCCAATGAACCCCGCACCGCCCGAACGGGCCGTGGTGAGTAGCCCGAAACTTTCCTCCAAAGCCGAACGCTTCACCGAATCCGTAATTCGCGAAATGACGCGCCTCGCGCTGCGCCACGGCGCCGTCAATTTGTCGCAGGGCTTTCCCGATTTTCCCGCGCCCGCCGAAATCAAGAACGCCGCGAAGGCCGCCATCGACGCGGACATCAATCAGTACGCGATCACCTGGGGCGCGAAACGCTTCCGCGACGCCATCGCCGAGAAATTCGAGCGCACGCAGGGAGTGGCGCTCGATCCCGAGCGCGAGATCACCGTCTGCTGCGGTTCCACCGAAGCGATGATGTCGGCCATGATGGCCATCATCAACCCCGGCGACGAAGTCGTGGTTTTCGAGCCGTTCTACGAGAATTACGGCCCCGACGCGATCCTCTCGGGAGCCACGCCGCGCTTCGTCAAGCTGCAGCCGCCGAATTGGACGTTCGACCCCGACGAGCTCGCCGCGGCGTTCGGTCCTGCGACGAAGGCGATCATTCTCAACACGCCGAACAATCCCACGGGGAAAGTTTTCGAGCGCGCGGAATTCGAAATCATTCGCGACCTGTGCAATCGCTGGAACTGCTTTGCCATCACCGACGAAATCTACGAGCACATGCTCTACGACGGCGCCGAGCACATCTCGCTGGCGTCGCTCGAAGGCATGCGCGAGCGCACGCTGACGATCAACGCGCTGTCGAAAACGTACAGCGTCACCGGCTGGCGCGTGGGCTGGGTGATCGCGCCGCCGGAGGTGACCGCCGCGATCCGCAAGGTCCACGATTTCCTTACGGTGGGCGCGGCCGCGCCGCTACAGGAAGCGGGCGCGCTCGCGATGCAGCTGCCGCAAAGCTATTACGACACCTTGGCGCGGGAATACGCCGCTCGCCGCGAGCGCATGCTGGGAATCCTCAGCGGCGCCGGATTCAAATGCTTCAAGCCGCGCGGCGCGTACTACATCATGACGGACATCTCCGCGTTCGGCTTTCCGGACGACGTCGCGTTCGCGCAGTATCTCGTAAGGGAAATCGGCGTCGCTGCCGTCCCCGGATCGAGCTTCTATCGCGATCCCGCCGACGGCCGCACGCACCTCCGCTTCACCTTCTGCAAAAAGGAATCCACGTTCCAGGCCGCCGCCGAGCGCCTCTCGAAGCTAAGCCCGGTACGCTGACGCTTTGGTTTTCTCTGCGTCCTCAGCGTCTCTGCGGTGGCCTTAAGTTTGGCTCTTTAATCTCAAATCTGAATCACCTTCATCTACACCAAATCAAACGTCTGCAAGTAATCGGGAATCGTCACGTTCCACCCACGCTGGCTCACGATCGCGTCGCGCAGCGAAGTCAGCCCGCTCGGCTCGCCGTGCACCATGAACGTCCTCTTGGGCTGCGTCTGTATCCCCGCCGACCACCGCAGTAGCTCGCTTTTCCCCGCGTGCGCCGAAAGTTGCCCCATGTTCACGACTTCCGCGCGGACCGGCACTTCCTGCCCGTGAATGCGCAGGAATTTCGCGCCGTCCTGCAACGCGCGCCCGCCCGAACCCTCGGCCTGGTATCCCACCAGCAGCACGGCGCTGCGCGAATCCGGCAGGCGGTGCGCGAGGTGGTGCAGCACGCGGCCTCCCGTGATCATGCCGCTCGCCGAGATAATCACGCACGGCTGCGTCACGTCGTTGATTTTCTTCGATTCCTCCACGGTGCGGGTCATGTGAATCTCGTGGACGTTCAGCGGATCGAGGTCGGTCTGTTGCTTCAGGTCGTGGTCCGCTTTGTGGCGAACGTACATATCCGTGATGTTGATCGCCATCGGGCTATCGACGTAGATGGGCAAGCGCGGAATCCGCTTTTGCACGCACAGCACGTGCAGGTAATAGAGCAGCAACTGCGTCCGGTCGACGGCGAACGCCGGGATCACCAGCGCGCCGCCGCGCTTCATCGTGCGGTTCACCACGTCGGCGAGCGCGTCGGTCACCGATCCTGCCTCGTGCTCGCGGTCGCCGTAGGTCGCTTCGCAAAGGAGAAAATCGGCGCGCGTCGGCGACTCGGGGTCTTTCAGGATCGGCTGGTCGTAGCGCCCGATATCGCCCGAAAAGACGACCAGCGTTTGCTTGCCGCCTTCGGTAACCGTCAGTTCCAGCCACGTCGCTCCGAGAATGTGCCCGGCGTCGTGCGGCAGCACGGAAAATTGCGGGCTGATCCTGAAAGGATCGTTGCTCGGAATTTCGTGGAATTGTTGCAGCGCCGTTTGCGCCTCCGGCACGGTGTAGAGCGGCAGCGGCGGCTTGTGCTGCGAGTAGCCTTTCTTCATCGCGTACTTCGCGTCCTCTTCCTGCAGGTGCGCGGAGTCGGGCAACAGCAACGTGCAGAGTTCGTGCGTGGCCGAATTCCCATAGATGGGGCCGCGAAATCCGTTGCGCACCAGCCGCGGCAGGTAGCCGGTGTGATCAATGTGCGCGTGCGTCAGCAGCACCCAATCGATAGAGGCTGGGTCGACCGTCAGCTTGTCCCAGTTTCGCTGCTTGAGTTCCTTCGATCCCTCGAAGAGGCCGCAATCCACCAGCAGCCGCTTGCCCTCCGCTTCTACCAGATACTTCGAACCCGTGACCGTGCCCGCCGCTCCCAGAAACGTGATTTTTGGCATAGGTGCGGATTCTACGCCAGGTGTGTACGATCGCGCCTCCGTCGTTTGACGCTATCTGCCGCGCGGTGCTATAAAAGCAACATCGATGCAACCTCCGGTGGGGCCGTGGCGCAGTTGGGAGCGCGCCTCGATGGCATCGAGGAGGTCGAGGGTTCGAATCCCTTCGGCTCCACCAGCCTTCGCTCGCGCCAGCGAGTGAAGGCTGCCGCGCCGTAGCCGAATGGCAAAGGCGGGCTACGGCTGCGCGAGCTAAGGCTCGGCAAGCCAGCCTTCGTGGTTGTCCTTAGATTTGCCTTCAATGACGTACGTGTACATCCTACAGAGCCTGAAGGACCGAGGACGCTTTTACGTCGGAGTCACGTCTGACTTGCGCGAGCGGCTGAAGAAACACAATGCGAGCGAGGTGCCGCACACCGCAAAGTACGCTCCTTGGGAACTCAAGACCTACATAGCATTTGCCGACGAGAAGCAGGCTTTCGCCTTCGATAGGTATCTGAAATCGGCGTCAGGCAGAGCCTTCGCCAAGAAGCGACTCTAGTGTAATGAGGTCGTGGCTAGAGGGAACCTCAGCGGCTGAGCAATGGTGCGCCGCTTCGCAACGTCTTACAATCCGCCGGAGTCTAAGGTTCCCGGCAAGGCTATTTACCTTTTGGTGCACTCAATTTACCAGGGCAGATCATTCCGCGGTCTTCACGAGTCGCTAGGCTTCCAATCCCCAGAAATTAAACGGTTTATGCCCTCCGCTCCTCGATTCGGTTCCGGTACTCTCGGGCTATCTCCCTCCCGGCTTTTTTCTGCTATTCTTGGCACATAGCGGGGCTACCCGGTGTCTATTAGTTTGCAGGGAGATGTGCCCCGGAAAGCGCGGCCCAAGGCATGTCCGAACTCGCACACAGTCTGCCGTGGTCACGGGACGAAGCTCAGCTGGTGATGGAGCTTCAAGCAGGTTCCGACGCGGCGTTCGACTATCTCGTCACGTACTATCACGCGGGTGTATACAACTTGGTCTACGGAATCTTAGCCGATGCTGCTGATGCCGCCGATGTCACGCAGGACGTTTTCCTGCGCGTCTTCCGCGGCATTCGCGGTTTCCGCGGCGGGAGTTCGCTGAAGACCTGGCTCTACCGCGTGTCCGTGCGCCAGGCGCTCAATCACCGGCGCTGGTGCTGGCGCCATCACCGGCAGCAGATTTCGATCGACGCTGAAGAAGACGGCCGGAATGCAGCGATGGAATTGCCCGACGATGAGGCGACTCCTTTCGAGCAGCTGGCGACCCGCGAGATGCAAGCTACCGTGCGCCGCGCGCTCGCGTCCGTGCCGCCGCTCTTCCGCAGCGCGGTGATCCTGCGCGATCTCGAAGGGCTTTCTTACGAAGAAATCGCGGAAATTCTCGAAGTTTCCGTCGGAACCGTGAAATCGCGGATCTTGCGCGGCCGCCGTACGCTGAAGGAAATTCTCGATCCTGTTCTGCATCCCGCTCGACCGCGAGTCGCCGCGCCGGCATCCGGCAACCATGCAACCATCGCAGCCGCCGTCGGCCCTGGCAGTGCGCCTTCAGCGGCGCTTCCCGAAACGTCCGACGCGGCCCACACCCAGGAAATTGCTATCGGCGAAATGCAGGGAGTAGGACGATGAAGTGCCAAGAAGCAAGAAAACGCCTTCCCGGCTATCTCGATGGAGCAATGCGCGCCCAGGACAACGCGGGCTTGCGCCAGCATCTCGATTCCTGCGCGGAATGCAGGGATCACCTCGAGCGTTACCGGCTGCTTAGCGGATATCTCGGCCACATGGAACCCGTGCCGGCGCCTTCGGACCTGGCGCTGAAGATTCGCATGCGCGCGTCGCGCGAACGCTCTCCTTGGGCCGGCCTCGCCCGGCTTTGGGCCAGCACCCTTTTGGTTTTCGAGAATCTTCTTGGTCCGCTCGCCGTCCCCGCGACGGGCGGCGTGCTGACGGCTCTCGGCGTTTTCATCTTCGTCGTGCATGGCCTCCTGGTGGGCGTGCCGATGAATGGCGTAGTGCCCAACGATCTGCCGCTGAATCTCGTGCAGCCCGCCGAGCTCGAGAGCCTGGCGCCGTTCCCGGTCCCCGGCTCGAGCGGCGTGAATGGCCAGCTGAGTTCGCAGGGTTTGCTGCTCGAGGCGACGCTCAACGCGCAAGGCGAAGTGGTCGACTACAAGATTCTCTCCGGCCCCGCGAGCGCCGACGTGCATCACCAGCTCGATCAGCTCCTGATGTTCTCGCGCTTCCGCCCGCAAATGAATTTTGGCCGCCCGATGGACGGCGGCCGCGTCCTGCTGAGCTTCAGCGAAGTTCGCGTCCACGGGTAGTCCGGGCGAACCGGCCTTCCAACCAATTCCGCGATTCTTGACTCTGATCCTTACGACCGCTAGAGTCTGAGCGTATCAGCGGCTTCTTTGAGCCGGGCGCGCATTCGGGGGAAGGCGATCGCCCGAAGCCAGGGAACGGAGATCTGGCGGGACCCCAGCATTGAGGAGTTTGCCCATCCAAAGGTTCGTCCGAAATTCCACTCTGTGGTTCGCGTTTACCGCAGTCCTTTTGGCTTGCGTGTTTGCCTGCTTGCCCTCCTCGCTGAGCGCGCAGCAGCAAAGCGAAGCCGACGCTACGGGCATCAGCGTGCAAGCGAGCCCACAGGTATTCGCCACTGTCTCCGCGTTGAGCGCGGCGGGTTTCCAGATTGACGACAATTTGATCGCGAATATGCCCGCGCGCCGCGCCCTTCGCGCCGACCTCCTGAAAATGCAGGGGCCGGCCACCGACGCGCTGCGCAAGTTCTATCAGGACCACGCGCTCGCCGATCCGGGCGACACGCTTTCGCGCTACATCACGTTCGCCGTCGTCGCCGGGCCGCCGCCCGATTTCAATCTTCCCGAAAACCAGGAATTGCTGCCGCCGGACGTCGTCGCGCTCGACGGCTTCCAGGAAGTGCTCACCAATTTCTACCGCGAGGCGCGCCTTGGCTCGCGCTGGACGTGGGTCGAGCCCGAATACGAGCCGGCTCTGGCCGACTATCGCGCATCGCTGCGGCAGATCGTCACGGTCTCGGACGCCTACCTCCGCGAAGTCGTAAAGCCGAGCAGCGGCCGCACCTTCACCGTCTACGTCGAGCCGCTCGTCGGCGCGCGCACCAATTTCCGGAATTATGGCGACAGCTATTCGATGGTCGTCGGCGCCGGCCCGGATATTCCGGTCGACGCGATTCAGCACGCCTATCTGCACTTCCTGCTCGATCCAATGGTCCTGCGCAATCGCCCCTTGATCTACAAGAAGCGAGCGCTGCTTACTATTGCCGCCGCCGCGCCGCAGCTTCCCGTTGAATACGACAACGACTTTATTTCGCTGACGGACGAGTGCTTCGTCAAGGCCGTCGAGTTGCGCCTGCGCCATCTTTCCGGGCCGCAGCTCGAAGCCGCGCTTCACCAAAATGACGAGTCCGGATTCATCCTGGTGCGCCCGATGGTCGCCCAGCTGCTCCTCTTCGAAAAAGCAGGCCCGGCGATGTCGTACTACTTCGCTGACATGCTTAACGCCATCGATGTCGACGCCGAGCAAAAGCGCCTGAAGGGGTTCGCGTTCGCTCCCGTCGATGCCGCGCCGGCGCCGCAGGAGCATGAAAACTCCGAAGCGGTTCTGGCCTCGGAGCTCGATCGCTCGCTCGTCGAGGGCAATCGCGAACTCGAACAGAAGGACGGTGCGGCCGCGGCCGCGACATTCGAGCGAGTCCTCTCGAAATATCCCGACGATCCGCGCGCGATGTACGGCCTCGCCATCGCTTCCGTCGTTTCCGGCGACGGCGATCGCGCCAAGGATTTGTTCGAGCGAATCACGAGCGCCGCAAGCGCCGATAAGTCGGCCGAGCCCGTCGACCCGCGGATTCTCACCTGGTCGCACGTCTACCTCGGCCGCATCTACGATCTCCAGGACCAACGCGACCTGGCCGTGAGCGAATATCGAGCCGCGTTGACCGTCGATGACGGACCCGCGGATGCTCGCGCCGCCGCGCAAAGCGGCGTGGACGCCGCCTACAAGCCGCCCTCCGGCCATCCCGCCGGCGGATCCGAGGAACCGACCCAGTGATCGCTCCGTCTTACGTCACAGCTTTGGGGCCCCTCAATCTTCCGCGGAGGAATGCCATATGAGGATCTCTCGATGCTTGGCGGCTCGGTCCCTTCCCGTTTTTTGCGGCGCTTTTTTCGTCCTCGCGCTTCCGGCCCACGCGCAAACCGGCGGCACCATGCGGCCTGGAAATATGGGGGAAGTGGATGGAGCGCAAACCCAGCTTCACGACCTTACCGACGTCCAGCGCCAGTCGAACGAAAATCCTGATGAGATGGCGGCCTACAAGGCCTTTTACAGCGCCGGCGAGCCCGCCAAGAAAATCCAGCTCGGCGCGGCGTTTCTAAAGAAATATCCGAAAAGCCTGCTCGACGAGCCCGTCGACGTCGGCCTGATGGACGCCTATTATTCCAACCAGGACTGGAAAAACGTCTACGCGACGGCCGATAGCGCCCTCGCTCTGAAGCCCGACGACGTGTACGTTCTCACCACCGTCGGCTGGCTCATCCCGCATGTCTACGATCCCAACGATCCCGATGCCGGAAAGCTGCTCGACACCGCCGAACAATATTCGAAATACGCGATCGACGTGATCCCGCGAATGGAAAAGCCGCAGCACATGAATGATGCGGAGTTCGCGCAAATGAAGGCTCAGTCGGCTCTGCGGGCGCACAGCGCCCTCGGTCTCGTCTATTTCCGCCGCGACAATTTCGAGGGTTCGGCCAAGGAACTCGAGCAATCCACGCCGGGCACTCAGACCCCCGACGCCACCGACCTCTACGTGCTTGGCGTCGACTACCAGAATTTGAACCGGTTCGCCGACGCGGCCAACGCATACACTCGCTGCGGCCAGATCGCGGGGCCGTTGCAGGATCCCTGCAAACAGGGCGCCGACGCAGCGAAAAAGCAAGCACCGGAATCAAAGTAAGCAGGGGATAGGATCTTACGGAAGGGCAGGGGACAAGTTAGATGACCGGTTCACGCATCCAAAACACGATTCGCATTCTCGCCGTGGCTTTGCTGGCGAACGCCGCGCTCGCGGCCGCCGCGCACGCGCAGAGCAACAACTCGACGCCGCCTGCCAACGATCAGCAGGGGGAAGCCTCGAAACAGAAGCCCGATCAGGCAGCCCCGAAGGTCGATCCGAAGGAAGAGGCCGCTTACAAGGCTTTCTTCGACACAAACCCGCAGGACGCCGACAAGAAAATCCAGCTCGGAGAGGACTTCGTCAAAACCTATCCGGCCAGCCGCTACATCGAGTCCGTGTACGCGGGCCTGATTCAGGCCTACTACGTGAAACAGGATTGGAAGAATCTCTACGCGTCTTCGGACAAAGCTCTGGCCATGAATCCGGACGACGTGGACGTCCTCACCCTGGTGGGCTGGGTGATTCCGCACGTGACCGACGAAAACACGCCGGACGCGAGCGCGCAGCTCGATAAAGCGCAAACCTACGAAACGCGCGCCATCAAGGACATTCCCACGCTCCCCAAACCTGCCGGCATGACGGACGAGCAGTTCACCACCGCCAAGGCTCAGAAAACCGCGGAGGCCCACAGCGGCCTCGGGCTCGTCTATTTCCGCCGTCAGGATTTCGACAACGCGGCCAAGGAGCTTCAGCAGGCCACGCAGGATAATCCGACGCCCGACGCGACGGATTTCTACGCCCTGGGCGCCAGCTACCAGAATGGCGGCCACTACAACGAGGCCGTAGACGCCTATACCCGTTGCAGCCAAATCATGGGAAGCTTGCAGGATGCATGCAAGCAGAATGCGGATAAAGCCAAGCAGCTCGCCGCTCAGAAGAAATAGGGCACGGGACGCTGCCAATGACTGAAGAGGAACGCGGGGTGCTGGAGACGACGCTCGGCTATCGCTTCCAGCGCCCGGATCGCCTCGAACGCGCGCTGACGCATCGCTCGCTGCGCCAGAGCGCCGGCGGCGTCGACAACGAGCGCCTGGAATTCCTGGGCGATCGCGTTCTCGGTCTCGTCGCCAGCGAACAGCTTCTCGCTTCGTTTCCTCAATGGGACGCGGGCAGCCTTTCGAAAGGGCTTGCCCGGCTCGTCAGCTCGTCCTCGATCCACGCCGCCGCCCAGCGCTTGCACCTCGGCCCGCATCTGCGGCTCGGCGCGGGCGAGGAAAAGACGGGCGGCCGCGAAAAGAAACGTCTCCTGGCCGACGCTTACGAGGCGATTCTTGGCGCGATCTACCTCGATGGCGGTTTGGTTCCCGCAAAAGCCTTCTTGCAGCACAGCCTCCTCGCGCCCGCGCTCGAAGGCGGCGTCGAGGGCCTCGAGCGCCCCGATCACAAGTCGGCGCTCCAGGAATGGCTCCAGCAGCGCGGTCTGAGCATGGTCGAATACCGGCTGCGCAACGCCTCCGGCCCCGAGCATCAAAAGACGTTCGAGGTGGAAGTCTGGCAGGCCGGCCAGAAACTTTCCGCGTCCGAGGGCCGTAGCAAGAAGGAGGCCGAGCAGGCCGCCGCCCGCATCGCGCTCGGTATACTGGAAGAGAAGTGTGGGATCGCTTGAAATGGAATCGATTGAAACGACCGCTGAAAATCTAGCCGAGCCGATGGCTCCGCCGGCGCCCGCTGCGGTGCAGTCCAAGGCGGCGGCTCGCGGCTTTACCGCCGACGTTCTCGAGTCGCTGCTGGTCACCATCCTGCTCGCCCTGTTTGCGACCACGTTCATTCTGCAAGCGTTCAAAATTCCTTCGGGCTCCATGGAGCCCACTCTTCTCGTCGGCGACCACGTGCTGGTGAACAAATTCATTTTCGGCGGGCGCGGCGCCTGGTACGAAAAGCTGCTGCCGTATCGCGCCGTCCAGCGCGGCGATATCATCGTCTTCCGCTTTCCTTACGACGATCACGTCCACTACGTGAAGCGCGTGATCGGCCTTCCCGGCGATCATTTGCGCATCGTCAATCAGGTCGTATACATCAACGGCCAGCCGCTGTCCGAGCCGTACGCCATCCACAGCGAAGCCTACGATCCCTTCGGCGACAATTTTCCGCCGGTCGATCAGGATGTGGCGCAGGAGCGGCTTCGTCCCGAGTGGGCGGCGCAGATCGCGAGCTACGTCAGCCGCGGCGCGCTCGTCATTCCGCCCGATCACTATTTCGTGATGGGTGACAATCGCGACGACAGTTCCGACAGCCGCTACTGGGGCTTCGTCGATCGCGACGCCATCATGGGCCGCCCGATGTTCATCTATTGGTCCGTGCGGGCCACGCCGGACGACTATACCGATCGCAGCCTTGCCGGCACGCTCTTCGGCATCGAAGATACTCTCGCCCATCTCCCGACCCGCACCCGTTGGCACCGCATGCTCCGCGAAGTCCACTAGTTTCGTTTCTCCGCATTTCTCTGCGGCCTCCGTGTCTCTCGGTGAACTCTGTGTTAAATACGGCGTAACATAGCCTCGCGTTCCGGCGTGTCTCGCCACGCCTCCCGGCGTGGTATCTTCATTTGTATCCGCCGTGTCCGGAGCCTACGCACACACCGTCGAGCCCCCCGAGCCTCTCGAATCAGCTCCGCCGCCGCGCCGCGTCTGGACGCTTTGGCTGAAATGGCTCGCAATCCTTGTCGCATTCCTCTGGCTCGCCTCGCTCGCCATCTCGCTGCTGATTGGCCACACCCTGCTGCAGCGAAAATTCACGCAGCACCTCGAAACCGCCTTCGGCCGTCCCGTCGAGGTCGGCAGCTACCGCTTCAGTTTCTGGGGCCCTTCGCTCGAGGCCAATTCCGTCCGCGTCGCCGACGACGAGCGTTTCGGCCACGAATACTTCCTCTACGCGGACTCGCTCTCCGTGCGCCTGCGCTGGCTCAGCTTGCTTCGCGGGCACATCGAGCTCGGGACGCTCTCGCTTTCGCACCCGAGCCTCAATCTCGTCCGCGATTCCGCCGGCGACTGGAACCTTGCCGAATGGCTCCCGCGCCCCGGCGAAAACGGATCGCCGCGCGTTCCGGTGGGCCCGTCGCTTCCTTCGTCGGCCTTGCGCTTTCGTAAAATCGAAATCGATGGCGGCCGGATCAACTTCAAGCAAGGCGATGAAAAGCTGCCCTTCGCTTTCGTCGACGTGAGCGGCAGCGTCGAAACGGACAGCCCCGGCCTCTGGCGCATCGACCTCGACGCGACTCCCTGGCGCGCCGCGATCTTGCTCCAGCAGGTGGGAACCATTCACGTCGCGGGCCACGTTGGCGGCACGTCGTCGCGCATGCGCCCCGCCGCGCTCGCTTTTTCCTGGAGCGACGCCTCGATTTCCGATGTCCTTCGCCTCGCCACCGGCGACGACTACGGAATCCGCGGCGGGCTCGCCATCGCCCTCAATGCGACCACCTCGCAAGATCCCGCCGACACCTGGTCGCTTCAGGGCCGCGCGCAGCTCGCGAAGCTGCATCGCTGGGACCTCGCCTCACGTCCCGACAACCCGTCGGTCAACCTGATCGCGCAGGCTCTCTGGCGCCCCACCGATTCGTTCGTGGAATTTAGCGACGCGTCTTTCGAAGCTCCGAATTCCAACCTGCATGCCAACGGCCGCATCTCCTGGCTCCGTCCGGACCCCCGCAAGCCGCCGAAAGAAACGGCCCCCGGCACGTTGATCCTCGTCACGCCTTCGCAGGTCGATTTCTCCGATCTCCTCGATTGGCTGCGCGCGTTTCATCCCGGCGTCGCGGACACCATCGTCGCGCGCGGCTCGCTCGTCCTCAACGGCGAAGCCGGCGGCTGGCCGCTGCGCGTCGTGAACGCCACGGCCTTCAGCGAAGGCGCGGACCTGCTCGGCCCGAGCCTTCAGGCGGCCACTCACGTGGCCCATTTCGAGTTCCGGTACGATCGTGGAGTCGTTTCGTTGCCGCCCGCGACGCTTTCCTTCATCGCTCCGAGCCGCGCCTCGACTGCTCGCTCCGCCGCGCCTGCGCCCGCACTGCCGTCCGACGGCTCCTTCCAAGTGAGCGTCCTCACAAAGCCCGCGCACGGCGCTTTGCCTGCTTGGCACGTTGCGGGCAACAGCCGCGATGTGCGCGATCTCGTGTCCGCTGCCGGTGCTCTCGGCCTGAACATCTCGCGCGGATGGGAACTCGCCGGTCCTGCCTCTTGCGACCTCCTCTGGAGCGGCGCCGATCTTCCATGGCGCGTTAAGCCGGCCGGCTGGATCGAATTCGGCGCTTCATCCGCGGATGGGGCCGCGAGCGCCTCCGGCGCCGGTGTCGCGCTTCACGCTCCGTTCCTGAATCAGCCCATCGACCAGATTCGCGCTCGCGCCGAGCTGGCCCCCGGCAAGCAGCACGTCGCGCTCGCTTCGGCGCGCGCCTTCGGGGCGCAATGGACCGGCACGTTCGATCGCACCGACGCCGCTCCCGAGTGGCAGTTCGCTCTTTCCGCCGACCACTTGTCCGCCGCCGATCTCGATCGCTGGCTGAATCCGCTCTGGCGCGAGAGCTTTCTCGATCGGCTGCTGCCGTTCCTGAATCCGAATCTTCCGGCGGCCGCCGTGCCGGAAAATCTGCGCGCCAGCGGCCATCTTGCTCTCGACGACTTCACTCTGCCGCCGCTCGTGGTGCATCATTTCCAGGGCGACGTGAAAATCGATGGCCGCCACATCCAGCTCGCCAATGCTACCGGCCAGTTCTACGGCGGTGCGCTGACCGGCTCGCTCGACGCCGGCCTCCAGGCCGTGCCCTCCTACAATGCCAACATCGCGTTCTCGCGCGTCGACCTCGCCGCGCTCACCGCCGCGTCTCCCGAGCTCGCGAATCTTTTCGACGGCTCCGCCACCGGCAAAATCTCGTTCAGCGCGACAGGCGCTACGCGTTCCGATCTGGTCGCTTCGCTCGGATGCCAGGGGCAAGTCGATTTCGCGGCCCCCGCGATTCGAGGGATCGACCTGATCGCATCCTTGCGCGCCGCCGCTGCAACCGCGGGCGCGAGCCGTTTCTCGTCCGCATCCGCGTCCTTTGCATGCGCCTCGAAGGCGATCCAGGTGCAAAGCCTGTCGATCGCCGTGCCCGGGCCGGATCTCGCAGGCTCCGGCACGATCGACTTCAGCCGCGATCTCGACTTGAGGCTGCGCTTCGTCTCGCCAGGGACGAAAACCTCCGAGCCAACCTACCGCATCACCGGCTCGCTCGCCTCGCCCAAGTTCGCGCGGATTTCGCCCGCTCGTCGTTAACTCCCGCTCGCATAGAGCCGCGTTTGCCTCGCCCCTACGCGTGTGCTAGCGTTCCTTCGATGGCTCCGGTTTTTCGCTGCGCGCAACTTCACGGGACTCGCAAAGCTTTCTTCGCTACGATTGCACTGCTGGTCCTGCCGCCCATTGCGCTAGCCGGCAATGAAAAAACGCACCTCGCTCCCAAGTTCATTCCCGGCGAAATCTTTCACTATCAGATCGAATCGCACACGGTCGACACCGTGAAAACAACCAGCCCGATCACCGATCCCGAAAGCGGCTCGCGTACGACGCAACTGCTCAGCCTTCTCGTTCGGCTCGACGTCCTCAGCCCTATGCCCGGCGCCGCTCCCGGCTCCACGCATTTCCGCGTCACCTACGAAAAATCCCACGCCGAAGCAGAAAGCGACGCCTTCGACCCAAACGGCTCCTCGTTCGAAAAACAGTACGACCGCATCGAGGGCCAATACTTCGATTTCACGCTGAATACCGGCGGCGCCATCACAAATCTGAAGGGCCTCGACAAGATTTTCCCGAATCGCTCCACAGCCGAGCCTGCCTATTCCTGGATCGACAGCCTTTTCCCAGGCAGCTATTTCCCGCGGGACGGCATTTCGATCGGCCAGAAATGGAAGAGCGAGCGTCCCGTCACCGGCATGCCGCTCGACGATCTCGTCTGGCTCAATGACTCGACCTATCTGCGCGATGAATCCTGCAACGCCTCTGCCGATTCACCGGCAACGCCCGCCGTCGGCGGTTCGCCCGCAACGAAGCCTCCCGACTGCGCTGCGATCCTCATGCGCTACCACATGTCCCGCCGCGGCTCGCCCCACTCCGACGCCACGCCGCCGAGCTTCCGCCAGAACGGCCTGCGCACCTCCGGCTCCTGGATCGGCACCGGCGATAGCCTCGTTTCGATGTCGCTTGCGACCGGCCTCCTCGTCAGCTCCACCACGAACAGCACCCAGGACGTCGACTACCAGATCGTCAGCACCCGCTCCGGCTCGAGCCTCCATCGCAAGGGCCGCCTCCAGACGCAGCTCATCCTCACACTCGTCCCCGATTCGAATTAGCCGCCACGCACTCTCCGTGTTCTCTGTGCCTCCTCGGCGCGCTCTGTGTTGAGTACCGCTCGTACCCCAAGGAAGAGTGAGCCAATCAAGCATGCCCTCCCGCGAGTAGGTCTGGCCCGCGATTGCCGTTTGCACGAATGCGCTATAATAGAGGTTTTCGCAGCCGGCAGATTTTGCTCCTGTCCGGCTCTGAGGCGTCACACCATGAAATTCAAGCTAGCCAGCGACTACGAGCCCCGCGGCGACCAGCCCGAAGCCATTTCCCAACTCGTCCGCGGCCTCCGCGACGGCGACCGCGACCAGGTCCTCCTCGGCGTCACCGGCTCCGGCAAGACGTTCACCGTCGCCAAGGTGATCGAGCAGCTCGACCGCCCCGCGATCGTTCTCGCGCACAACAAGACGCTTGCCGCGCAGCTTTTCCACGAGTTCAAATCGTTCTTCCCACAGAACGCGGTCGAGTACTTCGTCAGCTACTACGACTACTACCAGCCCGAGGCGTACGTTCCGGCGAGCGACACGTTCATCGAAAAGGAAGCGACCATCAACGACGAACTCGATAAGCTCCGCATGAGCGCCACGCGCTCGCTCTTCGAGCGCCGCGACGTGATCGTCGTCGCCTCCGTTTCCTGCATCTACGGCATCGGCTCGCCCGAGGCCTACTACGGCATGATGCTCATGCTCGAGAAGGGCCAGTCCATCGCGCGCGAATCGATCCTGCGCAAGCTGGTCGAAATCCAGTACGACCGCGCCGAAGATTTGCGTCGCGGTACCTTCCGCGTCCGCGGCGATACGATCGAAATCTATCCGCCCTACGAGGATTTCGCCGTCCGCGTCGAGCTCTGGGGCAC
>DATJRU010000173.1:0-8554 GCA_035504455.1 Vulcanimicrobiaceae bacterium
TCTCTGCTTTTGTTTGTGCCGAATGCTGCCTTCGCCCAGCGCGGAGGGGGAGGGCACGGCGGAGGCGGCGGATTTCATGGCGGTGGCGGCGGTGGCGGCTTCCATGGAGGCGGAGGAGGATACCGAGGAGGCTTCAGCGGAGGCGCGCGTTCGTACGGCGGCGGATATCGCGGTGGCTTCAGTGGAGGAGCCCGCTCGTATGGTGGCGGGTATCGCGGCGGGTTCGGCGGCGCATACCGCGGTGGCAACGTCTCGTCTCGCGGATATGGCTACGGCGGATCGCGCGGCTCAGGATTCGGTGGCCGGTCGTTCTCGGGCGCGAACGGCCGAGGTTTCGGCAACAGCGCGAGCCGCTTCGGCGCGCATAATGCGATTGCCGACGGCAACTGGCACTCTTTCGGAGGCGGCGGCCGCTCGATGAGTGCGGGATTCCGGGGCAATTCGGTTGCGGACGGCAACTGGCATTCCTTCGGGCGATCCGGCGGCGGTAATTTCGCCGGCGGCGCACGCGGCTTTTCATCGCGCGGGGCAAACTCTTTCGGCGGCTCTCGCGTCGGCACAGGACTCTCCGGCGACCGCTTCGGCACTACGCGAGGATTCGGTAATCGAGGATTCGGTGGTTACGGCGGCTGGCACGGCGAAGGATGGGGCGGACGCGGCTGGGGTTGGGGAGGCCGTGGTTGGGGCGGCGGCTGGGGAGGATGCTGGGGCTGCGGGTGGGGTTGGGGATGGGGCTGGGGATTTGGATGGGGCGCCGGCTGGGGCTGGGGCCCGTATTGGGGATTTGGATGGGGCTACCCGGGCTGGTATTACCCGGGCCTCGCCTGGGGCGCCGGTTGGGATCCTTACTGGTACGACCCGGGCTTGTATAACGACGACTTCAGCTATTACAACGATAACGCCAACGGCGCTGTCGACCCCAACGGTTACGATTACAACTCGGTTTATCCGGGACCGGATTACGCGAATCCTCCGGATCAGAGTCCCTACGGAGGCTCGGCCTACACGCCTGCCAATCCGAACTTCGTGATGGCGAGCGCGGGAAACTACTAAGTACGCATTCAGAAATTGCGAGGGACGCCTGTGCGGGCGTCCCTCCGTTTTTTTTCTCGGCCGGCGACTCTTTTCCAATCTGCGGCACCACTTCTCCCGACACTCCGGCAGGCGGAGTGTGCGTGTGCTAAACTCAAATCGAAGATGAGCAAGACGTTTGATATCGGCATCGAAACGCTTGCCGGCAAACCGCAGGCCGCACCGCAAGCGTCGTCCGAAGAAGCCGGCGCACGCGACGTCTCGACGATCCCGCCGAACGGCAAGAGCTTTTACATCGAAACATTCGGCTGCCAGATGAACGCACACGACTCGGAAAAAGTCGCGGGCGTCCTGCTCGAGCGCGGCTACCGCGCGGTCGACAGCCTGATGCACGCCGACCTCGTGCTCTACAACACATGCAGCATCCGCGAAAAAGCCGCGCAAAAAGTGTTCTCGCGCCTGGGCGAGATGCGCTACGCCGCCCCGCGCAAGGTGATCGGCGTCCTCGGATGCCTCGCCCAGCAGGAAGGCGAGCAGATTTTCGAGCGCGCGCCGTGGGTGAGCCTGGTGTGCGGCTCGGCCAGCTACCGGAGGCTCCCGGAGCTTATGGCGCAAGTGGAAGAAGGCGGGCGGCGCGTCAGCGGCCTCGATCTCGATACCGAGGAAACCTTCGAGACCGAATTCACGCGCCGCGACAATCCCATCCGCGCCTACATCACGATCATCGAAGGTTGCGACTACGCCTGCTCGTACTGCGTGGTGCCGCATACGCGTGGGCCCGAACGCAGCCGCGCGAGCGACGCCGTGCTTGGCGAGGCGCGACGGCTCGCCGATCACGGCTACAGCGAGATTCAGCTACTGGGGCAGACGGTGAATTCTTACCGCGATCCTTCGCCGCGCGGCCTGGATTTCGTCGGGCTGCTGCGCGAAGTGGCGGCGGTCGAGGGCATTCGCCGCGTGCGCTTCACGACCTCGCATCCCAATGATTTTCACCGCGCGATCGTAGAGGCCATCGACGAAATTCCGGCGCTGTGCGATCACGTCCATCTACCGGTGCAATCCGGCTCGACGCCGATCCTGCGCGCGATGCGGCGCACCTACACGCGCGACGAATACCTCGAAAAGATTTCCTGGATTCACGCTGCGCGCCGCGCGTTCAGCATCACGTCGGACGTCATCGTCGGCTTCCCGGGCGAGACCGAACAGGATTTCGAGGAGACGCTCACGCTGCTCGATGCGGTGGGCTACGACGGAGTTTTTTCGTTCAAGTACTCGCCGCGCCCCAATACGGCGGCGACGGCGATGCCCGACGCCGTGCTCGAGGAAGAGAAGAGCCGGCGCCTCGCAATCCTGATGGAGCGCCAGCGGCAGATTCAGATCGCGCGCAATGAAAAGCTCGTCGGCGCGACGTTCGAAGTGCTCGTCGACGGCCGCCACGAATCGCGCGATCAGTGGTCCGGTCGCACAAGCGGAAATCGCCTCGTAAATTTCACTTCGCCGCGCCAATCTCTTTTGGGAGAATACGTGCAAGTGAGGATTACTCGCGCGAGCGCCAACAGCATCGCGGGCGAACAGGTGATTTAGCGGCGGCAACGAAATCAAAACAGGAGGGCCACATGGAACTCGAGGTCAAAATCAGGGGACTGATGATGGACCCGATGACCAACATGCCCGTGGTCGTCCTGAAGGAAACCCAAGGCAGCGGCGTGCTGCCGATCTGGGTCGGGGTTTACGAGGCGAACGCCATCGCGCTCGAAATCGAAAAAGTGCAGACGCCCCGGCCGATGACGCACGATCTGCTGAAGAACGTTCTGAACGGCCTCAACGTGCACGTGCAGCGCGTCGTCGTGTGCGACCTCAAGGAAGACACCTTCTACGCGCTTATTTGGATGGAGCGCGACGGGCAGATTATCTCGATGGATTCGCGTCCGAGCGATGCGCTGGCGCTCGCGCTGCGGCTCGACTGCCCGATCTACGTCGACGACCAAGTGCTGAAAAGCTCGAAGATCTCCGGCGCGACCGCCGAGAAAAGTTCCAACGAGGAATTGCGCAAGTGGCTCGAGAACCTCAACGACGAGGACCTCGGGCGGTACAAAATGTAGCGCGCGTTTCTTCCCGCCTAGAAGCGAATCATCGACGTGTGTTGGAACCGCGAAAGGAAGTGCGCAATTTGCCGGGAGAACCCCGAAACGGTGTCCTGCGTTGCATGCTGCATCATGCCCGGCCGCAGGCTCTTCCGCATCGCCGCGAGCGCGCCGAACATCATGCCGTAGACGGAAATCACGACCACGCCTCGGGCGCCTTGGTACGCGTGCGCCGCTCCGAAGATCACGCCTTGCAGGATCACGGACGCCGCAACGTTCTGCGTCAGCGCCAGGCACTGCCGTTGCAGGTAGCCACGAAAGATCAGCTCCTCGCAAAATCCGGCGCTCACCGCCACGAAAACCCAGATCACCATTTCGGGCACGGTCCGAGGCAGCAGAAAACTCGCGGCCTCGTTGCCATTGAAATGCAAGGCCAGTGAGAGCAGCACCAAGACGGTCGAGATAACCAGCCAAAAGACAAACGCGACGCCGACGTCAATCCAGAAATCTTTCCACCGCGCCCAGCGCCCGCCGATCAGATTTCGCAGTGACACGCGGCGCAACCGGACACCGAGGCAAACATATCCCAGCAAAAAGTACTCAAAAACCAAGGTTTGAATGTAGAGAGGTATGCGGCTCGGCAGGTGCGCGTTCCGTTGAGCGAAGCGCGGCATCGCTTGCAGCAACGCAATCGCCAGCAAGACGATTACGAAGACGAGTGTGTGCCACACCGGTGCGACGGCGGCTATCTGGTCCGGAGATGACGTTGGTTCGGGGGCCGGTGGGACGCTTTCGGTGCTCGCCATGCACACCTTTCGTCGAAGCCGCGCGCCCGCAGGCGTGCAGTCGCGAGTTTAGCAGGTGCAAATTACGCGGCCAAGCCTCGCCGCTTATTCGTATGAGAAAGGAAAATGGACCCCGGCCCTCGCTTCCTGGCGAAGGCCAGGGCGATCGAAAAACTACGCTGCGGCCCCGGCGGACGCGCCCTTGATGAACGCGAGCAGGTCCGCGTTGATCTGGTCCGCGTGCGTGGTAGGCATGCCGTGCGGGAAGTTCTCGTAGACTT
Source organism: Vulcanimicrobiaceae bacterium (assembly GCA_035504455.1). GTDB lineage: Bacteria > Acidobacteriota > Terriglobia > Acidiferrales > UBA7541 > Palsa-295. Next base: position 4,183 of record DATJRU010000173.1, read on the forward strand.
TCAGCGTGCCCTTCTTCAGCAGCTTCGCAGCCATCGGACCCGCGGCAGCTATTGGCACGATCTGGTCGTCTTTACTGTGCACCACCAGCACGGGGATATCGATCTTCTTCAAGTCCTCGGTCGTGTCCGTTTCGGAGAACACCTTGATGCAGTCGTAGTGGCCCTTGATGCTGCCGACCATGCCTTGCAGCCACCAGTGCTCGCGGATGCCTTCGGAAATCTTCGCGCCGGGGCGATTGTATCCGTAGAAGGGAATCGTGATGTCCTTGTAAAATTGTGGCCGGTTGGCGGCCAGCGCGGCGCGAAGCTGGTCGAACACCTCGATCGGCGCTCCCGTGGGATTCTTCTCTGTCTTCAGCATCAGCGGCGTGATCGCGCTGATGAGCGCCGCTTTCGCCACGCGCTTCGTGCCGTGGCGGCCCAGGTAGCGCGCCACTTCGCCGCCGCCCGTCGAATGCCCCACGAGAATCGCATCTTTCAGGTCAAGCTTCTCGAACACCGCCGCGAGATCGTCCGCGTACGTGTCCATGTCGTTTCCGTCCCACGTCTGCGTCGAACGCCCGTGCCCGCGCCGGTCGTGTGCGATAACCCGGTACCCCAGGTTGCCGAAATACAGCATCTGCCCGTCCCAATCATCCGAACTGAGCGGCCACCCGTGGCTGAAAACGATGGGCTGTCCCTTGCCCCAATCCTTGTAGAAAATCTCGGCCCCGTCCTTCGTCGTAACTGTCGGCATCTATCCTCTCCTTTTGCGCACTGCACACGGCGGCGTGGGAATCGAGCCCGCCGCAACGTTCGGATAGATGAAGCCCGGCGAAGATTTGATTCGCTATGATTTGTGGAAAGGTGGGCGGGTTACTGGCGGCGTTTATCGATCGGCTCGTAGGTCAGTTCGTTGCGACGGTAGGTGAACTTCGCCTTGCAGCTCGGGCACTCACGCTCCACGCCCTCCGGAGCGATTTCGGGTTTCGCAGGTAGAAAATAATCCGCCAGCGTCTCTTTGATCTCCGAATAACGGAAGTTTTCGCCGCAACCCTTACAGGTCAGGCCCCAGCTCGCCATGATGCGTCCCCCCGTGCGCACGGCTTCAATCTATCGGGCGGGGGCCAGACTGGGAATACCCCGCTTCCTGTAGGACCGGTGTAGGGGCTCGGGCCCCCTTTTCGCGCCGTTTTCGTGCCTCTCGAGGGAGGCACGTCTGCGCAGACCCGGCGCAGCGGGTCGGCGGTAGCGCCAGCCAACGCTGTGCGATAGATTGACCGAGGGAGGCACTCTTGAAAGCCGCGCTGATCCGTGAATTCGGCCCGCCGGACGCGATCGTCTTCGCCGACGCGCCCCGTCCCGAACCCGCGCCCGGTCAGGTGCTCGTCCGCGTCAAGGCTGCGGGCGTCGGCCCGTGGGACGCGCTGATCCGCGAAGGCAAAGCCGCGGTCTCACCGCCGCTGCCGGTGATCCTCGGCTCGGACTTCTCCGGCGTCGTCGAAGCTGCCGCTCCCGGCGCCGCGGAATTTCAGGCCGGCGACGAAGTCTTCGGCGCCACCAACGAGCAGTTCACCGGCGCCTACGCGGAATACGTCTGCGCCTCCGCCAAGATGATCGCGCGCAAGCCCGCCAGGCTGAGCTTCATCGAAGCGGCCTCCGTTCCCGTCGTCGCGGTGACCGCCTGGCAAATGCTTTTCGAGTATGGCCACGCCGCCGCCGGCCAAACCGTGCTGATCCACGGCGCGGCGGGGAACGTGGGAGCGTACGCTGTGCAGTTCGCCCGGAACGCGGGCCTGCACATCATCGCGACCGCTTCATCGCGCGACAGCGAGTACCTCCGCAGCCTGGGCGCCGAAAGAATCGTGGATTATCAGCAGGCGCGATTCGAGGATGGATTGCAGCCTGTCGATCTCGTGCTCGACATGATCGGCGGAGACGTCCTCGAGCGGTCCCTGCGCGTCCTAATTCCAACCGGGATGCTCGTCTCTGTCGCCTCGCCGATCCCCCAAGAGGTCGCGCGCCGCTGCGGCCAACGGGCCGTCTTCTTTCTGGTGGACGTCACCACGAGTCGTTTGAACGCGATTGCCGCGATGATCGACAGTGGGGAAGTCACTCCGCAGGTCGGCACCGTGCTCCCGCTCGATCAGGCCCGGCGCGCGCACGAAATGCTCGCCGGCGCGCCTCACGCTCGCGGAAAAATCGTCCTCAGCGTGGCTCCGTAACACACCGTCGCGCTAATTCCGGCGACGTTCCGAAGCGGGGCAGTACCTTTTCGCCGCTCCATCTCGTTCGTCACATTCGGCGATACTTAGATTTCTCTTGCCTTTGTCCGCGCAGACTAGGTACATTGGCCCTACTCGTGGTGGAGCGAGAAATCCGGGGCACAACTCGCTGGCCTTGGGTTGCACTACGAGGCTGAGGGGCAAGCGTTTGACCTGCGTCCTGGCGGTTGCCAATCAAAAAGGCGGCGTCGGCAAGACTACTACATCGATCAATCTCGCTGCCGCTATCGCCCTCCGTAAGAAAAAGACTCTTCTCATCGACCTTGATCCGCAAGCGAACGCGACGATCGCGTTCTACAACCAGGACGAAATCCAAACCACGATGTACGACGTCTTCTCCGACCAGCGAGCGGAGATGGCCAAAGTCATTCGTCCGACCAAGGATCCGAACCTCTTCGTCGCTCCCGGCCGTCTGGCGCTCGCGCGCCTCGAGCAACAGCTCGCCGGCCAGTTCGACGCGCCGTTTCGCCTGAAGGATGCGCTCGCGCCAGTCTTGAAGGAGTTCGAATACGTCGTGCTGGATACGCCGCCCGCGCTCGGGATCCTTACCGTCAACGCCCTGGTCGCGTCGACGCACCTACTCGTCCCGATCCAGGCCGCCTATTTCGCGATCGAAGGCACCGACGACCTGCTTGAAACGTACGGCCGCATCCGCGCGCGTCCCAATCCCGATCTCAAGGTTCTCGGCGTTGTGATCACGCTTTACGACAAGCGCACTACCATCGCGCGCGATACGTACGAACAGATTCGCACCGTTTTCGGCGGCGCGCTCTTCAAGACGCGCATCGCCAAGAATGTCCGGCTCGAAGAAAGCCCGGCCTACAAAGAAACCGTCTTCACGTACGCGCCGAAATCTTCCGGCGCCGAAGACTACAAGAAACTGGCCCAGGAGGTATTGCAACGTGTCGAAGAGGATCGGGTTGCCCGTCACTCTCAAGATGCGGCATGACGCGCATTACGTAGAGACTCTCACCAGCTTTAGCGGCGCCTCCGTCGGGCGCATGATCCCGATCGACAAGATTCGCCCCAATCCCGATCAGCCGCGCAAGACTATCGGCGACGTTCGCGAGCTTTCGGACTCGATCAAGGAAAAGGGCGTGCTGGAGCCGCTGCTGGTCCGCTTCGTCCCGCACGAGGACACTTACTACATCATCTCCGGCGAGCGCCGCTATCACGCGTCGATGGCCGCAGGCCTGCACGAACTCCCTTGCATCGAGAAAATCGCCGACGATGCCGAGACGCTCGAAATCGCGCTGATCGAAAATCTCCAGCGCAAGGACCTGACCGCGTTTGAGGAAGCCGACGGCCTCCAGCGCCTCGCCGATCAGTTCGACTATACGCACGACGACATCGCCAAGAAAATCGGCCGCTCGCGCTCGTCCGTCACTGAAACGATGTCCCTGCGTGTAATTCCCGACGAAGTCCGCCAGACGTGCGTGCAGAACGGGATTACGTCGAAGTCGCTGCTGCTGCAGGTGGCGCGCCAGCCCACCGAAAGGAAGATGCAGGAGATCGTTCACCGCATCGTCCAGGGAAATCTCACGCGCGACGAAGCCCGCAAGGCCCGCAAGGAAGAGATGGAATCGGCGCCGCGGCCGCAGCCTTTCGTCTTCGACTTCGAGTCCGAGGACGGCGCGTTCCGCATCCGCCTGCAATTCCGCAAGAGCCACGTCGGCAACGAAGAGCTGGCCGCAGCGCTGCGCACGGTCCTGCGCCGCCTCGAATCCGGCTCGCTCTCATCCTCCGCCGCCTAACGAGCTTCGGCTGGAAACTGTCTTCTGTCTTCAGTTTGTGACCGGCGTCATCATCGCCGCACGGATCGACGCCACTTGCTGGTGGAACTTGCCGGCGGCGCGTCCGGATTGCGCGCAGAGCTTTCGATTTATTCACAAGCGCCTGAACGGCTTTTCCGACGCTTCAGCTTCTCCGAGCACCTTTTCCTTGCCTTTCCGCGCCACCAGCGAATGGAAAAGTTCCTCGAGAAATGCATCGCTGTTCACGAAAGTCCCCGAGTACTTCTGCCACGGCGCCAGAACCTTCTCTTCCTTCATCTGCGCCAGCGTCTTGCCGTCCATCAAAGCTTTCTGGACGGCAGCGGTTGTGTCTTT
>DATJRU010000174.1:0-17118 GCA_035504455.1 Vulcanimicrobiaceae bacterium
CGACGCCAGCAAATACGACGAAATTTCCGCCGGTATGCCGTAGACAATCGCCAGCACGTTCGCCGGCAGCCCCGCATCCACCAGGCAGCGCGCCACCGCAAGACCGCTCGCCGGCGCTTCTTCGGCCGGCTTCAAAATCACAGAACATCCCGCGCCCAGCGCCGATCCGATTTTCCGCGCGGGATTGCCGAGCGGAAAATTCCACGGCGCGAACGCCGCCACCGGTCCCACCGGCTCCTTTACTACCGCCATGCGCGTGCCCGCGCCTCGCTGCGGCAGCACGCGCCCGTACGCGCGCCTTCCCTCCTCCGCGTACCACTCGAAAATATTCGCGGACATCATCACTTCGATCCGCGTCTCGTGGATCGACTTCCCGGTCTCCGTCGTCGCGATCCGCGCAATCTCTTCCTTGCGCTCGCGCATCAATTCGGCCGCGCGCCGCAGAATCCGCCCGCGCTCTTCCGGCAAAGTCGCGCGCCACGTCTTGAAGCCCTGCTGCGCCGCTGCCAGCGCGTGATCGAGATCAGCCGACGATGCGTGCGGCACGTGCCCGATCGTTTCCTCCGTCGCCGGGTTGATCACCGCCGAAGTCTTCCGCCCCTCCGCGCCAATCCATTCGCCGCCAATGAACAGCCCCAAATCCGCGTACGTTGCCGCCAGTTGTGTCGCCATTTTCGCGCTCCTATCGCAAGCCTCGGCATAGTTTCACGCCGTCCGCGCCCCCGTCAAGCCGCCGCGGTTTCGACATCCGCCCTACATGACGAAAGTGCTCGGTTTCTTGCGGCGGGCTTCCTTTGCCTTTGCTAGCACCACCTTCGCCTGCTCTATCGCAACGAGTGCCGCTTCAATCGCCGCCGGGACCACCCGCGCAAAGTACCGTTCCGTGGCCAGGCGCAAAAAACGATCGCTTTGAAGCAGTTCGTCCAATTCCTGCCCAAAGCGCTTCTGACCACCGCGGAGTCTTTTCTCATCGAGACGATTCCGAAACTTCCCTAGGTCCGTCCTGCTCTTCAAAGGGCACGAGGGACGGAGTTCTCGCTCGATGCCGTCGATGAATTCGCGCATCCAGTCCTTCCATAGAGGCTTTAGCCGAGGTGGCACTGGCGCGCTCCCTGAGAGTCCCGTCGCGATCAACTTCATTCAGCTTAGAACCTGTGGCATAGGTCCGGCAACGCAGGCCGGCCCGGAATCGTGCAATGCCCTAGGAAGAAGACGAAATCGACGAGGCCCGACGCGGCGAAGAACGCCGTGGCAAGCGTCCTGTCGATATTGCTGAGCGCAGGCGCAAACTTATCTTCCTGCGAAAATTTCAAGAGGCGCTGAAGCGCAACGACGTAGAGTCTTTCAAAAAGCGATTATCAACGACCTCGGCTAGATGCCCGGGACGCCCGAATACCACCGCGCGTTGAAAGCTTGGCGCCAGCAGCACCGCCGCCGCTGAAGTCCCTCCGCGCAAACGCCGCCACGCGCGCTTCTTGCTCCTCTTCGGGCAGCTTCGAAAGGCTCTTTAGCGCCATGGCTGTCAGTTCTTCGGCGGCTTCTTTCAAGGTCGTCTTTTCTTTTTTCGTCATCGCTGAGGCTCCACTCGGCAGCTGTAACGCCAGACTATCAGCAACGCGACGCCCGTTCAAACAGCGCACGCGTCAAGTGCCGCAACGGCACACGGCTTCCGAGCCGCAACAACCCGTTCCCAAAACCGCGTCCACTGTAGTAAATTCTCGGCCAAGTTCGGCCCAAGTAGAATTCAGCCAAGCTCGGTTTCAGGGACAAGCGATGCGCGCCCGATTCAGTTCCTTCATTGCGATCGCCCTTCTGGTTCTGGCCTCCGCCACGATCGCGGCGGCGCAAGACCTTCCCATCGGTGTGACCTACGTCTGCAACGGCGAGCGCGTCTTCATCGATAGCTGCAACATTCGCGACACTTCCGACACCTCGAAGTGCATGGTCGGCCATCCGGACACGGTTCTTCCCAACGGGTTGATGAAGTACACCTACGAAACACGCGGCGACCTGAAAAAGCTTTTCCCCACCTGCAAGCAGCCGTCGGCTGCCGACGTCAAGCGCGCGCAGGATTTCAACAAGAAGATCCAAGACCAGCAGAACGCCGCCATGAAGCAGGCGCAGCAGGCGAGCGCGCCTCCCGCGAATCGCGCGCCGGCGCAAAGTATGGGCGCAAGCGCCGGTGGAGTCGCCGAGCCGCAGGATCCTCAAACGCGCGAAATGCGCCGCTGCGTCACCGCCGGCCGCCTTCCGGCCTCGTGCATGGGCAACGGCCTCATGAATTCACTGATGGGAGGCGTCAACGGCCTGCTCAGCTCGGTCGCTCCCGGCGTTGTCGGCAAAGAAGTCACCGGCCCGCAGATGGCCGGCGTCTTTGCGGGCCCGGGCGGCTGGCGCCTCGAATTCGACGAAGCCTCCGTCGCCTTGAGCTGCGCGGACATGATCCCCGATTCGCACGCCTACACGATCGCGTTCGTCAACAACCGCGCTGTCATCACGATTGCGAACTCGCCCAAGGAAGTCGTGCTCTCGCTCAGCGGCGACACGCTCACCGGCCCCGGTCCCATCGCGGTTGCCGGACGCCTTTCCGAAGGCGTGCACGATGGCGTCGACTATAGCGGCAGGCCCGTCACCGTCTACGCGTATCGCGCAGTCACGCGCACCTGCGAGCGTCCCGCGCTTACTTCGAAAGGCGCCGGTCCCGGCGTAGTCGACACCGGGAAGAATGTCCTCGAGGCGATGTTCTCGGACGGGAAAACGGCCGCTCCCACGCCGCCCGGCCTGCGCATGTACGGCGCCTATGCCGCCGCCAGCGGATTCAGCGTCGAATTTTTTCCCGAGTCCGCGATCCTCGGTTGCGGCCCGGACGTTGCGCGCGCCTATCCTTACACGGTCATCGCCGACGGCCGGCAAGCCGCCGTCAAAGTCGATGCGCCCGTTCCCTTGCTCTTCGCGTTGCGCCCCAATAACGCGCTCGATCCCGGCAGCTCCGCTTCGTACGAAGTCCAGGGACGGAGAATCACCGGGCAAGACGACAACGACGACTTCACCTTCGCCCCGCTCAACGCCAGCTGCAATCTCGCCGTCCTCGCGCCAGGCCAGATTCCATCGGCTACCGTCGCGACAACCTCCGGCCCCGCCGCTGTCGCCGCTCCTCCTCCGGTGCTCGTGCCGGGAAACGCCGTGCTTCGCGTCACCAGCGGATTGCCCGCAGTCGGCGGCCGAAACCCGCTCGCGGGCCACACGTTCGTTTTGATGAGGCAGAGCTTCGAAGGCGCGCTCGCGAGCAGCGGATTCGCGCCTCCCGCGGGAATGTCTCCGGTTCGCGGTTATCTCACCGCGTGCGCCAATCACCAGCCTGCGTGCCAGCAGGGAATGACGGCGACGAATGCATCCACTGTCTCGGGCGTGCGGGCGGACGCGAACGGCCAGGCGCAGCTTCCCGGCGTGTCGCCCGGCACGTACTACTTCTTCTGCCTCGGCGCCCTCAACAATCAGCTCTTCAAGTGGGATTTCCGGATCGAGCTCAAGCCCGGCGCGAACTCCGTCACGCTCGATCAGAGCAACGCCGCGCTCGTGAACTGATTCGCCTCCGCATAGCGCGCGCCAAAAGCGCGATTCACTTCGCCCACGTTCGATTCATCCATCTCTTCAATGCCACCTATCCGTTTTTTGAGTTTGCGGTTTTTGCCCCCTATCCGCAAACTAATGGAGAGTTTTTAGTGTAGTTGTCGTGTCTTTTGAGCATCTCGCTTTTCCACGTGGAGACGGGATTACCCGCCGCTATCGTCCAGCGGCGGCGCAGTGCGGGGCTCAATTTGAATCTCAGGTGAGATTCGAGCGACTCTGCACGGCCAGATTTTCCATGTTGGAAAAGGAGATAAAGATGTCAGCGGTTAATCAGGGTGCATTACAGCAAAGCGGTATCGGCCCCAGTTCGAGCGATCCGGCCAAACGTCCCTTCGCGGTTCCGGCCCCGGCCAAGCACGGCCTTTTTTCCACCGCCATCATCGAAGAAGATGCGCGCGCCAAGGGAAAGCGTGCCGCGCAAACCGGTTTCGCCCTTGCCCTGCAGATCGCCATCGTTGGCGCGCTTCTTCTGGTTCCTCTGATCTTCACCGAAGGCATGGACCTCTACAAAGTGAACAGCGCGATTCTGATTGCCCCGCCGCCCCCGGCCGCCCCTCCGCCACCGATGGTTCACGCGCAGGCAGTCGCGCCGAAGCCGTCCTTCATCAAAGCACAGCTCACCGCGCCCACCATGATTCCCAAGAAAATCGCAACGGTCGCGGACGTGAGCGCCGCTGCCCCGGCCGTTACCGGCGGCATGGTGGGAGGAATTCCCGGTGGAATGGGTGACGTCCTCGGTGGAATCGCCACCGGCGCTCCGCCTCCACCGCCGCCCGCCGCCGAAAGGCCCAAAGGCCCGATCCGCATCACCACCGGCATGAAGGAGCCGCAGCTTCTCTACGCTCCGCCTGTCGTCTATTCACCGGTCGCGCGGCTCGCGCACGTTGAAGGTACGGTAATCGTGGAAGCCATCATCGACGAGCAGGGCAACGTCACGCAGGTCCACCTGCTCAGCGGTCCGCCGCTCCTGGTGGACGGCGCAATGAAGGCCGTGGCCGCGCGCCGCTATGCGCCCACGATCCTCGACGGCCAACCCGTAGCCATCCGCCTCACCGTCAAAGTCGACTATCGTCTCGGCTAATTCGCCTGATCCTTGGGACAGGGCGGGAAACGAAAGTTTCCCGCCCTTTGTTTTTTCGGAAGGTTTGAATGTAGCGCCGCGGCCTTAAGCGCGGCATTTTCGCCGCAAGGTGAGTGCCCATCCGCGCAAAACGACGCACGCTCGGAGGCGAAACCCCTTCGTCAAAAGCCGCGGCCGAGAAGGTCTTTGTGGATGCGCGAATGCGCGATGGTTCGCCGGTGGAAGCGTGGGCCCTTTTACCCTGACGCAGGAAGGGCAGGCCCGCGAAAAGCGCCAAAGTAAAATGGGCTTCAGCCCTGGGTTCTTCGGTCATTGGCAATCACTACAGCGAAATCCAAAACGCGTGCCCCTGCACGCCCAGCAACAACAGCGCCATCAGGAACACCCACAAGCCATCCATGAAATGCCAGTAGATGCCGACGACCTCCGCGGCCAGCCCGATTTTCCCGGTGGTCCTCAGATGGCGCGCCCGCGACACGAGCCAGACCAGCGCGATGATCCCGCCAAAAAGATGCACCGCGTGCGCCGCCGTCATCACGTAGAAAAGCGCGCTGCCCGGATTCGAAGCCACGTACACGCCGTCCGCGAGCAGTTGCCGCCACGCGACCACTTGCCCCGCCACGAACGCGAGTCCCAGCGCGAACGTCGCCCCAACGTACCGCGCGAATCGCCGCGCGTCGTCCGCATGGATCCTCGCCAGTTGCAGCGCCAAGCTGCTCAGCACGATCACGATCGTGTTCGCGTACAGAATTTCGGGCAGCCGGATCGGATGCCATTCGCTCGATCCCACCCAGCGAATCGTCAGCATCGCCGCCATCGTGGCGAACAGCGAAACAATCGACCCGATTCCGTAAAACATGCCTGCGCGGTACACATCCGGCGGCACAGGACGATGCCTCGCGTTGAAACGCGCGCGCCAATCGTCGTCCCAGTCGTCCGTGTCCCCGCCGCGGAATCCGGGGCCGTTCCCGCCGCTTGATGGCGCGAGGACTTCCTCTTCCTGCTCGAGCTGCGCATCCGGCGGTTTTGGTAGCGTCGCCAAAATCAGTCTCCGTCCCGGCCGCTGCCGGAATTCGCAGAGTACCCCAGCGGTCGCACGATGTCCAAATCGAAGTCCGAGTCGTCGCCCCAATCCCGGCGTAAAATCGAGCTGGTTAAATAGATGGCGGCGGATTCCGCTCGGGCCACACCGCCGTGATCAACAGCCCCACGCCGATTCCGATCGATACCTCGATGAACCGGTGCAGCGCAACAATCCACGCAGCATGCTCGTGAACCACCAGCAGAACGATCGCCAGCGTGATTCCGCCGAAGCGATACGCGGCGCGATCGAGCCACAACGCCGCGCACACGAGCCCCATCGCGAACACGCTAACGCCGAAGACGAGAGCCGTTCCCGGAAGATACGTTGCGACCAGCGCGCCGGCCGCCGCTCCGAGCGCGGTGCCTGCGAATCGTTGTCCCGAAACCTTGATCGCCGCGCCCAGCGTCGATTGCATCACCACGATCGTCGACACAGGCGCCCAATATGCCTCGGGCAGCTTGAACGCCGCTGCAACCACAAGCGAGACGGCCGCCGCCACTGCCGTCCGCGCCGGGTGCTCCAATCCCTGGTCTTTGATCCGCCACAGAATCGGGCTTCGGATGTGTCCCATCGCCCCTCTCCTTGCGCCGCGCAATCGTTCCGGCACTAAAGTCCAATCGGCAGCGTGCCGATCCGGGTGTAGAAGCGGAGACACGCCAAGTGGGGACGTCTTGTTCGCGTTTGGAACAGCGCGTGACGATTTTCGCCTACAGCCGCCCTACAGCGATTCTCGTAATGCGTTACAAGGTTCCTTGGATGGTGCCTTTTCGACCGCCCGTCTATCTTTTTTGAGCACCGCGGACTCGCGAGAGTCTTCGGCCATATTGCCCGGCTTCTAAGGTCATGGAGAATGCAATGAAGGTACGAATCGCAGCGATCGTTCTAACCGGCATCCTGTGCGCCACCGCGCCCGCCTGGTCGGATACCATTTCCGGCCATTCGAAAGACGCGGCCCTGGTCTCGCATGATTCCGCGCAATTCGATTCGCACGACGCAACCATCAAGGGTCTTTTCTCGTTCTTCTCCGATTCCGGCGCTTCCGCTTTCGACGGCCGCACGCCGAGTCATCGGATGTGGGACGGATGGGGACCCACTCGCGACGTCAGCAGCCCGAAGGGATCCACAACCGGCGACGTCGCAGCTCCCGAACCCGCAACGCTTCAGATGCTTGCCCTCGGCCTGATCGCGTTGCTCGGCTCCGCTCTGCTCCTCTCGCCTTCACGCTCACGTCCGGTTTAACCGACCGCTCACGCACGAATACTCCCGCCGCGCTCTCGCAGCGCGGCGTTTTCCTTTTTGTGCAACAGTACTGGAAGTAATAAAGCTGCAACCGGCGGGAACCGCTACGAAGCTTTCTCCTGCTGATACATCTGGTATTCCGAGTATGGTCCCTTGAAGTCTTCGACGCGCCCGCTTGCGAAATGCCAGATGCGCGTAGCGACTTCGTCGATCACGTCGTGGTCGTGCGTCACGAGAAGAATCGTGCCGTCGTATTTCTGCAGCGCGATGTTCAGCGCGTTGATCGACTCGAGATCGAGGTGGTTCGTCGGCTCGTCGAGCACCAGGATATTCGGCTTTTGCAGCATCAGCCGGCAGAAAATCAGCCGCGCGGCCTCGCCTCCCGAAAGCGTGCTGGTTTGCTTGAGCGCGTCTTCGCCGCTGAAAAGCATCTGCCCCAGCAGCCCGCGCAGTTCTTCCTGCGTCGCGCCCGGCTTGAATTCGTGCAGCCAGTCGATCGCCGTCGTGCCCTTGCGGATCGACTCCGAATGGTCCTGCGCGAAATAGCCCACCAGCGCGTTGTGTCCCCAGATCACGTTGCCGCCGTCGATCGGGAACGCTTTGTCGACGTCCTCGATGTAGCCCGTCGCGTTGCGCACGAGCGATTTTAGCAGGGTGGTCTTGCCGGTGCCGTTGCGCCCCATCAGCGCGATTTTTTCGCCGCGCGTCACGCTGGCCGAAAACGGCGCCCATACTTTTACGCCATCGTACGATTTCGCCACGCTCTTGATCTCCAGCGGATGCCGCCCCGAGTGCTGGTCCATCTGAAAACGGATGAAGGGTCGCGCGATGTTCGAACGCGCCAGCTCGGTCGTTTGCAGCCGCTCGACTTCCTTCTTGCGCGAAGTCGCCTGCGCCGAACGCGTGCCGGCGGAGAAGCGCGCGATGAATTCGTTGAGCTGCGCGATCTTCTTCTCGCGCTGCGCGTTTTCCGATTCGATGCGCGCGCGCACGGCCGTCTTCGCGAGCACCATGTCGTCGTACCCGCCGTTGTACATGATCACCGTCTCGTAATCGATGTCGGCGGTGTGCGTGCAGACGCTGTTGAGGAAATGGCGATCGTGCGAAATCACGATCAGCACGCCTTCGTATTCGCACAAATAGTCCTGCAGCCAGTGGACCGAATCGAGGTCCAGGTAGTTCGTCGGCTCGTCGAGCAGCAGCGCCGGGGGATTTCCGAAAAGCGCTTGCGCCAAGAGCACGCGCACTTTCTGGCCGCCCTGCAGCTCGCTCATTTTTCGCTCGTGCAGCGCTTCGGGCACGTCGAGTCCATCGAGCAGGCGCGCCGCGTCCGCCTCGGCGGTGTAGCCGCCCTCTTCGCCGACGATTCCTTCGAGTTCGCCGAGGCGCATTCCGTCCGCGTCGGTGAGCTCTTCGTGCGGCTTCGCGTAGAGCGCGTCGCGCTCGACGAGCGCTTTCCACAGCAGCGCGTTGCCCATGATCACCGTGTCGATGACGCGGTATTCGTCGAACGCGAACTGATCCTGGCGCAGGATGCCGAGTTTTTTCGGACGCGTGACGGAGCCTTTGGTTGGCTCCTGTTCGCCGGTGAGAATCCGCATCAGCGTGGATTTGCCGGCGCCGTTCGGGCCGGTAATCGCGTAGCGGCGGCCGGCGAGGAACGTGGTGGTGACGTCCTCGAACAAAGTGCGGCCGGCAAAGCGCATCGTAATGTTGTTAATCGATAGCACGACCCATTAATTGTAGCGTAGATTCGAATTTCGTGCGCGAGGCCGCGCGCACAATTTTCGGCGGAACTGAGGCGTGAAAGTGTGCTCCGATAGCGTACACCAGGAGTACGCTGTCGGGGGCTTACGAGGGCCGTTTTGGCGGAAAAATGTAGCGTTTAGCGCGTTTCGCCGGTTTAGCTTGCGCGGCGCGCCGTCACCGCATCCAATTAGCGCTACCGGGAGGGGTCACATGAAGACTTTCGCCGCTGCCGCCATCGCCTGCCTGTTTTTTCTGGGCGCGCTTCCCGCCCACGCGCAGGACCAAACCACGCCGAGCCCGGCGCCGCCCGCCGCCGAGTCGACCGCGCCCTCCGACTCTGCGCCGGCCCAGAAGCCGATCGATCCGGCGAAGGCCGCCGACATCCAGCGCCTCATCGAAGTGACCGGCATGCGCACGCTGATGGAGCAGACCATGTCCGCAATGGAGGCGAACATCCGGCCGAACCTCGAAGGCTCGCTGCCGCCGGGCGAGTATCGCGCGAAGCTGATCGAGCTTTTCGTTCAGAAGTTCGAGTCGAAGCTGAGCATCCAGGATTTTCTCGACCTGGCAGCCACGGCCTACGACAAATATCTTTCCGACGACGACGTCAAGGGACTCACGCAGTTCTACCAAACGCCGCTCGGCCAGAAGACGCTCACGATCGTTCCGAAGCTGACCGCCGAATTGCAAACCGAGGGCGCCGCAAAAGGCGAACGAGCCGGCCGCGACGCCATGGCCGAAGTCCTCACCGAACATCCCGACCTAGCCAAGGCAATGCAGGATGCAGCGCAATCGCCGCAGCATCAGTAGAAAAAGACGCCCGCCTGAAAGCAAGGCGGCCGCTACAAAAGCCCCAGACTATGGTCCGCGACGCCGAGCAGGTTGCGAATTTCGTTGGCGCTGCTTTTGTGCGCGCTTAGCCAGCCGTTTTGTCGATAGCTCTCTAAGCTCATCGTCGCTTCCGAAAATGAAAAGCTTCTTGGCCTGTAAGACGCTCGTCAGGAAACGATTGCCCGCATCCAGCTTCGAGCGAAATTCGCGCACAGGATAAATCGTGGGATTGATCTCCCGGCGCAGTTTTTTCCCGGCGCCGCTCAGTCTTGGGACGACTTCGTCAAATGTCGCGTCGCCCAGAATCATCAGGTCGACGTCGCTATCGGCCCGGTGTTTCTGCGCGGCAATGGGACCATAAACGAAGGCCACTTCGATACGGTTTTTCAGCGGCGCGAGCGCCGCGCGCAGGATGTCGCGGACGCCAGCCGCCTTCAGCAGCAGCCCTCGAAGCTCCGAGAACACGGGACTCTTGCGGTTCGCCTGGTAGAGAACGAGATTCCCAAGCGTTTTTCGAACGATGAGCCCCGCGCCGGCAAGCTGCTTGACCTCTCGTTGCACAGCGCCGTTCCCCGCGCCAGTCTCGCGCATCAACTGCCGGAGGTAAAAGGACTCGTCCGGATGTCCGTAGAGCAACGATAGGATCGCCATCCGGGTCCGGCCGAATAGCCCTTCGGATACGCTCGTCAAACTGGCCTTTGTACTCATATAGAGTATGATTGTACCCTTTGTGGATACATACCGGCAACCGAGTCCCCTTCGGAATCGTCACACGCCAGTCGTAACGTCCCGAGCGTGAATTGGGAAAGGTCGAGAAGACTAGAAGCAGATCCCTCGTCGGCCGGAACCCCGGCCTCTGTCGGGATGACAGCGCGGATGGTGCGCGCGCGTTCGTCGGGATGACAATGGCCCGCAGAGCGAACCCAAAAGCTGCCAGGCTGGAAGGACCTGGCGCTACGTTTACGTCTTAGGATCGAAGAAGATGGCTGCCGCTGTGAATTCATTGAGCTGTTCTGTGGAGCAGTACTGTGCCTTGTGCTTTTTTGCCCGATGCGGTGGCTCGCAATGTGCTAGCGTCGGAGGGCGGTTTCTGGGGGAGTTGAGAGTTCAGAGTTGAGAGTTGAAAAACAACAGCAGATCCCTCGTCGGCCGGAAGGCGGCCTCTGTCGGGATGACAACGCGGATGGTGCGCGGGTGTTCGTCGGGATGACAATGGCGCGCTCTAAGCAAAACCAGAAGCTGCCAGGCTGGAAGGACCTGGCGCTACGTTTACGTCTTTCGGCAAACGAGAAGACCGAGAAGCAGATCCCTCGTCGGCCGGAAGGCGGCCTCTGTCGGGATGACAGCGCGAACGGGTGTGCGGGCGGAGTCACAGGCCATGGATCGCGGCTGGGAACTTCAGCGGCTAAAGCCGAGCTGTTCGGGGCGGCTTATGTCGCGGCTGAAGCCGCGACCCACAAAGAGTCGAGTTACGAATCACCAGTCACCAATCATCGATCGAGAAGACCGAGAAGCAGATCCCTCGTCGGCCGGAAGGCGGCCTCTGTCGGGATGACAGCGCGAACGGGTGTCCGGGCGGAGTCACGAGCCATGGATCGCGCGGGGACTTCAGCGGCTAAAGCCGAGCTGTTCGGGGCGGCTTACGTCGCGGCTGAAGCCGCGACGCACAAAGAGTCGAGTTACGAATCACGGGTCACCAATCACCGATCGCCATTCATCAATTAAGGGACTCGGCTAAACACGGAGGAAGCATATGAGACTGACGGAGTACACGACGCTGGGGCGGACCGGGTTGCGGGTGAGCCCGCTGTGCATGGGGACGATGACGTTCGGGACGGGCTGGGGATTCGGCGCGGAGGAGAAGACGTCGAAGGAGATGTTCGACCGGTTTGTGGATGCGGGCGGAAATTTTCTGGACACGGCGGACGGCTACACGGGCGGGCAGGCGGAGGAGCTGACCGGGAAATTCGTCGGGGAGCGCGGGCTGCGCGACAAGGTGGTGATCGCGACGAAGTACACATTTAATTTCGCGCAGCAGGGGAATCCGAACGCGGGCGGGAACGGGCGCAAGAATCTGTATCGGGCGCTGGAGGGTTCGCTGCGGCGGCTGAAGACGGATTACGTCGATCTGTATTACGTCCACGCGTGGGACACGGTGACGCCGGTGGAGGAAGTGGTCTCGACGATGCAGCACCTGGTGCAGGAAGGAAAAATCCGCTACTGGGGGCTTTCGGATACGCCGGCGTGGTACGTGGCGCGGGCGCAGACGATCGCGCAGCACAACGGATGGGAGCCGATGGCCACGCTGCAGCTCGAATACGCGATGACCGAGCGCAACATCGAGCGCGAGCATATTCCCGTGGCGCAGGAGCTGGGCATCGGCCTGTGCCCGTGGAGCCCGCTGGCCGGCGGGTTCCTCGCGGGCAAGTACAAACGCGAGGGCGAGAAGGGCACGGGCGACGGGCGGCTCACGATACCCTCGGGCGGGCTCTTCAATCGTTTCACGGAGCGGAACTGGAAGATTCTGGATGTGCTGCTCGACGTGGCGAAGCAAGTGGGCAAGCCGCCCGCGCAGGTGGCGCTCAACTGGCTGAGCGCGAAGCCGGGAGTGACGTCGATCATTCTGGGCGCGACGAAAGTGGCGCAGCTCGACGACAATTTGGCGGCGATCGAGTGGACGCTGCCCGCCGAGCTTTTCAAGAAGCTCGACGACGCGAGCGCGATCGATGTCGTCTTCCCGTACAATTTCTACAATTCGACGATGCAGACGCGCGTGAGCGGCGGGACGAACGTCCAGGCGTGGCGCCCAGCCGCGGTGTACCACGGCGCCATCGTCGAGGAGAAAAAGCAGGCCGCGGATTAGGCGGGCGGTTGGTGGCAGGTGGCGGGTGGCAGGCCGACACCGGGCCAGATTAGCTGCGTGCTTTGGCTGCGGATCGCGGCACGCGCAGGGACGAAAAGCGAGTACTTGCTGCGGGTGAGGCTGCGCAGTGGGAGGCGCTTCGCGCCGTCTTTCCTTTATGTCGGACCTGAAGGTCCGACCCCCTAAGGCCGTGGAGATTCGGCAACGGCCGAATCTCGTCCTGCATGGCTGTCCGGCGCGCGCGGGGAGTGTGTTTCGCACCGACGTGCTGATCGCGAGTTGCCCCCTTTCAACGAAGTCGTCGCTGAGGCCGCGAGCGGCTGCGCCGCTGGCGCGGATCAAATCCCTCGCTGGCTGCCTTTCGCGCTTACACCACAGGCAAGGACCCTACAAGGACCATGCTTGGGGCGGTGGCCGGCGAGATCGCCGGCCGGCTAGCGGGAAGCTTGCGGGCCGCGGGCCGTTTCTGCGGAGATGGGAGCGTGATTTTGCGGGGAACGCGGCGGGAGCGAGCTCCCGCACTCCCCGGATTCGGCGTGCGCCCTTCGCGCGCGCGGGCGCGGGTGGCACGCGAAGGCGATAGGCGGACGAAGACATTCCCTCGCGGGGCGGGGCAAGCCGGTTGGCCGAACGCGGGCGGTCGATACGAGAAGGGGGCTGTCGCGCTGGTGGCGCGAAATCGAAGAGGCCGGCGGGACGGCGCTAGATTTGGATTCGAGCGGCCGCGGGTTAGGTTTTTGGGCGGGGGGCGACGAGTTCGTCGGCGTTGCGGAGGGACGGGAACATCCAGGCCCAGAGGGCGGTGACGACGAGGGTGCCGATGCCGCCGAGGACGACGGCGGGGACAGTGCCGAAGGCCCAGGCGGTGAGGCCGGATTCGAAGGCGCCGAGTTCGTTGGAAGCGCCGATGAAGACCATGTCGACGGCGTTGACGCGGCCGCGCATTTCGTCGGGGGTGCGGAGCTGGATGAGGATGCCGCGGACGACGACGCTGACCATGTCGGTGGCGCCGACGAAGAAGAGCGCGGCGAGCGAGAGCGCGAGGCTGTGCGAGACGCCGAAGAGGATGGTGCATACGCCGAAGCCGGCGACGCACCAGAGCATCTTCATGCCGGCGCGCTTGCCGAGTGGGCGATGCGCGAGAAACACGGCCATGATTCCGGCGCCGACGGCGGGCGCGCAGCGGAGCAGGCCGAGTCCCCAGGGGCCGGTGTGGAGGATGTCGCGCGCGTAGGCGGGAAGCAGCGCGACGGCTCCGCCGAGCAGAACCGCGAAAAGATCGAGCGAAATCGAGCCGAGGACGATTTTCTCGCGCCAGATGTAGTGAAGGCCGGCAAACACCGTTTTCCAATTGAGAATTTCGAGCTTCTTTTTTCGCGGCGCGAGTTTCACGCGGGACATCGAGACCGCTCCAGCCACGCCGCCCGCCATCGCCACCGCATAGACCGCGCCGGCCCCGCGAAAAATGGTGTAGACGAGGCCGCCGACGGCGGGGCCGAGGATCGTCGCGACCTCGAAAAACGTGGCGCCCCAGGCGAAGGCGCTTTCGAAATGCTCTTCCGGGACGATGAGCGGCAGGATGGCGCGGCTGGCGGGGCCGGTGAACGCGCGGGCGACGCCGACGAGTCCGATGACCACGTAGATCGGATACACCTGATGCGCGCCGCGCAACGTGATCGAAAGCAGCAGGCCGGAGCACATGGCGAGCGCGACGTAGCCGACAGTGAGGACTTTCGAGCGGTTGTAACGGTCGGCGGTGTGGCCTGAGAGCGGCAGAAAAATAATTCCCGGCAAAAATTGCGCGAGGCCGATGAGGCCGAGGTCGAGTGTGCGGTTGGTGATTTCGTAGACTTGCCAGCCGACGGCGACCGATTGCATCTCGGTGGCGAGCACGACGCAGAAGCGGGCGATCTGGTAGAGCGTGAACGACGGGTAGGTGAAAGCGATGCGGCTGGTGGGCCTGGTGGTGGTCCCGGGAGCGGTGGCCATTGGGATTCTAGGGTGCCATAGGTGGTGAGTGGTGAGTAGTGATTGGTGATTGGTGAGTGGTGAGTGGTGATTGGTATTCGTGATTCGTGACTTGTGACTCGTGATTCGTGAACGGCTCTTGGGGCGCGGGCGGTCGGGAGGACGGGCAAAGATGTGTCGCGCCTACGGCGCTTGTCGTTTTCTTGCTTGCGCACCCCGGCTTCCGGCCGGGGCTAACTTTTGCCGCGCCTTCGGCGCTGGAGTTTTCGTGACCGGTTGGCTTGCGCCTTTCGCGGCCGAATCTTCGGAGGGTTGGCTTGCGCTCTCGCGCTGGAGTCTGGAGACGCTGCGTGGTCGCGGCACACGGGCTTGGATCTTCGAGCGCCGCGTCTGCGGATTACGGGCTGGAGTGTTCGCGATCCGGTTCGCCCGCGACTACGGCGCTGGAATCTTCGAGGCGCCTTGCGTTTGTGACTCGCGCGTGAATCTTCGGGGCGCTGCGCGGTTGCGATGTTGGCGTTGGATGCTTGAGATGACGGTTGCGGCGACTCGGGGCTGCGGCTGCTACTGCTGGTGGGTGGCGGTGCCTAGGATGGCGTCGAAGAGGGCACCGAGGATGTGGCGGATGTCGTGGTCGGTGATGGCGACTTGGTCGAAGAGGTGCTCGAGGACGAGGGCGTTGGAGAGGGCGCCGAGGCCGGTGGCGGCGGCGGTGCTGGGGATCGGGAGCGGGCGGCCGAGGGCCTTGGCGACGCGAGCGACGAAATCGCCGGCGCAGGCGCGCAGGCGCTGGTGGCGGGCGCGCAGGCGCGCGTGGGCCTCGGGATGGCGGATGGCGAAAAGCTTGAATTCGAGGGAAAGCAGGACGAGGCGGCGGTCCTTGCGGCTGTGCGTGTAGTGGTCGCGGAGGGCCCGCAGGCGCGCTTGCGGGCTTTTTTGTTTTTCGAGAAGCGCGCTCACTTCCGCGATGCGTTCGGCAACCCATTGCTCGAGCAAGCCGACGAAGATGTCTTCCTTGCTTTGGAAGTGCGCGTAGAAGGCGCCGCGGGTGTAGCCGGCGATGGCGGCGATGTCCTCGAGGCGGGCGGCTTCGAAACCGTCGCGGGCGAAGACGGTTTCGGCGGCGGCCAGCAGGCGACGCTGGGTGGCGGCGGTGCGGACCTCCTGCCGCGAGCGGCCCGGCTTCGGCTTGCGGGAGGCTTTCGGGCTCGTGCGGGCCGGGCGTGACTGAATCATCGCCAGGCCTCTCGCCGCGCTTTACACGATACATACATGCATGTATATTTAATTACCCCAAAGGATTTTGCAACAGGAAACCATGGCAGCCGCCGCCCTACCCATCGATCACGCCGCCTGGCGCCCACGGCACAACCCGTGGGTGGTCGCGTTCACGGTGACGCTCGCGACGTTCATGGAAGTGCTGGACACTTCGATCGCGAACATCGCGCTGCCGCACATCGCGGGGAGCTTCGGCGCGAGCACGAACGAATCGACGTGGGTGCTGACGAGCTACCTGGTGTCGAACGGGATCGTGCTGCCGGTGAGCGCGTGGCTGGCGACGCGGTACGGGCGCAAGCGGTACTACATGTTCTGCGTGGTGCTGTTCGCGGCGAGCAGCTTTCTTTGCGGCCTGGCGCCGACGCTGGGGCTGCTGGTGTTTTTCCGCGTGCTGCAGGGGGTCGGCGGCGGCGGCTTGCAGCCGAGCGAGCAGTCGATTCTCGCCGATACGTTTTCGCCGGAGCAGCGGGGCATGGCGTTTTCGCTGTACGCGATGGCGGTGGTCCTCGCGCCGGCGATCGGGCCGACCATCGGCGGATGGATCACGGACAACTATAGTTGGCGGTGGATTTTCTACATCAACGTGCCGATCAGCATCATCTCGCTGTTTCTGTCGTACCGCGTGGTGGAGGACCCGCCGTATTTGAAAGAGGAGCAGATCAAGGCGAAAAAGGGCGGCGTCGATTACGTGGGGCTGTCGCTGGTGGCGCTGGGCGTGGGCGTGCTGCAGATGGTGATGGACAAGGGGCAGGAGCTCGACTGGTTCGGCTCGCACCTGATCACGACGGGGATCATCGCGGCGACCGTGATTTTGAGTTTCTGGATCTGGTGGGAGTGGCGGAATCCGCATCCGATCGTGGATTTGAGGCTGCTCGAAAAGCGGAATTTCGCGACGGCGATGCTTTCGATGGCCACGCTGGGCGTGGTGCTCTACGGAATGACGGTGCTGCTGCCGGAATTCCTGCAGAACCTGATGGGATACACAGCGGCGCAGGCGGGCGAGTGCATGGCGCTAGGCGGGTTCCTGATGATGCTGACGATGCCGCTTTCGGGAGTGCTCAGCGGGAAGGTCGATCCGCGGCACATTCTGGCGTTCGGCTACATCAGCGCGGCCGCGGGACTGTATTGGGTGGCAACTCGCATCAGCCTGACGATGGATTTCGGGACGGCGGCGATGCTGCGGACGTACCAGGTGGCCGGACTGGCGTTCATTTTCATTCCCGCGAACGTGTTGTGCTACGCGGGGATTCCGCGGGAGAAAAATAACCAGGTGTCGAGCATGATGAACTTCGTGCGCAACATCGGCGGGAGCATCGGGATCGCCGTGGTGAGCACGATGGTGACGCGCGAAACGCAGGCGCGGCAGACGTACCTCTCGGCGCGGATGCAGAACGG
>DATJRU010000175.1:0-35192 GCA_035504455.1 Vulcanimicrobiaceae bacterium
TCGTGGGCGACGACAACGGCGGCGCAAGCAATGATCCCGCTGCGAAAGCTGCACACGATCGATCCGAACGCCGAATTGTGGAAGGCGTTCGAGGAAATGGGCGTCGACGGGATCAACCAGCTGCCGGTGATGCGGGGCGAGGACATGGTCGGTATGCTTTCGCGGGGAGACGTCGTCCGGTACCTGCAGACGCTTCAACAGGTGAGACCTTGAGCCGGACGGAGCCCGGGTCCGCCGGCGAAAGTGCGAGGAATCATGGGGAAAGTCCACTTATACAGGAGGGAAAAGGAGATGGTGAAGATCGGTCAACGGGTGGTAACGGCTGTCGGCTGCATACTTTTCTTTACGCTTATCGCCAGCGCGCAAGGCACGAAATTCGAGGCCAAGCTCTCCGGCAAGAATCAAAATCCGGCGATCGAGACGCCGGCTCACGGCACCGCGACATTTGAGCTGAGCGCCGACGGGAAATCCCTGAGCTACAAACTCGACGTGGTGGATATCGATAACGTTTCGATGGCCCACATTCATATGGGTCCCGCCGGGGAAGAGGGACCGGTCGTTGCTTGGCTTTATCCTTCGAAACCGCCTGCCGTCGTGAAGAAAGGCAAATTCACCGGAGTTCTTGCGCGCGGGACTCTGACCGAAGCGAGCCTCGCGGGTCCGCTGAAGGGAAAGACGATGGCCGACCTGGTGGATCAGATCAAGGCTGGGAAGGCATACGTCAACGTCCACACCGAGAAGTATCCGGCGGGAGAAATTCGCGGGCAGATCGAGTAGCGCCGCCGGATCGAAGAGTTTCATAGAGAGCACGGCGGCGCAGAAGGCGAGAGCGAGAGGACTGGGCCGCGGCGGGCGCTTGACCGGCCACGAAACCTAAAGACTGCCCGCCTGGCGAATCATCCCGCCATCGACGAAGAACGTGCCACCGGTGCAATAGGACGCTGCGTCGGACGCGAGAAAGACGGCGAGCGCCGCGACTTCCTCGGGCTTGCCCCATCTGCCGAGCGGGATTTCCGCCATGAGCTTGCGTTCGATTTCGCGATTCGATTCGACGTCTTGATCGATCGGCGTGTAGATCGCGCCGGGCGCGATGTTGTTGACGGTGATGTTGTGCGGCGCGAGCTCCACGGCGATCGTGCGCATCAACATCCGCAGGCCTCCCTTCGCCGCGCAGTAGGGCGCGTTCGTCGGCATCGGCAAATCCTCGTGAACCGAGGAGATGTTCACGATGCGGCCTCCCCCGCCCTGCCGGATCATGGCTTTCGCGGCTGCCTGCGCGCAGAGAAACGGGCCGGTCAAATCGACGGCGATCACCTTCTGCCAAAGTTCCAACGGAAATTCCGTGAAGGGATGCTTGTATTCGATGCCCGCGTTGTTGACCAGAATGTCCAGCCGCCCAAAAGAATCGACCGCCTTTTGAACGAGTTGGTTCACCTGATCCGGATTCGAGACATCGGCTGCCGCGGCGACGGCTTTGCCGCCGGTTGCCTGGATCGATTGCACGACGGCGTTCGCCGGGGCCGGCGCGCCCACGTAGTCGATTACGACGGAGGCGCCTTCCCCGGCCATGGCCGTGGCAATGGCTTTTCCGATGCCCGTGGCGGAGCCGGTTACGATTGCAACTTTGTTTTGAAGTCTCATCACTACGAGCATGCAAGAACGCGCGGGTTTTCGAAAGCGGTTTCGACTTGCCGCCGCGAATTTTTTGCCGGGCGGCGTTTCGGAAGGTGAATCAGGGACCGGCGTTGCGCACGCCGGCCCCTAAACGGCTGCATCAGACGGTTACATCCACTTGTCGATGGAGACGCTGCGCGTGTAGCTGAAATTCGCTACCTGCGAGACGGGATCGGTCTGGCCGCCCATGACCACGACGGCGAGACGCTCGGGGTGCGGGAATTTCGGGATAACTGTGTCGTCGGGCAGCTTGTACCACGTGGCAAACGGCTCGACGCCCCTGAGCGCCTGTCCATACTCGAAGAGATAGGACCAGTTTCGCTCGCGGTATTCTTTCGCCGTTTGCGTGGCGTGCTTGTAGAAGTAGTCGATCAGCTTGGCCTTCGAGTAGCCCTGCTCGTTGAGGCTTGCGGCGCAGAGTGGATCGCAGAGCAACAGGCCGCCGAAGAATCCGGTAAAGGTCGAGAACAGGTCGGTGTACTGCTCCTCGAAATGCGGCGTGCCGCCGATGCCGCTTCCCTTCCCGACTTGTCCTGCGGAGACGCTGAGCCCGGAAAACATGCTGACGACGTTTTCCTCGCGCTTGAATCCTTTCTCTACGTGGAAGGGCTCCCAGGGGCTGGCCTCTTCGTTTTCCACCATGATGAGGTTGATGTAGTTAAGCATGTTGCCCAGCGTGCCCATATAGGTGTCGCCGGGGATTCCGCCGTTGGCGAGATTCTTGGTGACGAGCGTCCAAGACCGGCCGATGGCGGCGTTGGCGTGGGCGAAGGGACCGAGAGCGCCGATGCCGCTATTCATGTCGATTTTGCCGCGAATGGGGCCATTGATGAGCGCGCCGTAAGCGAGATCGTTGGTCGAGCTGATGAGCGAGACGATGCCCGACGACGCGATCGCCAAAATCACCGGCAGGTGCTCGGGCTTCGCGCCCGCCATCACCGCGTTGATGGCAACGTGGCGCACGGTGAAGCTCCACGGATCGAACGCGCCGGCGGCCAGCTTGCCGACGATTTCCTCCGGCTTGTGGCTCGTGCCGGCCAGCATTTCCTCAACGTTCTCTTCGGTGGGAATAATGACCGGGAGGAAATCGGTGTAGCCATTGTTGCGGTAAAAGTCCTGGAGATTTTTCGACGTGTCGGGGCCGAACGTGGCCGGGCCGACGGAAGGCGTCTCGGTTCCGGTCTTTTGGTCCTCGGCGGTGAGCGGGCGCGTGAGCGCGGACGTCATTTCCGGCATCATCGGGCTTCCGGACGACGGATCGGGGCCGTTCATGTAGCCCCAGAGTTGCTCGGGGGATTTTCCCCACACGGGATGCGGGCTATAGACGAGGCGCAGGGTGGGCATACCGCGCTTGGCGGCGTTAAGAATGCAGATTTGCTTGAATGCCACCGTGACGACGGGGCACGTGGGAACTCCCATTTTCTCGAGTGTTACGCAGTGACCGACGGTCGCTGGGGCGCAGGTGCTTCAATGGCCGACGCCCATGATCACGGCGGCGCCGGCGGACTTGATCTCCTTCCAAAGTTCGGGATCGTCCTGCGGATAGGCGCCGATTTTTCTGCGGTAGATCGTCTTGACGCTGGGCATGTGTTCGTGGAACCAGCGCTGCATCTGCTGGAAGAAGACGTCGCCGTTGTTGAAGCCGATGTCGACCATGTAGATGGTCTTGCCGTCGAGAGAGCTGAAGCGCGGCGCGAGCGGGAAGAGCGTGATCTTGGGCGGCATGCCTTTGGGATTGAGTCCCACCAGTTTTTCGGAGCCGCCCGCCGCTTTGGGTGCGGCTTTCTTTTCGGCGGCGTCCGCTGGTCCTGCGAGAAGCGCGGGCGACATTCCGATCGCCTGCAACAGCCTCCTGCGATTGATTTTCATAGGCCCCCCTATGGATGACTGCGCGAAACGAAAAAGGAAGTATCACACGCTGCGCCGATCGTCAAAGGCGTTGCCGCCGGGGGCAAGTCGCTGCGAGAACAACGGGAGGGCTCGCGCCGGCGAGATTCGGAGAGCAGGCCGATCGCGGGCGCGACCGGCCTGCTGCCTCCAAGAAGGCGATCCTGCGGAAAGAGTTACTCGGACCAGCCGGACGGCATGCCGAAAGGCATCGCCCAGGAGAGGCCCTCGATCTCGCGAATCTTCCCTGCGTCGATTTTGAAAAGCTGGGGCTCGACGAAGGTCATCGGCCGCTGATATTCCTGCGGTACGGCGACGCTTCCCACTCCGGCAACATCGACGGACTTGATGTTGCCCTCGTCGTCGTAGAACGCAAGATCGAGGACGAGGCCCTGCTTTTCGTCGACGATCAGCGGGCGCGATTCGCGATATTTCGCGAGCTCGCCGAAGTAGTTGTGATCGATGCCCTGAGCGCAATCGCCACTGAAGAGGTGGAACGACGGCTGCGCCTTGTCGGGGACAGGGCCATCGGGATTGTTCGTCGCGGCGATGCCGTTTTCGCGGCGCGAGCATTGATCCGCGAAAGACGCGAGCGAAGACTTGCCCTGCGCGTAGGCGTCGTAGTAGCCCTTCGTCGCGGCCAGAAGCTGGTCGCGCGTTTGAGAGGCCACGGGCCCCAGCAGCGCCGCGCTCGGCGAGACCAGGCCGGCCGGATCGAGCTCGTCCATCGTGCGCGGGGTCATCACGCCCGCCGTGTTAAGACCGAGGCCGCCCTTGGGCCGCTTCTGCTCGCGCACCGTGATGGTTTCCAGCTCGGTAACGCGGTGGTCCTTGATCTTCATGCGCACCGCGATCATTCCCACGAGCAGGCCGTTGTCTTCGGTGATGTCGCCGAAGTAGCCCACTTCCTGATTCGCGGGATCGGCAAGGTAGACGCGATACGTTCCGCGTCCCGAAAACGTCTTCCACATTCCCTCGCCCACCTGCACGGCGACCTCGTTCTCGGTGTACTTCGCATCGGGACCGAGCGCGAGGTTGCACGGGCAGCGCGAGAGCATGGCGTCGAAGAACTTATCGACGAACTGATAGAGGCATTCGCGGTTGCATTCGCCCGGGATCGCCGGCGCCAGGGGATACGTGGCGCGGGTGAGATTCTTGCCCTGATCGGGCGCGGCGCTCGCGGGAGAAGCCAATGCGAGAGACGCCGCGGCGCAAATCGCCGCGAGCGCAAGGACCAGCATCGAAACGCGGAGTGTGTTTTTCATTGTCGGAGTTTTCATGTGTGTTCTCGTCGCGTTAGAACGCGGGTTTGATGTTGAACGGCACTTCGTACATGGTCATTTCTATTAAACTGATGCTGCCTTTTTCTATTCGATAGGCTTCGTTGGATTGATTGGTGCGCGGCGTCATGAAATACGGCGGCACTTTCCAGACGCGCCCGTCGGTGAGATGCGCCTCGGTGATCGTTCCGTCAAAATCAAGATACGCGTTCGCGAGGACGGCGCCGCGCTCGACGTCGGTCACCATGAAACGGCGATCGCGGCAGCCCGTGGTGAAGCCGAGAAAGCCGAGCTTGTACTGGTCCGTGCAGGTCATCGTGGTGAAGTCGCTGATGTCTTCGTCGGAGTGGCCGTAATTCTGGGGGCGCGCCTGATTCGTGGTGCGCGTGGCGTCTTCGATGCGGTTGCAGTCGGGCGTGAACGCGTAGACTCCCTGGCCGTCATTGAGCTGCAGGCCTTCGTAGTACATGTAGGCGGCTTGGTCGAGCGCGGCGCGCGTTTCGCGCTGGTCCATTGGAATCGGCTCGAGCCACTTTGCGTCGGGCTTGCCCATTTTTTCGTAGTTGGCCGCGCCATGGGGGTCGTGCGCGACGAATTGCTCGGCTTCGGTGATGAGGCCGCCCTGCACCTTGAGTCGCACGATCAGAATCGCGCCGACGCCGTTTTCGTAGATCACTGTGATGGCGCCGACGTCGCCCTGCTCGGGATCGGCGAAGTCGTGGATGTATTTCCCGCGTGCGGTGGCGCTGGCCCACAGCGCCTGCCCGATTTTCAGGCGCACGTTGTCTTGCGCGTACTTCACGTCCGGCGCGAGCGGCGCCTGCGAGGGATTATGCGCGACCATCGCGTCGAGGTAGCGGTTCATCACTCCCTCGAGGCACGCGCGATCGCAGGCGGCCTGCGACTCGGTTGGCTGGGCGGAGGCGCGCGGCGCCGCTGCGACAAAGAGAAAAGTTGCGATCAGAGCCGGAAGAATCGCGGCCGGGTAAAAACAGCGCTTTATCAATTTGGGTCTCCTCTTCGGGGAGTTGCGTGAAACTTATATCCAGCGAAGTCCGCCGGCTTCACGGCGGAAGCCGCCTACTGTAATGACGAGCTCCAACAACTATCTTGCGCCATCGCGAACAAAGAAATTTCCTGAGAGAGAACAACTTTTCGCGGGCGAACGCGTTGCGAATCCACCGGCCTTCTGCTATATCCCGTTGCGCCTTTTTTCACGCGCGGAGGAAAAATCTTGGCAAAGCGGCCTTCGGTACTCATCTGCAGCGTATTCAGCCTCGTCGTAATGAGTGTGTTTGCGGCGCGTTCACTCGCGATGCCCAGCTCCCCGGCGGTTACCGCCTGCGATCGGGCCTGCTTGGACGGCATCATGGTCCAATATCTCGGGGCGCTGGGCAAGCACGATCCTTCGGGTCTTCCAATTGCCACCGATGTCAAGATGACGGAGAACACAAAGCCAATCCGGCTCGGCGAAGGTGTGTGGAAGAGCATGAAGTACATGCAGTTTCACGGTGAAACAATCTCGGATCCGAGCACCGGAGAAGTCGTCTATTTCGGCGCAATTCGCGAGGATTTTGTGTCGCCGATTGTGGTGCGCCTGAAGATCGTCAACCGGAAAATCACGGAAATCGAGACGATCGTCGCGCACGGCACCGACCCGAAAGCGCCGCCGCAAGACGGCTTCGAGGTAACCCCCGATTTGCAGTTGCTGGCGGCGATCAAGCCGTTTCTCGAGGATGTCGTTCCGCCGTCGGAGCGGTCGTCGCGCACCGTGATGATCGCGGCGGCCAACGCCTACTTCGACGGCATCGAGCATCAGCCCGGAAATGTTCCTTTCGCGCCGGATTGCAATCGAATCGAGAACGGTCAGTTGACGACGAACAACCCGACCAACACGGAAGGTCTGCCGCCGCTCGGCTGCCAGCAACAGTTCCAGGCCAGACTCTTCACGTACATTCCGAGGATTCGCGACCGGCGATTTCCGGTTGTCGACGAGGCCCGCGGCCTCGTAGTGGCGATGGGAGTCTTCGATATTCCTGGCAGCAAGACGTGGCTGCGCGACGGCAAGGAAGTGCCGGCGCCGCCCGCGATCGCGAATCCCCGCAACAACCTCTTCAACGAAATCTTCAAGATTGAAAACGGCAAAATTCGCCTCATCCAGGCGTTCAATCTTGCGGATGAGCCGTACGGCACGAAAACCGGCTGGAGCAAGTAAAGCTGCCGTTGATTCAGTTCTCGGATTCGGCGCGGCAATGGCTGGGAGGAACGCCGAAGCGCTGCTTGAAAGCCGTGCTGAAATGCGCGGAGCTGCTGAATCCCCAAGAGAAGGCGATCTCGGTCACAGACCGGGCTTCCTGCTTCGTGCTGAGAAGCTCGCTGCGGCAGCGATCGAGGCGCGTTTGCCAGATGTAGTCCGAAAGTGAAAGCCCTTCCGATTCGAAAACCTTGTGCAGGTAGCGTTTCGTGCAGTGAAGCGCGCCGGCGATTCGATCGATGCTGAGATCGGGATTGCGAAGGTCGCCGACGATGTAGGCCTTGATCCGCTCCCTCAAGAATTCGCGGTGGCTCTGTTTGGCGCTGCTGCCGTTGCCGATCGACTCGCCGATCGAAAGGCGCAGCAACTGGTACACGGTGTCGGCGAGGTCGGGCTCGGAGCGAGAGCCGAGGCTGGGAAGCTCGCTTACCAATGTCGAAACAAAATCGCAGACCACTTTGCCGATGCCATGAGCCTTCGAGAAGGGGCGCAGAATGAGATCGTCGAGATTGCATCCGCCGCCGAGGAGCCGCTCCTTCGGCACCGTCAGGATCAGCGTGTGCGAACCCTCGGGCGCGAGTATGGCGAAGGGCTTTGAGGTGTCGAAGACGGTCCACTGCCCCGGAGGCTGGACAAGCTTGCGCCCGGCGTGCGTGAAATAGGCGGTTCCCTCGAGTTCGATCGAAATTTCGAGGCAGCCGTCTTTGTTTCTGGAGGGCGTGAACTCGCAGCCGTAGCCCGTTCCATTCAGCTTGCAGATGCGAATGTCGCCGATCGTTCCGTACTCGAACGTAGCTACCGCGGGCCAGGTGGAACTGAAGAAATGCGATCCGCGCCGCCCGAAGACATCGAAGAGAGCGTCCCGGATAAGGACCGCTCTTTCAGAAGGGTTCACATTGTCAGTGGAAATCAGCTGCAAAGACCCCATGCCCACGCACCCCTGGAGCTTGCCTGCGCGCCCCGAGTTTCGGCGCTTTCGAATCGTCTCCGGCAATCGTTACCGGCAAGTGGAGCGGCGACGCCAGGAAATCGGTCACCGGATTCGAATTGGTTGTAGTCAGCCAGGTAGACGAGGTACGAGCGAGCGCACTCTCTCCCCCGGGAGAGCACCGTCGGCGCGGAAGTTAGTACAGGACGCTACGGCGTGTCAATAGCGTGATGCGTGCCTGCAATTCTCAGATTGCCTTTTGCGTTACACGCGTGCCGAACGCAGCTGCGGCGTGTTCCCCTTGGCTAAAAGCGTTCGTTCGCTGCCAGAAAAGATTTTTCCTGGCGGCGAAGCCAGACTCTCACGCAGTTCTGGCAGTCCGGCCACGCGCTCATGACGAATCCCATCGGGTTCGAAGACTTCAATAACGGGGTAAATTGATGACATTCAAGTTGCTGCCTAGCTTGCGTTCTGCTGCGTTTCTGCTGTTGCTGTTTGTCGCTGCGTTTGGCGCCGCGCGCCCTCTGTACGCTCAGTCGGCGGGTACCGGTTCGCTGACCGGGACGGTGACGGATCCCTCCGGCGCCATCGTGCCGAACGTGACTGTGACGGCCAAGAATGCGGCGACCGGGCAATCCTACCAGGCCACCACCGGCACCGACGGCGTTTATCGCTTTTCGCTTTTGCCTCCCGGTAAGTACGACGTGAAATTCGAGGCGCCGCAATTCAAGACCATCGAAAATCTGGCCGCGACCGTCAACGTGACGGAAACGACGGTGCTGAATCAGACGCTTCAAGTGGGCGGACAAACGCAGGTCGTGCAGGTGCAGGCCAACACACAGGGCGTGGACACGGCGACTTCGACGCTCGGCACTCTCGTGAGCGGCAACCAGATCACGGCGCTGCCGCTGACAAGCCGGAACTACACACAAGTGCTCGATATGTCGGCCGGCGTCAGCGCTTCCGTGAACGACGCCGCCATCCTGGGCAAGGGCACTCAGCTCACGAGCGTGAACGGCGCAAATCCGAGCCAGAACAACTACCAGATGGACGGCGTGGCCATCAATAACGCCGGTAACCTGGGAAACGGTGGGGATCAAAGCGTCTCCGCCGGTATCGGAATTCCCAATCCCGACGCGATCGAGGAATTCAAGATCCAGACTTCCACCTACGATGCAAGCTACGGCCGAAACCCTGGCGGAAACGTGAACGTGGTCACCAAGTCCGGAACCAATCAGTTTCATGGCGACGCGTTTGAATTTTTCCGCAATACGGTTCTGAACTCCAACGACTTTTTCGTCGGGAAAGCAATTCTCGACCAGAATCAGTTCGGAGGCACGCTGGGAGGCCCGATCAAGAAAGACAAGCTGTTTTTCTTCTTCAGCTACCAAGGGACCCGCTCGAAAAACGGAATCGCGCCGCAAGGGCTGGCGTCGGGAGTCTTTCTACCCAATATTCCGAATGAGGCTCGAAACACACCGCAGTTTGCCACGGACCTGGCGAATGCCACTTGCACCGGGATCACGTTCGGTCCGCCCGTACACGGCCCGGCTGCCACTTGCGGCCCGAATCAGGGGCCGGAGAACATCGGCCCGGTTGCGCTGGCGGTTCTTAATCTGGCGGGGCCCGGCGGGAAAGGCTATTACATCCCGACACCTTCGACCGATCCGAGCTGCTCGCCGGCTGGACCTGAATATCTGTGCAACTTCAGCGATCCCGCGCTATACAGCGAGGACCAGTACATTGGGAATGCCGACTACGTCATCAATTCGCGAGAGACTCTGCAGACCCGCTTCTTCTACACGAAGAATCCGCAGGTCGCTACGCTCGGCGGCTATCTGCCCGGCGAGCCGCAGACGAACTACTATTCGAACGACAACGCCGTCCTGAAGCTCTCGTCGATCCTCACCAACTCGTTCACGAACGAAGCGCGCGTCTCGTTCCAGCGGAACTACGGAACGAACTCTGACACGCCGCCAGATGGCGCAACTCCTGAGAGCTTGGGCATCACCCCCGCGTTCGCTGGAGCGATGTATCCGCCAGGAATCTGGACACTGGTGGATGGCGTCCATCTTTTCGATTCCTTCAGTCCCGCGAAAGAAACCACCAACCAATTCCAGGCAGCCGATCAGATCGCCTGGTCGCACGGACGGCACACCATCCGCGCCGGGTTTGAATACGAGCGCGTGCAGTATTGGGTCACCGCAGGCGCCGCGCGCGGATTTCTTCTGATGGGCAGCTTCGAGGATTTCCTCGTCGGCGGCCCCGGCAACATTTACCTGAACCTCAGCAACAAAGGCACCGCCGGAAACGGCGAGCAACTCCACGGCTACCGCCTGAACGACGCCGACTCCTTCGTCCAGGACGACTGGAAAGTGAATTCCCGCCTGACCCTGAACCTGGGATTGCGCTGGGAATTCGACGGAAACCTCCACGACAAGTACGGCAACCTCACAAATATTTGGCCGAGCCTGCTCGCGTCCACTCCTCCGCCCGATGCGCCGCTCGGGGTGGCCGCGAACTACATCGGCTACGTAGTTCCCCATAACTACACGACGAAATATGGAAATCCGGCGCTGCCGGACGGCGTCCTGAGAACCGGGACGGGCTACTCGCTCTCGAGTCACGCGCCGTATTCGAACTTCGCGCCGCGATTCGGATTTGCCTGGCAGCCGACGCACAGTTCGAACCTCGTGGTGCGCGGCGGTTTCGGTCTCTTCTACGATCGCGTGTGGTTCGACGCCTTCGTACACGGGTTCCAGGGCAATTCGCCGTATGGCGTTTCGCTGAACTACGGGCCCGCGCCGAATACCTTCACGCTGGCGAACCCGTTCCCGAATTACCCGCTCGAAACTTTTCTTCAGCGATACAGCAGCGTCACGTGCTCTCCGGACGGGCTGACGTGCCCTGGCAGCAGCTCGGAGCTCGACACCAATTTCATAAGCTCCACAATTCACACGCCGCTGGTGCAGCAGTACAACCTCAACGTGCAATACGAGTTTGCTCCGAGCTGGGTACTGCAGGTCGGGTACGTCGGGTCGAGCGGCATCAACCTGATGGATATCTACCGCAACTACAACACCGCGCAACTCGCAACTCCGGAAAATCCGATTAACGGGCAGACCGTCAGCACGCTGGAAAACATCAATCTCCGCGTGCCCTATCTCGGATATTCGCCGGCGGGCTTGCAGGGAACCGACTTCGTGGGCAGCTCGAATTACAACAGCCTGCAAGTCACCTTGCAGAAGCATTTCTCGCACGGCTTGACGATGCAGGCCGCCTACACCTGGAGCAAGTCGCTGAGCGATCTCGTCCCCGACGCGGCGACGGGCGGGTACCTGGGCGCGAACAGCAACGACCCGCAGGATCTGGCTCAGCAGTACGGTCCTTCGTTCTACAACCGCCCGCAGCGCCTGAGCGTGAACTACGAGTATGAGTTCCCCAATCTCAACCGCGAGGGGATCACGGGCCGCATCGTCAGCGGATGGAGTGTGGCCGGCGTGACGACGGTCCAAGACGGTAATCCTTTGACGTTGACGGACGCCACAGCCGGATCGATCTACGGCATTCCCAACGCGCGAGCCGAATTGTGCCCGGGCGACATTCCCTTGAAGAATCCCGGTTCGATCGAATCGCAGCTTGCAAACGGCGCGACCTACCTGAATTCCGCGGCGCTCTGCGCTCCGCCGATCATCGGCGACGGCACCGGGTTCGGCGATTCGGGCGTCGGGATCGTCCTCGGCCCCGGCCAGTTCAACTGGGACATCTCGCTGATCAAGGAGACGAAAATCAGAGAGGGACAGTCCTTGGTCTTCCGGACGGAGTTTTACAACGCCTTCAATCATCCGCAATTCGCCAATCCCGCCACGGCGAAGGGATTCGGTTACGGTGCGATAACGGCGACGAGCGTGAACCCCAGGCTGATCCAGTTCGCGCTGAAGTATGTGTTTTAGCGCAGAATAAACACGTTCACGACGGCGGCCCTGCCGGCGACAGCCCTCGCCGAAGGGCCGCCCACGTTTCCACAGGGTCCCGTCCCGCGGGAAGGTTCTGATAGACTGACCGGTTTCTACAGGAGGCTCGACTGCCGTGACCACACGATTCCCCGACACCATGGACTACTCCGGCTATAACGCGCCTTCGCGCGTCGAGTGCGATATCTTCGACCTGGTGGTCGAGGGGAATCTGCCCGCCGAGATCAACGGCTACTGGTACAGGAGCACGCCCGACCCGCAGTACCCTCCCAAGCTCGGACAGGACACCTACATCAGCGGCGACGGCATGATCAGCCTCTTCCGCTTCGAAAACGGCCACGTGGATTTCAAGATGCGCTACGTAATGACGGATCGGCTGAAGGCCGACCGCGCGGCCCGGCGCGGGCTCTTCGGCAGCTACCGGAATCCCTACACGGATGATCCGCGCGTCCAGGGAATCAATCGCTGCGCCAGCAACACGACGCCGATCTTTCACGCGGGCAAGCTTTTCGCGCTCAAGGAAGACGGCCTCGCCATGGAACTCGATCCCGAAACGCTGGAAACGGTCGGCGCCTGGAACTACAACGGCAAGCTCCGCAGCAAGACGATGACCGCGCACCCGCGGCCCGACCCAGCGACCGGCGAGCTGCACTTTTTCGGCTACGAAGCGGCGGGGCTGGCGACGCCGGACGTCGCCTATTGCGTGGCCGACAAGGAAGGCCGGCTTGCCCGCGAGGAATGGTTCAAGGTGCCGTACGTTTCGCTGATGCACGATTTCGCCGTCACCAAGGAGCACGTCATCTTCCCGGTGTTTCCCACGATCGCGAACCTTGACCGCATCAAGGCAGGCGGCGCGCACTGGGTCTTCGAACCCGAGCAGGATACGTTCGTGGGCATCATGCCTCGCGACGGCTCGATCGATCGGATGCGCTGGTATCGCCGGCCCGCGTCGATGGCCTTTCACATTTTCAATGCGTACACCGAGGGCAAGTACGTTCACGTCGATCTCAGCCTGGGCAAGACGCCTCCCTTCCCTTTCATCCAGGAGGCTTCGCACATTGCGCCGACGCCGGAGAACATGAGCTCGCACGTGGTGCGCTGGACGTTCGACACCTCCAAGCCGGGCGAAAAATTCGAGGAATACACGCTGGGACCCGGCGGCGACCTCCCGCGCGTGGCCACGAAGGACGCGATGTCGGACTACTCGGTGGGATATTACGAGCGCATCGACTTCGAAAGCGGCCCGCCGCTGATCGCAGGACCCGTAGGGCCGGGATTCAACACTCTCACTCGCATTGACATGAAGAGCGGCAAGCACCAGTCGCTGCGGCTCGACGTGCCGTCAACGCTGCAGGAGCCTGTGCACATTCCATCGTCGAACCCCGGGCACGAAGGCTATCTCGCGCTGGTCGCCGATCTGCACAGCGAAAATCTCTCGGACGTGCTGATCCTCGAAGCCGAACACATCGAGCGCGGCCCGATCGCGCGAATCAAGGTCCCGCTCCGCCTGCGCACGCAGGTGCATGGAAACTGGGTGCCTGCCGACGAACTGACGTAGAGCGCCTCCGCCGCGCGATCCAAACGCGCAAGCCTCCTTTACAACCCGTTCATGTTTTGCCGCGGCCTCCTTCCAGGGAATGCATCTTTCTTGCAACCTCCATCGACGACACGCATCACATCTGCCGATCCCAGCATAAAGGGGGCATCATGAAGCTCGCAGGCAAGAAGGCCTTGATCACCGGCGGTAACAGCGGCATCGGCCTGGCCACGGCCCGCCTTTTCGTTGCCGAGGGCGCACAGGTCGCCGTTACGGGCCGCGACCAGAAGACGCTCGATGAAGCGGTGGCGGAACTAGGGGCAAAAGCGCGTGGCTACCGCGCCGATGTCACTGTCGCGGAAGACCGCAAGCAGCTCTTCGCAGCCTTACCCAAGGATTTCGGGAGACTCGACATAGTGTTCGCCAACGCCGGCATTTCCGGCCGCACCCCTACCGGCTCGACCGACGAGGCGCTTTTCGAGAAGATAATCGACGCCGACCTCAACGGCGCTTTCTTTACCGTCAATTCGGCAGCGCCCCTGCTGAACGATAACGGCAGCATCATCTTTTGCGGATCCGTGCACAACTATCTCGGCCAGCCCGGCGTGGCCGCATATGCGGCCGCAAAAGGCGGCGTCGTGTCGATGGCGCGAGTGATCGCCGCGGAATTGGCGCCGCGGAACATTCGCGTGAACGTCGTGGCGCCGGGTGCGATCAAAACTCCGATTTGGAAACGCGGTGCTCGCGCAGCGATGTCCACGGACGAATCCGCCAAAGAGGAGAAATTCTTCTCATCCGCGGTTCCGATGGGCCGCTGGGGCGAGCCGGAAGAAATCGCAAAAGCCGTGCTGTTCCTTGCCTCGGCGGATTCCTCCTACGTCAACGCGGTCGAGCTGATCGTGGATGGCGGCATCACAGGCGCTCCGTTTGGAGCGGCCGCCCTTCGCCGCTGACAGCACCGAATTCGGTCGGCGCTTACTGGCAAAGCACCGGGGCTTCGCCGCTAAGCGGCTAGTTCGCTGCCAAGGTTTGCAACAAGTGTTCCCGCGCTTCCGCTACCTTCTCTCGCGCCTCATTGCACTGTACCGGAGCCCCTACCTGCATCTGCAGCACCTGGCTCAGCGTCCGTTCCCTGGATTCCAGATCCTCCAGCAGCGGCTTCGCCTTCTGTGGCGGCTCGCGCAACGCCTGCTGGGCTGCCAGCATGAATTCGCCGTACTTCTCCACGTCCTGCTGGCTCGGCGGTACCCCTTGCGGCAGCGCCATCCCGAGTCGTTTGAAATAGGCGTCCGGGTCATCCACGGATCGTAGCTTCCTCAGGCGTTCCTGCCCCATGGCTGTCTCCACGCCCCACGATATGCCCCAATCGAATCCGTCTTCCGGCATCGCCTTCACGGCCGCGTACAATTCCTCTCGCTGCGCCTCCGGCATTTTTCCCGGCCCGGCATAGTTTGCCGCTGCGTTCAGCTCGTCCACCAGTAGAGCGCTCGCGAACATCGCGTGAATCACCGGACCGCCCCGCGCCAAATCCTGCGAAAAACGAATCCCCGCCACCCACGTCTCCACCGCCGCCTTGCTGTCTCCTTTCGCCAGCTCGCGCACTCCCTCCACGGTGTTCAATTCCTCCAATCCGCGCGACCGCATCAACATCTGCATGGTGTCGGGATTTCCCAACTGGTAGTCCAACCCCCAATTGCAATCAGGCAGCTTCGTGCCGCGCTGCATCGTTTGAATCGAGTCCGCATACGCATCCAGGACCGGCCCCATTTTCTCTTCGTTCCAAGCCGTCTCGCCGCGCATCACCGCCGAAAGCGTGGTGTGGGTCGCTTCCTCCGTATACGGGTTGTCGCGCATCTCCAGGAGCGCCGCCAAGTATCGCAGCGCCGCATTGTTCGACTCAGGCGGGTATTTCGCCTGAGTCCAAGCCGAGCTGGTCGCCAACACGATCGCCAGAAATACTGTCAGGAGTCGGAATTTCATCGGTTCGGCATTCGATTGTCGTGCTTGGGCGGGGTGCCAGCGATGGAACTGGCGAACAGTCACAACGCAAAAGTAACGGGCGAATTGGAAAATTCAGTGAATGGTCGGGGCGCGCGGATTTGAACCGCGGACCTCCTGCGCCCAAGGCAGGCGCGCTACCAGGCTGCGCTACGCCCCGACATGCTCATTGATTTTAGAGATTTTCCGCGGCAAGGGCTACTCTGATTCACGCAGCGTCAGCGTAATCCGGCACGAAGCGCGCTTGCGGTGGCCCGGCGGCGGCGCCAGTCCGGCGCTCTAGAGGCCGAGGTAATACTGAAAGGGCGCCCAGTAAAATGGCTTGCGATATACGCCGTCGGAGTGCAGCAGCGCGAGTTTCGCGTCGCGCAGCGCCACTGCCGGATCTTTCCCCATGCTGATCTGCGCGTAGAGCCCGTCCATGAGATTCGCAGTCGAGGCGTCGT
The DNA here is from genome assembly GCA_035504455.1 of Vulcanimicrobiaceae bacterium. Classification (GTDB taxonomy): domain Bacteria; phylum Acidobacteriota; class Terriglobia; order Acidiferrales; family UBA7541; genus Palsa-295. The sequence goes on from DATJRU010000175.1 coordinate 15,979, forward strand.
CGACCTCCCAAAGCGCCGCGACCACGCCGCGCGCGCCCGCCCGCAGGAACGCCCACGATAAGCCGACAATTCCCTCCTCCGAATAATTCCGCGAGCCCACGCCGCTGCACGCTGAAATCGTCACGAGCGTCGCGCTGAGCGGAAGCCGGACGATATCGCGGCCATAGAGCTTGAAGGCATCTCCCTGGTCGCTCAAAACGACGGACGACTCCAGCGGGCGCAGTTCGCTTGAGGTCGCGTGGGCGACGAAATGGATGTAGGCGAATTGGCCGGGGTCGCTTTTGAGGTATGCCGTCGGCGTCGCTCGAGAACCGGAAAAAGCGGTCGTGTCCTGCGCGGAAAAATGCTTTTCGATCTCCCTTATTTCGACGGCCGCCTGCGGCAAGCGCGGGAATTCGTCGCTGGGCGAAACCGGATCGCCGATCAGAAGCAGCCGCGCGCGCCGCAACGGCGGCGCCGGCGGCCGCGAGGCCGCGACCAGCATCAGCGAATCCGCGTAGGATACGACCGCGTCGTCGATCCAGTAATGCGGCGTCGGCGACGGCGCGAGCAGAGTCTCGAAGTTCAGCCCGCACAAGCTGCCGTCGGGGACAACCAGAACGCGCGAGTCCTTTGGAATCAGGCGCGCGGCCGGAGCGATCAGCATCTGGTAGAGGCGCTGGCCATCCGCATTCGCGGTCGCGAGCGGGTCGAGCGGCCCGAGGAGCGCGTTCTCGTACGATTGAGCAACCGAGTCGATCTGGTCGCTGGGCGGCAGGAGAAAAAGCTGGATTCTTCCGTTGGGGGGAATCGCCCAGAGATAGGAGTGGCCGGCGCCGAGCCAGTACGTCAGAATGACCGCGTGTTCGTGCTGCGCGGCGCGCGCCCAATTCGCAGCGGTATCTTGCACGTGTTCCCGCGCCGGGTCGAGCTTCAGGCCTTCGAGCAGCGTTTGCGAACGAGTGGCGACGGCCTGGCGCAACGCTTCTTCGTCGCGGTGCCGCGACACCAGGAAGCCGATGTAGTCGTCGTAAAGATCCTTGGCGTTCGAAAGAAACGAAAGCCGCATCGATTCGTCGGTGACGGACGAACGCGCGGCCTCGACGGTCGCCGCCGATTTGCGGAATTCGCGTTCCGCATCGGCCGGCTTTCCCGCATGTTCGTACACGGTGGCAAGCCGCGCTTCCGCGTCCCAGCGGATCGAGGGGCTTGCCGCCGGATCGTGAATCACTCCGTTCAAAAGCTGTTCGGCGGCCGGGTCCCGCTCGCTCTCGTCTTCGATTCGGGCTTCCACCACCACCGACATCAGCTCTTCCTCGCGGTCACCGGTCGCGCGAAATAATTTCAGAGCCTCCTTCGCGCAATCGTCCGCCACTTGAACGCGCCCCGTGGCCAGCGCGATGCCGGCCAGCGTGTGGAGCGACAGCGCTTCCTGCTCTTGCTGATTGAGCTGACGCGCGAGGCTGAGCGCCTCGCGGGTTTCTTGCTCGGCCTGCGAGTAATTGCGCAGGTAGAAGTCGATCCCCCCGATATCAACGCTCCAGGTGAGTGCAAAGCCGATATTCCCCTGATGCGACGCGGATTCTTCCGCCTGCCGAAAAAGAGCGGCTGAACCGCGGTAGTCGCCCAATTCAAAAAGGCCCCAGGCCATGTTGCCCAGGATTCTCGTTTCCGAGCCTTCGTCACCGACCGATCGAGCCAGCTCCAGCGCGGCGCGGTTCCTCTCGATCGACTCGTCGTAATGCTCCTGGCGGACGGCAAGGACGCCCAGGCTTCCTAAAGCCGCGACTTCGAGAAATGCATCGTTTCGCTGGCGCGCCAGTTCCAGCGCTCGACGAAAATCCGTTTCGGCGTCCTCGTCGTCATTGCGCAGAAAGCAGAGCGTGCCTTTGCGTAGCGCAAGTTCTCCCAGCAGTTCCGGATGATATCGAGTTGCCAGGGCCTCGGCTTCGTCCAACGACTTTTCGGCCGCCGCAAACTGAAAGAGATACGCCTCCGCGCTCCCCTGCGTCAGCTTCCGACGCACCGCCAGATCGCTCGTGGCAAGAGATGCAGGCGGATCAGGCCGGAGCAGTTCAAGGGCCTGCTTGTCGAGGCGCTCGCGAAGAAGGATTTCCGCTTCGAGGGTGGTGAATCGCCAGTGCCATTCGGAATTCGGATCGGGAAATCTGCGCAGCTCGATATCGACGGGCGCCAGCGCCCCGTGGAGATCGCCGCGGCTCATTTTGAGCGAGGAGTCCTGATACACGCGGGCAACGTCGCCTTCGTTTTGGCGGCGGCAGCCCGCGCTCAGCAGGGTCAGCGCACAGCAAAAAAATCCTACGGCCAGTTGCTCCCATTGATGCCACCCTCGCCGGCCGCCACGAAGCCGCCCGTCGGCGAGCCCATCTCGATCCGCAGCATCGTAAGGGTGCGCGTGCTGTGCTTGGAGAGCATCTCGGCCACGAACACCTTGCCGAATTCCGGCACGATGAAGGCGTGCCCCTTGCGCGTCACGCCGGGACAAGTCGCCTTCATGTTTTTCACGAGCGAGCAAAGAACCACTCCATGCGCGTCCGCTGGTTTTCGCGGATGTCCCGTCTGAAACGGATCCTCCGCCATTTTGCGGAAATCGTCATTCGATGCAAGCTCTTTCCCGATTGCGGCAAACGTATCGAGGCGCATGAAAAGCTCGTGATCGAGTTCGACGTGAATCGGGCAGCCCGCAATTTGCAGATTCTCGAATTTGCTGCCGAGCACGAGAATGTGCGGCTCCTCGTGTCCCGAGGGGTGCCGCGCGGCAAGCCGGGCCACGATGCGATCCGCCGTCACCATGTCCATCACGTTCAGCCCCTCGATCGTGGAGCTGACGAGCGTCGTGTACGCGCCGTCCTCTTTCTGGCTTCCCGATACGTGCGAATACGCGCTCTTGAATGAAACGAACTCCTTGAATTTGAAATCGTCGACGCGCGAATTCCCGTGACCGCCGATCGTCGGCAGAGAGGTTGCCGCCTGCACCTCGATCAGCTGCTGCACGGGCCGGTTGAATCGGGCGCTCAGGCCGTGACCGTGAGCATGGTAGTGATACATCTGGGGGGCTGCCGTGTCCGCCATCACACAGCTCCTTTCTTTTCTTCGGAGAGTATATCGATTACTTCAGGTATTCAAACGAGAAATGCGAACGCATCACTTCCACTCCGCCGCTGCTCGTTTCCCGCGGCGCCCCGATCCCTCGCACCACCATCACGTAAGGCCCCGGAGTCAGGCGCGAGCCGGGAACGAAAATCTGCACGGTATTCTTAGCCTCCTCCGCGGAAACCTGCAACGAAAATGCGGGCCTGCCGCTCGCGTCTTCCACTTCGCAGGTATACACCGAGAAGGTCGGATCGGGCCGAATGTCGAGGTACAGGGCAAACGGTTGGTCTGGTTGAACCGCAACGACGACCGGCGTCTCGCCACGCGTGTTCGCCGCGATCAGCGAAAATCCGGGCAGCATCCGCGGCGCGTTCGCCTGCGCGAGCTGCGACTTGATGTGTGGAATCGTCACCATCTGCTGATATCCCGCAATTGCCAGAAGAATCAGGAGCGCCGGCGCCGCAATCGCAGGCCGCAGGATCGCCGCGAGCCACCCGCCCGAGCTTCGCTCCTCGGCGGGATCGGCTGCCAGTGACGGATCGAGCCGCAGTACCGCGCGAGTACTCTCGACAAACGCCGCCCCCGATCGAACGTCCGCGGCGCATTCGGCGCAGTCCATGAAGTGCTCTTCGAACTCCTCGCGCAGAGGTCCGCCCATTTCCCCGAGCAGGTACTGCTCGGCGGCCTTCAACCGCACCGCGTCCGAGTGGTTCATTCCCACGTCCAGATAGTGAATCGAGCGGCCAAATCGTTTCGCCTAAACTTCCATACACATCAGAAACACGAACAGAAGTGCTTTGCCGGCCATCGTTTGCGCACTCTTTCGATACACCGCCCGGAAGTTCTGTTTTGCGCGGTGCAGGAGCACCCGGAAGTATTCGCGATCCACTCCGAATTCACGGCATATCTCATCCTTATCCTTTTCCTCCAGGAAGAGCGCGCGAAGCAATCTTTTGTCTTTCGTGGGGAGTTGCCGAAGAATTCGCCGCACTTGCTCGCAGGTCTGCTGCGTGACGAGAAAGCCCTCGAGGTCGATCGTCCGGTCGGGCGGATCGGGCAAGTTTTCGTCCGCCTGCTCGGTTCGCGACGACGACCGATAGAACTCCATTAGTACGTTGTTGCACACCGAGTTGACGTACGCTCCCAGCCTTTCCGGCTCCCGGATTCCCGAGTCGGTCCGCAACGCTTTCAACACGCGAACGAATGTTTCCTGCTTGATATCTTCAATGGTCGGTGCAGAGATAAACCGCGACCGCAGCTTGATTTGCAGAAGCTCGCTGAAATAGGCAACAAAGTGCGATTCCGTCAGCGGATCGCGGTCCCGGAGACGGCGAAAGTAGGCCTCATCGAAGACAAATAGATCCACACGACCCCCGGTGGACGTGGCCCGAAAGTATAGCTTCGCCTACCTCCTGGCGCAACGAAGCTCCTCCCATCCGCAAGCCCGCCGGCCCCTCGGGTCCGGGAAAAGCCCCCGCCCGACCGGCGTCTCTCGAAAATATCGTCCCGCAATGAAACGTTTCGGACTTCCGCCGCACTATCCCCTTGAACGAGGCAAGGAGCCGCCTCGGCCTGTGGCGGCTATCGCGTCAGGCCGGACCATCCGCCGTTACCCCCGGACATCCCCGGATGGTCCGCCTGACCAATCGCTTTTGGGTCCGGTCCAAGGGGAGGCTTGCATGGCATACCTCGAGATGGTGATGGGCGATTCTTCCGAAAAGGAGCTGGGCGAGGCGCTTTTCGAAGGGGATTCTTTCACGCGGCAAAAAGAGGCGATTCGCATCACCCGCAACATCCGCTCCGTAGGGTTCATTTCCAAGCCGGGCGAAACGCAAGTACTGAAGGCCTGTATCGAGGGTCCGGTCCTCGATCATCTCCGGAAAGTGCCGGGTTTCGCCGGCGTGATGATTCTCCATTCGCAGAAGGAATCGCGAAATCTCTGGGTGCTTACCTTTTGGGACGCGGAAAACCAGGCGGCCACTACCAGTTGGGAAAAGTTTCCGGTGATCCGGAAGCTGCTCGCGCCGCTGATCGACGTCTGCACGAAAGTGCGGACGTTCGAGGCGACTCTGGCGGACTGCGGCCCGCAGGTCGCGACGAACGGCCGGATCGGCGGGTCGGCGTCCGTTTGCTGAGTGCCTTAGGTCGGACGCCGGGAAGATCTCCTATGTTTGGCTACTTTACACGGGAAAACAGGCCTCCCATGACAAACGATGGTTCGCAACCACCGCTTCATCCGAATCTCAACGGCACCGCGCGTCAGTCGATTCCCTGCGAATCGCCCCAATGCTCGCAGCGCGCCGTCTCCTGGGTCGATTTTCGATTCTTCTGCATCGACCATCTCGTGTCTCATTGCTACGAGAGGCTCGAGGAATGCGAGCGAGCCGGTAGCGCGCAAAGAATGTGGAGTGACAGCCCGCAGGGTCAGCTCAGCGCGCAGTTCCTTGAAGAGTGCGCGGCGAGAATCGCCACGCTGCTCATCACTCACACGGCGCTTGAGAACATCGAGCGGGCACGCCTCCTCGACATTCTTCTGTGGGCCAACGAGCTGGATCGAAAGCGGCGCGCTGCGCAGTTCCCTCCTTCGGCCTGAACGCCGGGACGGCCTCTCACTCACCCAACCTATGGCGGGCCGCCGCCCACTCGTGCCAGAATGTCCGCCCCGATCGAGTGAATCCCTTCGGGGAGCCGATACATCAAACTCACACCCCGGGGCTCTCTCTAGGCGAGTACCGGTTTCGAGCCGATGGCTGACACGCCGGAAAGACCCGCAAGCAGGCCTGCGCCCCACACGGATGTTGCGCCGCTCCCGCCGCCGGTGGTGTGGCAGCCCCGTTTCAATCCCTGGCTGATCGCGGTCGTGGTCGCGATGGGTGCGTTCATGGAAGTGCTCGATACGAGCATTGCCAACGTCGCGCTGCCGTACATGGCGGGCAGCCTCGGTGCGAGCAACGATCAGAGCACCTGGGTGCTCACCTCGTACTTGGTCTCCAACGCCATCGTCCTGCCGATCAGCGGATGGTTTGCCAACGCCCTCGGCCGCAAGCGCTTTTTCATGGCGTGCCTGGTGATTTTCACCATCAGTTCCCTGCTCTGCGGTATTGCGCCGAGCCTGGGCGCCATCATTTTTTTCCGGATCCTGCAGGGCGCGGGCGGCGGCGGCCTCCAACCGATGGCCCAGGCGATCCTGGCCGACGTTTTCCCCCCGGAGAAGCGCGGCTTGGCCTTCGCGTTATATGGCGTGACGGCCATCATCGCGCCGACCATCGGTCCCACCCTCGGCGGATGGATCACCGACAACTATACGTGGCGCTGGATTTTCTTCATCAACCTGCCCGTCGGAATCCTCACTTTATTCTTGGTCTATCGTCTCGTCGACGATCCGCCATGGGCGAAGCGTGCCGCGGGCACGAAACTGCACTTCGACTACATCGGGCTGTCCCTGCTGGCGCTCGGCGTGGGCTGCCTGCAGGTGATGCTCGATAAGGGGCAGGAGGACGAGTGGTTCGGATCGCATTTCATCACCACGCTCGCGATTCTTACGGCCGTGGGACTCTTGTCGTTCGTGATCTGGGAGTGGTTTTACAAGCGCCCGATCGTGGACGTGCACATGTTCGAGAACCTGAATTTCCTTAGCGCCAACGGAATGATGTTCGCGCTGGGAATCCTGTTGTTCTCAAGCCTCGTCATGATGCCGCTGTTCCTGCAATCGCTGATGGGATATACGGCGGAGTCCGCGGGTCTCGTTCTTTCCGGCGGTGGCGTCTTGCTTCTGATTTTGATGCCCGTCGTCGGAATCCTCTCGGGAAAAGTGCAGGCGCGTTATCTGGTCGCATTCGGATGGCTCACGCTAGCGATTGGCATGTACATCTCCAGTCAACAGCTGGACCTCGACATCAGCTTTTTCAGCGCCAGCATGCTGCGGCTGGTGCAAGTCTTCGGGCTCGGATTCCTGTTCGTGCCCATCAACCTCGTCTCTTATATAGGTATGCCTGCCGAGAAGAGCAACAGCGTCGCCGGTCTCGTGAACTTCATGCGCAACATCGGGAGCAGCGTGGGAACATCGATGGTAACGACGCTGCTCGAGCGGCGCGCCCAGGTCCATCAAGCATATCTGGTCGCCCATGTGACCCCCGGAGGGCCGAACTTCTCGCGCCAAGTAGCCGTCCTGGCCGCTCGCCTGGCTGCTGCCGGTGATAACTCCGAACACGCGTTGCGGCAGGCGTACGGGCTGATTTTCCAGTCGGTGATTTCGCAGGCCACCCTGCTCGCTTACGTCGACACGTTCTTTGTGCTGTCCGGGCTCTCGGCGCTGATGTTTGTAATCTCCTTTGCTTTGAAGAAGAATGAACTCGGTGGACGCAGGGTCATGATGGAGTAATATGGCGTTTGTGGCGCCCAGGCCGAGAGTCGCGTCGCGCCTGGAACGCTTGGGACTGCTGGAGACCCATGATTCGAATCGTCACGATCGAGCGTGAATACGGCAGCGGCGGCGGCGATATAGCCCTTCGAGTGTCCAAGCGCTTGGGTTGGACGCTCTACGACCAGTTGCTGACCAATGAGATCGCCCGAATCATGGATTGCGACTGCAGAGTCATTTCCGAACGCGAAGAGAAACGCGATCCCGCCTTTTACCGCCTGTTTAAGGCTTTCTTGCGGGGCAGCCACGAAGGAAGCCAGAACGCGCCGCGCCTGAAGATGGTCGACGCAGACTGTATCCGCGAGACGACCGAAGCCGTCGTCAAGCAGGCCGCCGAACGCGGCCAGTGCGTGATCGTCGGACGCGGCTCCGCCTATTATCTGCATAACCGGCGCGATGCCTTTCACGTGTTCGTCTACGCACCCCTCAACGAAAAAGTCCGCCGGCTCCAGGCCCAGGGCAAAAGCGAGAAGGACGCTCTACAGCTCGCGCAAACCGTCGATCGCGATCGCGCCGCCTTTATCGAACAATACTTCGCGCTTGAGTGGCCGGGCCGGCACCGCTTTCATCTGATGATCAATTCCACCATCGGCGAGGAATGCGTCGTCGAGACGATCCTCAACGGGATCGCCATGTACGATAAGCAGAAGGCCCCCAGTGCCGGCGTTCCCCTGGTTCAGCAGAGCACCTCGTAAGACTCGCCCCATACCCCGCACATCGCGGTCCAGCCTCTCTATTGACCCAGCGTTAAAGAAAAATGAGAGAGTCGCCGATAACGAGCTTGGCGGAGTCCGCAATGAAGGCTTCGCCCTGCTTGGGAGGCGTCCCCCGTATGGACTGTCCCAAAAGGGAGCACGTATTTGAAAATCTTAATCTTGGACGATGACAAAATCTGTCGTCGCGTCAATTCGGAAAGTCTGCGACGCGCCGGCTACGACACGGTCGAGGCCGGCGGCGCCAAGGAAGCCTTCGATCTCCTCGAAAAAGGCGAACCGATCGTAATGATCATCACCGACATCAAGATGCCGGAGATGAGCGGACTCGATTTCGTTGGACGCCTCCGGAGCGATCCGGGGCTTGCGAAGATGCCGATCCTGATCTGTACCTCGATGGAGCCGAAATCGTGGCGCGATCAGATGGAGCTCTTCGGGATTACCTCGTACTCGCCGAAACCGGTGAACGCGAACCACCTTCGCGGCAAAGTCGGCAACATCCTCCAGGAAGAGCCTTGGCCGCTCGAAGAAACCGTCCGCAGCCTGATGCGCTTGGACATTCCGGTGGAAGAGTACTTCGCCTGTCTCGACGACTTGGCGAAGCAACTGGACGACGTCACGGCCCGGTCGGAAGACGACGCGCATCCCATGACCCGGGAAGAATTGGGATTCGAGCTCGAAGCGCTTGCCGGCGCGGCTGAAAACTTGGGAGCGCAACGCATCGGCGCCGTGCTCACTCGGGAGACCGAGGTTGTGCGGGGCCTGCCCGACGGCCAGAAGGTCACCGTTTCGGCCACGATGAAGCGCGAGACAGGAATGCTGAAGCTGGCCACTCTTATTTTGAAGAAGGAACAGGAAGAAAGCGTGGCGGCGCGCAGCGCTGGGCGCGTCGCAACGCGGGCGGCCGGCCGCGAGGCTCGCTGGAAAACGGCGCTCGTATCGAAACCGCAAGCTCAGAAGCCCGCGGGCGACGAAGCGGGAAGCGAAACCGCTACGCCCGCTGCAAGCACTCCTTAGAACCTCAACGAGCCAACCTCTACAGGCAACTTTTACGAAACGCGAAGGCGCGGGACTGTGCCCGAATCTTACGGCACGCCGGTGCCTATTGCGCGTGCGGCGTGGAAGGCGGCAATTCTTTCGGCTGCGGCGCCGCAAGCGCGTCGGCGCCGGCCGGCGTTCGAGATGCCTGCGGTGCTGTGGCGGCCGCGCTGGCGACCTTGTCTCGCGCGACGATGACGATGTCCACACGGCGGTTCAGCGAGCGGCCCTCGGCCGTGTCATTCGGTGCGGCAGGATGATACTCCGCGTAGCCGGAAGCCTGCAGCCGGGCCGGATTGAACTGGTAGCGCGTGATGAACAGTTTGACGATCTCTGTTGCGCGCGCGGTCGAAAGCTCCCAGTTGGAAGGAAACGCCGCGGTGTGAATCGGGACGTTGTCCGTATGCCCCTCGATTCGAATCGACTCGGGCACGTCGCGCAGCACGTCCGCGATCTGCTTCAGGCTTGCCTCCGCGCCAGGGCGCAGCGTGGCCGAGCCGCTATCGAAGAACCCGATTTCCCGGAGGCTGATCACCAGGCCTTCGTGCGTTTCGTGGATGCCGACGCTCTCACTTTCGATCTGCTTCGACAACGTTGATTCCAGAGTTTTTCGCAGTCCCGCGAGCGATTCCCGGTCGGGCGCGTTGCTGATCACGCCTGCCATCGGCGGGACCATTTGCCCGACGTCCGTCTCGCGCATCGCGTTTTCGATCACCTGCACCTTTTCGAAAGGCATCGGCTCCGTCTTTCCGAGCGGCATGTGCGTATTCGAGCTTTCGAACACGCCCATTTGCTGGAAAGCGACCTGTATCGCCAGGGCGATCTGGCCGACTTTGCGGTGGTCCACCTGCGCGGACGCGAAAAGCACCACGAAAAACGCGAAAAGCAGCGTGATGAAGTCGGCGTAGGAGACCAGCCAACGCTCGTGATTCGGCGCTGCCTCTTGCCGCCGGCTTCTACGCCGGGTTGCTTTCCCGGTTTGTGTCGCCATTTTTCCCATAATCGCTGCTCTCAGCCAGGAATCCCTGCAATTTCGCTTCGAGCATCCTGGGATTCATTCCCTCGAGAATGGAAATGATCCCCTCGAGCATCATCGCCTTGCGCATCTGATCCTCGCGGACGCGCAGCTTGAGCTTGCCCGCGGCGGGCAAAAAAAGAATGTTCGCCGAGCCGACCCCGTAAATCGTGGCGACGAAGGCCACCGCGATTCCCCGCCCCACTTCGGCAATGTTGTCGAGGTGCTGCATCACCTGGATCAGCCCGAGGACCGCGCCGATGATTCCGATCGTCGGTGCGAATCCTCCCGCCGCCTCGAACACCTTCGGGCTGTTCTCTTCGTGCTCGGACTGATTGTCGAGTTCCAGCTCCATCATTTTGCGCAGCTCTTCCGGTTCCGTGCCGTCGACGGCCAGCATGAGCGCCTTCTTCAGAAAGAGGTCGTGGATCTCTTCCAGCTCGCTGTCCAGCGAGACGATCCCGTCCTTCCGCGCCTTGTTGGCGTACCGCACCATTTCCTGGATCAGGGCCGCCGAGTCCGCGCCCTTGTCGAAAAACACGCGCCCCAGGTTCCGGAACGCCGTCATGACGACCGGCAGCGGGAAATTGATCATCGTCGCGCCGATCGTCCCGCCAAGCACGATCATCGCCGCCGTGGGCTGCGCGATCTGCGAAAGATTTCCGCCTTCGATCAGCAGCCCCGCGGTAATGCCGACGATCGCGAGGAACAGCCCGGCAATAGTCGACTTGTCCATCAGCCGCGCTCCTCCGGCTTTTCGGATTCGCCCGCGCCCAGAGAGCCCGCATCTCTTCTTTCGAGATCGACGACGCTAACCCCGGATTTATTCATGCCCGGCAAGCGCGCGATTTCAGGCCCTTTCGCGTTCGCGATGTAATCCATCACGTCAAGCCCGGCCAGCACGCGCTGGCGGAATGCGACGATGCGCCCGAGAATCTCCTCGAAACTCTCGAGCACCAGAATCTTTTCCCCGGTCAGCAGCGTGATCATCGTGTCCGGAGCGTTTTCGATGAACTTGATCAGGTCGGAATTGACGCCGATCGCGTGTTTATTTAGACGTGTGAGTTGAATCATGACGTTCTTCCGCAGGCCGCCGGCATGACTGCATCGATCGGATGACCCGCCACGGTCCCTATCGGCAGCACCCCTGCAAACTGAACGAACTAAGAAGTACAGGTGTGCGCAGGAACTCGTTGGACACATTAGAGAATTCCAATGCCGCGCATCTCCGGTGTGGTCGGTGGCTTGCATCCCGTCCTCTGGATTCCTGACGCTGGGCCTCTGTCAATAGGCTCGCGGGCCCGCTCGATTTCCAAACGGGTGCAGCGCGGGGTGAAATGAAGGTCCTGATCATTTCTTCCGGCCTCGGTTCCGTCAACGCCGCCGATGAACGCCTCCTGCTCGACCTGGCGTCCGCCCTGCGCGCGAATGGCCTCGATGTCACGTGCTGGGGATCGTCCCAGCTTCCCGGCGTTCGCCGCATCCCCACTCTCAGCCGCGACGACCTGCAAAAACTGGCGCTCTATCGCCTGCGCGAGGATTCGCACTCCCAGTCGCAGCCGCACTTCGACGCCGCTTGCCTCCATGACTGGTCGCTGCAATCCGAAGAGCTTTTGTTCGGCATCGCGGCCGCGGCCAGCTTCGAGGAAGAGCTCCTGCATTCGAATGAACCCACCGTGGTGTACCTGAAATGGCACAGCGGCCTCGTCGATGCTGCCGGCCGCTCCACGCTTCTGCTCGACCGTCTCGCTCGCGCGAATCAGCAGGGCCGCGCCTACACGATCATCCGAATCGACCATGTGTTCCCGCCCGTACTCGAGCGCCTCGCCGGCCACGGATTTGTCTTTCACTCCGTGGCGCCATCCGTGACGAGGCAATTGGCGGCCCTGGGGCTGGCCGGCGATTCGGTCCTCGAGTTGCCGAATGGCGTGGCGGCCGAACCGCTGCGGCAAGCACGTTCCCGGCGGTCCTCGCTTCGCGATGAATTTGCCATGCCGCAGGACGCTCTCGTGATCCTTAGCGTCGGCGCATTCGACAGCGAGGCCGACAACTTTCCTTACGCGCAACGCGAACTGGCATCCCTGGCAAAGCATCCCGAAATTTATTGGCTGGTTGCCGGCTCGCGCGGAAAGAAACAAACCGAATGGGAATGCCGGGCAAAGGAGGCCTTCGGCGGGCGCTTTCGCCCGCTGGTCGGCGTTCTCCCCGAAAAAATGCCCGATTTGTACGGCGTAGCCGACCTGGTCGTCGGCGCCGGTCTTACCGACCCATTCGGAACTGCCCACGCGGAAACACTGCTCTCCGGTTTGCCCTTCGTGCTGCATGAGTCGGAAGTCACGCAGTGGACCACGGCCGAACTCCCGTCTCAGTTGGCAGGCGTCTCACGCGTCGATATGCGGGCGCCGGGAGCTCTCGCGAACGCGGTCAGCCAGTGGTGCGGCGTGCTCGGCAACCCCCAAGGCCGCGTCGCGCTCGCCACGGTCTTCGAAAGCTTCCGTCAAGCACAGGTGATGCGCTTTTCGTGGGAAAGCCTCGGGCCAAAGTTCGTCGAGGCGTTCCGCAGGGTCGCGAATCCTTCGAGCCAAGCCGGCGCACGCGTCGAAGAAACTCTGCCTGCAACCGGCCCACTTCGCATTCTCGTGGTGCACGAAACCCTCCCCCAGACCGACTGTGGCGGCGCCGATGTTCGCCTGATGCAGGTGTTGAAAGCGCTTGCCTCGCAGGGGCATGCGATGACGTTCGTCGCCCGGCTGGGACTCAAGCGCGAGCGCTACGCGCCTCCGCTCGAAGCCCTTGGGTTCACTGTCTACTGCAACGACACCGATCGCCTCAAGTTCCTGGGAGCGGACGTCAAGTCGGCCTGGTCGTTCGAAGAAGTCGTGAAAACGGGCCAATTCGACGTCGCCATTCTGTGCGAGTGGTTCTGGACCGGCCCTTCAATCCCCGAACACTATATGGACATCATCCGCCGCGTCTCTCCACGGACGCGAATCGCCGTCCTCAGCGACGATCGCCACGGCTTGCGAGAGTTGCGCAAAGCCGACCTCAGCAAGGGTCTCGCCGATATGGAGCGCGGGCTCGATTTTCAGTATCGCGAAACGGAAACCTACCGCCAGGCGGATATTGTGCTGGCGATCACCGAAGAAGACCGCGCAGGTTTTCTCGAAATCACTCCGAATATCGTCACCGAATTGGTGCCCATGGTCGCCGAAAAGTGCGCTCCTGGGCCGGGGCCTGCCCGGCGCAAACATCTGCTGTTTCTCGGCAGCTTCTCGAACCTCGCGAATCTCGACGGACTTGATTGGTTTTTCTTGCGCGTATGGCCGCTCATTCATAGCCGGATGCCGGGAGTGGAAATGCATCTGGCAGGCAGTTCCATGCCGGAGCGCTGTCGCACGCTCGGTGACGGGATTGTGGGCCTCGGCCAGGTAAACGATCTCGCTCGTACGTTCGCGAAATATCGCGTGTTCGTTGCACCAATCCGCTACGGCACCGGAATCAAAACGAAAAATTTGGCCGCGATGGCGCACCGAATCCCTCTCGTCACCACCACGATCGGCGCCGAAGGGATGAATCTTCACGGCAATGAAATCATCTCGATCGCCGACGACGAAGAATCGTTCGCGGAAGCGGTGGTCCGCCTCTACCAGGACGACAAGCTCTGGCGAGACCGAGCCAAGGCGGGACGCGATCATATTTTGCGGGAGTTCTCGTTTCAAAAGCTCGACTCTCAAGTGGCCCGATTTATCGAGCGGGTGCGAACTCTACATCCGAAGGCCTTCGATCCAGGCCACGTCCCTCCGTACCTTTTCGTCGAGCGCGTTTTTCCCGAGGTGCTCACACATCAGCCCGGCAAGGAACGTCCCGGCGTCCGCATGGTCGCCTACGTGCACCTCGGAGAGCGTTTTCTCGGCGAAGGCAAACCTGCCGAAGCTCTCTCGCAATTCCGGCACGCTTTTCATTACCTCCGTGGCGAAATCCCGAATGTCAGCATTTTCGGCCGGCTGCTTGCGGGGCTTGAGCGCTGCTATCGTGAGCTGGGCGACCTCCAATCGGCGGAGCGGTGCGTGCGCGTGCGAGCCAGGGACTCGAAAAATATCCGGGAACCCGTAGCGCAAATGGAGAATCGCGGCGCGAGTGACGAGCCGCCTGCCGCGCCCGAGGCGGCCTCGAAGGCAAGCACCCCGGCAGCCGGGCGGCTCTCGGAGGTGCTCGGATGAAACCGCGCGCCGCCCTCTCGATGATCGTCCGCAACGCCGCCCGCGATCTGCCGCGCTGCCTCGGCAGCATGCGTGGAGTCGTCGAGGAAATGGTGCTCGCCGACACCGGATCGACCGACGACACGATCGCCATCGCAAAGGGCGCTGGCGCGCATGTTGTGTCCATGCCTTGGGAAAACGACTTTGCCAAAGCCCGCAATCTCGCACTGGCTGAGCTGCGTTCGCGCAGCAACGCCGAGTGGGTGCTGACGCTCGATGCGGACGAAATGCTCGACCCCTTGGCGGCCGAAGCGATCGCTCCGCTGCTGCGCTCGGAAGAGTTCGCCGGCTACACCGTGCCGATCCGCAACTACTTCCGGAGCCGGAATACCCGCATCTGGGACGTCGCGGCTGTCGCAAACGACGGGCGCTTGCCGGAGGCGAGCGAATTCCCGGCTTTCGTCGCGCACGGCAATGTCCGCCTGTTCCGCAACGACCCGGAGATCTACTTTGTGGCGCGCGTCCACGAATCTGTCGGCCCGCGCATTCTCGAACTCGGCCGGAAAGTCCGCCAGTGCGACCTCATCATTCACCATTTCGGCTCGACCGCCGACCCGGAAACGATGGCCCGCAAGAACGTCTTTTATCGCGAACTCGGGCGAAAAAAAGTCCTCGAAATGCCGGACAACGCGCAAGCGCACTTCGAGCTTGGACTTTTGGAATTCGACAACTTTCACGACTATGCAGCCGCCGCCAGCTGCTTTATACGCGCGTGTGATTTGAATCCGCGGCTCGCCGTCGCATGGCTCTTTCTCGGGCTTGCCCAATTGCGCCTCAGAAGTTACGACGACGCTCTTTCCGCCCTTCAGAAATGCGATCGCCTGGGCTACGCCGCTTCGCTGCTGCCGGAGACGAAGGGCGACGCTTTCTACAATCTGGGTCAATTCCGCGATGCTTCGCGCTGCTACGAGCGGGCGCTGCGCAAGTCCCCCGGAAACGCCATTCTAGAAAGCAAGCTCGGTCTTTCGATGCTTCGCATGGGACGAAAAGAGAAAGGCATCTCGCTTTTGAGCGCCGCCCCTTTCAAGCAGCCCGAAGTCGCCGACCTTTATGACCGGCTCATACAGGCACACGTCTTTCTCGAAAACCTGCCCGAAGCGGCTTCCGCCGCCGAGCTGAAGTTGGATAAATGTCCGATTCTCGCGCCGGCCGATTTTCTGCGCTGCGCGAGCATTCGCGCGCAGCTTGGCGAAGTTGAGCGAGCCGCAACGCTGGCGCGGCGCGGGCTCGAGATATTTCCTCAGTTTCCGCGGCTGCTGGCCGTGCTCGCCGAATTAGAAGGTCCTCAGAATCGTTTGTTGCAGGAGCGCGACTTACTCGCCGGGACTGGCAGGTACTAGTCCGAATTCAAGCCTTTTTGGTGCATGCCGATAGTGCAACTGCAACGACAGAGTTCCGAAGGACGGCCTGAGCCTCAAACATACCCCGGATACGCACTCGTTACCGGACATATAAAAGCTCGTAACCGCTGACGGAACACAATCCCAGGAGAAAGAAAACTACCATGCTAAGCATCCTTAACAACATTCCGTCAATGATTGCCCAGAACAGCTTGGAGAGCACGGACTCGAGCTTGCAGAACACGTTGGTGCAACTCGCTTCCGGTCAGAGAATCAATTCGGGCGCAGATGACGCCGCCGGTCTTGCAATTGCGGACGGTCTCCAAGCGAACGAAACAGCGTTGAATCAATCCGTGATGAACGCCAACGACGGCGTTGGCGCTCTTCAGGTTGCCGACGGCGCTCTTTCGCAAGTCACCACGCTTCTCAACCGCGCTGTCACTCTGGCGACCGAGTCTTCGACCGGCACCGTGAGCGACTCGCAGCGCACCGCGATTCAGGCCGAGTTCTCGCAGATTCAAGCGGAAATCGACTCGATCGGGCAGAGCACCGAATTCAACGGCACGTCGGTGTTCAGCGCGAGCACGACCTCGATCTTCATGAGCGATGGCAACGCAACCGCCAACACCACGATCGCGGTTTCCGTCGGCACGCTGTCGTCGGCAGGCCTCGGCCTCACGGCCAGCGTCGACCTCAGCTCCGCGAGCGATGCGATCACGGCTCTTGGCCTCATCAACACGGCCATCAGCACGGTTGCGGGCTCTCGCGGCACGATCGGCGCCAACGTCAACCGGTTGACCGCGTCGTCGAACGTCGAAACGAACGAAGTGCAGAACCTGGCGTCCGCGGAAGACAGCATCATGTCTGTCAACGTGGCGTCGGCCGTCTCCGACTTGTCGAAGTACAGCTTGCTCGAGCAGACGGGTATTTCGGCCGTATCGCAGGCCAACTCGTCTCAGCAGAACCTGTTGCGTCTGTTGCAGTAACGGAAGGGTCGTAACTCGGATCGGGCGGGGCTCCCTCGTGGAGTCCCGCCTATTCCTTGTTTTTTCCGGAATTTGCGCGACGCGGCAATTAGGCAAAGCGCGAACGCGCGGCAGGAGAAAAGCTCATGTCTCTATCAAGTTCGGCTATCTCAAGCATCGTCGGGGATCTGGCTGGCGACGTCGGCACCGGAATCAACGTGCAGGCAGTGGTCGCGGAAATCATTTCCGCGGACTCCGCGCCGCTGACCGACATGCAAAACCAGCAGAGCACCTTCAACTCCCAGACTTCGGCCCTTCAAAACATCAGTTCGCTGATGAACACGCTGCAAAGCTCGATCCAAACGCTGTCCGATGTGGATAGCCCCCTCCAAGCGCAGGACGCGACATCGTCCAACACCAACGTATTGACGGCCACTGCGGGTGTTACGGCCACACCCGGCACTCACACGATCAGCGTGACCAATCTTGCGACAACATCCTCCTATTACACGAAGAACGAGCAAGCGTCGGCCACTTCGACGCTCGCCACCGGCAGCTTCCAGATCACGGCGCCCGGCGCTTCCAGCCCCACGACGATCAATGTCGATAGCGCCGACGGCACGAATACGCTGAACGGGCTCGCGTCGTACATCAACAACCAAAACCTGGGCGTCACGGCCAGCGTCATAACCGACGCCGGCGGCGCTCGCCTCTCGCTCGTGAGCAATTCCAGCGGCAGCGCAGGCGATTTTACGGTTTCGAATGACACAGTCGGCCTGGGCTTCACGAAGCCCGTCACCGGAGTGAATGCGAATTTGACGGTCGACGGAGTGCCGATCTCGTCTTCAACGAATACGGTCACATCAGCAATTCAGGGCGTCAGCCTCAATCTTCTGTCGGCTCCCGAAGGTACGAACGTCTCCGTCACGGTCGCGCCCGACACCACCCAGGCTTCCGGCGCGGTCAACGATTTCGTCTCGGCCTACAATGCCGTGGTGCAGGCCATTAACGCTCAATACTCGGTGAACTCGAGCAGCCAGCAGGGAGTCCTTGCGAATGACAGCACGCTGGCGGCCATCCAAAACACTCTGGCGAACGACGTTAACTTTTCCGCGAGCGGCAACTCCAGCTTCGTCAACTTGGCGAGCATGGGCATCAGTACGAACGACGACGGCACCCTGAGTGTCGATTCGACCACGCTCAACGCCGCAATCACCGGTAACTTTCAAAATTTCGTCAGTTTTTTCCAGGGCACGGGAAGCAGCACTAGCAGCGGCTTCGCGCAGGGCTTCAACACCGATCTCACCAGTCTGCTCAGCCCCTCCGGGCTGATCGCGACGGATGAGAACGGCATCAGTGCGAGCGTCCAATCGCTTTCCGACCAGATATCTCAATTCCAGGCCAACCTGACCGCCCAGCAGACGTCGCTTACGACGGAGTTCGCTCAGATCGACGCGACCCTCCAGCAGCTGCCAACGCTGGAGAATCAGGTCCAGGGCCAACTGGCGGGCGCTTAAAATGGCCAACCACAAGAACGTCGCATCCGCGTACCAGCAGTTTGCCGTACGCGGCGCCACTCCCACCGCGATCACCGGCATGATCTACGAGCTCGCCATCAATTCCCTGCACCGGGCGATCCGCGCGATCGACGAAGACAAGATCGAAGAGCGCGTCAAAGCCACAAACAAATTTTTCGCGGCAATCGCCGAGCTCCGCTCGTCGCTCGACTTCGAACGCGGAGGTCAGATCGCGAGGCGACTCGGCGGCATATACAAAACTGCTCGCAGCGACGTCTTCGCGGCGGGCATCAAGGTCGATCGGAAGGTGTTCGAGAAATACGCAAGCCTCTTCAGCGAGCTGCGCGAAGCGTGGAGAAAAGTCGAACAGGATCACGCCGGCGCTCCCGCCGCCGCGGTCACCGCGCCCATTCGCACGGTCACCGCCCCGCCTCCCGAACCCGAAGATACCGAGCGGTCGAGCTGGAGCGCGTGATGGCCAGCGACCTCCTCGATCTGCTGTGCAGGGCGACGAACGAGATGCGCGATTTTCTTCGCCGCGAAAAACATATGACTCTTGCGCACCCCGAGGCGGTGAGCGCGGACGCCGTGAAATCTTTGGCGGCGCGGCTGCGCGAAGTCGGTGAGGCCACTCGCATCGGGCGCCCGGAGGAGGTGGCGTGGGCCCGCGCGTCATCGGCCTACTGCGAGTACAAGGAACTGCTGGCGCAGGTACACATGGTGCTGCGGCCGCTTCGGGAGCGGCTCGAGGCGCGCCAAAGCGAAATCGACACCAAGCAGACGCAAATCCAGGCCGTGCGTGGTTGGACGGCCGCCTATCGGCGCACCCGCTGAATTCGCGCGCCAGTATTCCG
>DATJRU010000176.1:0-4886 GCA_035504455.1 Vulcanimicrobiaceae bacterium
GCCCATTGCCGCTGCCCGCCGAGGATGTGGTGCATCAGGTGGCCGAACTCGTGGAAGAAAGTGACCACGTCGTCATAATCCATCAGGCCGGGATCGGTAGCCGTCGGCTCGGGAAGATTGCAGATCAGCGCCGCCTCGGGGATCTGCTTGTCCTTCACGCCGTCGAGAATCTGGAACGTGGCATCGTGGGTGTACTTGCCGGGCCGCGGATGCATGTCGAGGTAGAACCTGCCGATCGCCTTTCCGTGGTCGATCACGTCCCAGGTTTCGACGCCCGGCGCCCATTCGGTCACGTTCTGCTCCCGCTTGAACGTTACCTGAAACAGTTTCGCGGCCGTATCGAGAATGCCCTGCCTTACCTGCGCGTACGGCAGATAGGGGCGCATGTCCTGCGAATTGAAATCGTATTGCGACCGGCGAACGAGCTCGCCAAGATAGCCGCTTTCGTAGCTCATGACCTGCGTCGCCTGCGGATCGCTTTTCTTTTTTTCCGCAAGCAGGACCGCAAATTCGAGCTCGGCGACCGGGCGAATCGTATCGTTGAGCTGCTGAATGAAATTTTCGATTGCGCGGCCGCTGCCGATCATTTTGTCAGCCGCGTTGTAATCGGCCCATGAGGAATAGCCCAGCGTCGTCGCAATCTCGTAGCGCACTTGCAGCATGTCCATCAGGACGGCGCGATTCTTCGGGTAACCGCGGTTCTCCGCGAGCAGAGACAGCCGCTCGCGCAACGCGGTGCTCTTGGCAAACGTCATCACCGGAAAGAGGTCGGGGTAATTCGTCGAGATCTTGATTTTGCCGTCGGCGCCGGGCTTGTGCCGGTCGATGTAATCCTGAGGCAGGCCGTCGAGTTCGAATGGATCGGCTTCGATCGTCGGCTGATCGTCGGCCAGGTTGCGCTCGAACGTCGCCTGGTCCTGCGTGAGCTGCTCGTTGAGCTTCTTCAGTCGTGCGCGCGTGGCGTCGTCCTTGTCGACGCCGGCGAGACGAAATTCGAGCAGCTGCCGCGACACGTAATAGCGCGTGGCGGCATCGGCTTTCGAGACATCGAGCCGCGCCAGCGCGTGGTAAACATCTTGATTCAGCGACAACGCCGTATTCATCGCGGCGGTCTTCTCGAAGAGAGTTGTCGCGTGGTCGCGAAACGCGGCGTCGGGGTGCACTTCCTGCATCAGGTTCGCGGCGTTGCCTGCGGAGTCGAGCTCGCGAGTCGCGTCGTCGAAAGGAACGAGCGTGTTCTCGATGGTTCGAGCGCCTTTCACGGCAACGATCGCGTCGATCGACCGCTGCGCCGCGGCCAGCCGGTCGTTTTCCGTCTTCTCGAAAGCCGCCACATTCGGCTTCGACGCCCACATCGGCGGCTGCGACGCCGGAATTTCCTGCGCGGCAAGGCTCGCCGCAAAACACAGAATCAAGGCGCACGGCGCGAAACACTTGGCAATCGGCATGTCTGGCGTTCCCCTCTGAACGAAGTGGCGGCGCTGTGGCAGAGAAACCAATATACGCGACCCGAAAACCGTGTCAATCGCCCGCCGCGGGTGCCTCGATCCGCCTGTGCTCCTCATAAAACCCGTTTATACCGGCCCTTCGCAAATAGCAATTTGACTTATTCGCGCGAACCAACGTTTAATGGGATTTCGACGCGGGCGGACCCGAAACGTTAGGCGCTGCCGCGAGTTCAGGAAAGCGATTGTCGATTCCGGGATGAGACGCTACTCTATGACACGCCTTAAAACACAGTCGGTAGTATCCGGCGTATACGTAATTACCGGGTGGGGGCCGCCCTCCTAAGCCGAGCTTAGGCGTATGCGCCCCGCACCTGATCGCAGGCAGCGGGGCTTTTTTATTGCTGGGCATTGATACCGACGAAGCGCGGCGGCCTCACGAGAAAGAAGGTTTCGATCGAAATGCAGAGCGACGCGATCAAAAAAGGAATCGCGCGGGCGCCAGCCCGGGCAATGCTGAAAGCCACGGGGCTCACCGACGCGGACCTGGAGAAGCCGCTCGTCGCGGTGGCCAACACCTGGTCCGACGTGACGCCGTGTAACATGCACCTCCGCGGCCTGGCGGAAAAAGTGAAGGAAGGAATCCGCGCGGCCGGCGGCATTCCCATCGAGTGCAACACGATCGTGATCTCCGACGGAATCACGATGGGCACCGAAGGCATGAAGGGCTCGCTCGTCTCCCGCGAAGTGATCGCCGACTCGATTGAGCTGTTCGTGCGCTCGCACGCTTTCGACGCAGTCGTCGCGATCTGCGGATGCGACAAGACGATTCCCGGCACCGTGATGGCTCTCGCGCGCCTCAATCTGCCCTCGCTCTCGCTCTACGGCGGCTCGATCATGCCGGGCCACTTTCACGGCCACGATGTGACGATTCTCGACGTCTTCGAAGCTCCCGGCGCATACGTCGCCGGCAAAATGAGCGAAAAGGACGTCCGCGAACTCGAAGGCAGCGCCTGTCCCGGCGCTGGCGCCTGCGGCGGCCAGTTCACCGCGAACACGATGGCCGGCGCGATCACATTCCTCGGCATGTCGCCGATGGGCGCGAACGAAGTTCCCGCCGTCGATTCGCGCAAGGCTCAGGTCGCTTTCGACTGCGGCAAGCTCGTCATGGACCTGCTTGCGAAAGACATTCGCCCGAAGCAAGTCATCACGCCCGCGGCGCTGCGCAACGCCATCACCTCCGTGCTGGCCACCGGCGGCTCGACGAATGGCGTGCTGCATCTCCTCGCCATTGCGCGCGATGCGGGCATTCCCCTCAGCATCGACGAGTTCGACCGCCTCTCGAAGAAAACTCCCGTGCTCGCCGACCTGAAACCCGGCGGCCGCTTCAACGCGCCCGACATGGCCGTGGCGGGCGGCATGCGCCTGCTCGGCAAGCGGCTCGAGGAAGCGGGCCTGCTCGAGGATTCACTCACGGTCTCGGGCAAAAATCTCTTCGAAGAAGTTCGCGACGCGCGCGAAACTCCCGGCCAGGAAGTGATCCGCCCGTTCGCAAATCCTCTCAAGAAAGAAGGCGGCATCGCCATCCTGAAGGGCTCGCTCGCGCCCGAAGGCTGCGTCGTCAAGCTCGTGGGCCACGAACGCTTGTTGCACATCGGCCCCGCGCGCGTCTTCGATTCCGAGGAATCCTGCTTCGCCGCCGTGCAGCGCCGCGAAATCAAGGCGGGCGACGTCGTCGTGATCCGCTACGAAGGGCCGCGGGGCGGCCCCGGCATGCGAGAGATGCTCGCCGTGACCGGCGCGCTCGTCGGCCAGGGACTCGGCGATTCGATCGCACTGATCACCGACGGCCGCTTCAGCGGCGCCACGCACGGCCTGATGGTCGGCCACGTGGCTCCCGAAGCCGCGACCGGCGGCCCGATCGCATTCATCCGCGACGGCGACACGATCACGCTCGACGTTCGCGCGCGCCGGCTCGACGTCGACGCCAATCTCGACGAACGCCGCGCGCAGTGGAAAGCGCCCGCGCCGCGTTATGCGAGCGGCGTGATGGCGAAATACGCAAAGCTCGTTTCATCGGCGTCCGAAGGAGCCGTAACTAACGCCGGATAAATTTCCGAAAATTTCCTAAGGAGAAAAACACATGGCAAAGATGTTCTGGGAGAAGGACGCAAATCCGCGAGCGCTCGAAGGCAAGCGCATCGCCGTGATCGGATATGGTAGCCAAGGCCGCGCGCACGCCCTGAACCTGCGCGACAGCAAGCTTGATGTCGTCGTGGGCCTGCGCCGCGGCGGCGCGTCCTGGGCGCAAGCCGAACAGGACGGCTGGAAACTCGTCGGCCCGTCCGAAGCGTCGGAAGGCGCGGACGTGATCGTGATGCTCGCGCCCGATATGGCGCAGCCCGCCATCTACACGCACGAGGTCGCCTCGAATCTGAAGCCCGGCGCGATGCTGCTCTTCTCGCATGGCTTCAACATTCACTACGGCCAGATCGCGCCGCCCAAGGATATCGACGTCACCATGGTCGCGCCGAAGGGTCCCGGGAATCTCGTTCGCCGGCAGTACGAAGCGGGACGCGGCGTGCCCTGTTTGCTCGCCGTCCATCAGGACGCGTCGGGCCACGCGTTCGACCGCACGCTCGCTTACGCGCACGCCATCGGCGGCACGCGCCCCGGCGTCATCCAGACCACCTTCAGCGAGGAAACCGAGACCGACCTCTTCGGCGAGCAGGCTGTGCTTTGCGGCGGCGCGCGCGCATTGATTCAGGCCGGCTGGGAGACGCTGGTGAACGCGGGCTATCAGCCCGAGTCGGCGTACTTCGAGTGCCTGCACGAGCTCAAGCTGATCGTCGACCTGATCTACGAAGGCGGCATCGCCGAGATGCACAAATTCGTCAGCGAGACCGCGAAGTATGGGGACCTCACCCGCGGCAATCGCGTGATCGACGAGCATGTCCGCGCCGAGATGAAAAAGATTCTCGACGAAATCCAGACCGGCGTCTTCGCCAAGGAATGGGTGCTCGAGAATCAGGCGGGACGCCCGCAGTACGCCAAGCTCCTCGAGCGCGACAAGAACCACCCGATCGAAGCCGTCGGGAAAGAGCTGCGCGCGCAGATGTCGTGGATCAAGCCCGAATCGACAGCGGCGGGCCGTGGCAAAAAGTAAGCCTGATCTGCTTGGCCTTGCGAAGTTCGCGGCACGGTTCTCAGGGGGCCGGAGCTTCAGCTCCGGCATCAAGCCTCGCAACTTCTGCGGGACTTTAGCCCCTGAGGAAGCCGCGATGCGGGGCGACGCGGCTTAGCGATGGCTACCGCAACTCCCTTTCGCCGCGTCGCCGTCATTGGCACGGGCCTGATTGGCGGATCGTTCGCCTTGGCCCTGCGGAAGCAATTCCCCGACACGATCGTAGTCGGCTACAACCGCGCGGGTTCGCTCGAACG
>DATJRU010000177.1:0-6433 GCA_035504455.1 Vulcanimicrobiaceae bacterium
TCCTGTCGCCAACGCCGTCAAAACAGATTCCCGAAATCTCGAAGACGTCGATCTCGATTCCCACAATATCCTGTGCGCCTGCGGCTGGACCGGCCAGGCCTCCGGACTCGAAGCCAAGCGCCACTGGGTCGAACCCTGGCATTCGCGACTCGAGCGCCGTCGCCCCTCGGACTAGAATTGGGGGTACTTGAAAGGTACTATACCGTGAAAATCTAATACTTTCGCCTCGCTATTGCATCCTTTATGATGGGTTGCTTGGGAGCAATCGTGGGGAATGCGACGGGAATGTCCGTTCGAATCGTGTTAGCCGACGATCACGAGGTGGTCCGCCAGGGCGTGCGGCGCTTCCTGGAAACGCGCCCTTCCATCGAAATTTGCGGCGAAGCAGCCAACGGCCAGGAAGCCGTCGAGAAAACTCTCAGCCTCAAGCCCGACATCGTCATTCTCGATCTCAGTATGCCCGTCATGAACGGCGTCGAGGCCACCCGCCAGATCCGCCAGTTGCTGCCTTCCGCCAAGATCATCGTCTTCTCGATGCACGATTTCGCGCAACTCGCCGAGACGGTCAAGCAAGCCGGCGCCGACGCCTACGTCTCCAAGTCCACCCAAGTCGACAAGCTCTACGAAGCAATCCGCAGCGTCCTCGACACCAGCAGCGATAAGCACGCCTGATTTTTCCGCCGCTTTCTGCCATCGGCTTCTACCCGTGCGAGCGTTCGCGTCGCCTGAGACGGGCGTATACTCTCCGCCGGCAGGAGGCGCAAATGAAACACATCTTGTTCGTTTTGATCGTTCTGTTCGGCACTACCGCACTCGCGCAGCAGCCGGAGCCCGTCCCGGAGATTCCCTACACTTCGGTTCCTGATTTTCTGAAGCTGCCGCCCGACCTCTATTTGGGCGAGGTCTCGGGCGTGGCCGTAAATTCGGCCAAACACGTCTTCGTCTTCTCGCGCGGCAACACCACGGGCCCGGCCTACGGCGCCTCCGCCGCACAGCTCCTCGAATTCGACTCGCACGGCCGCTTCGTTCATGAGATCGGCCACAATCTCTACGCATGGTCCTTCGCGCACACCGTAAAAGTCGATCCCCAGGGCAATATCTGGGCCACCGACAAAGGCTCCGACATGGTCGTCAAGTTCGATCCGGCCGGCCGCGTTCTGATGGTCTTTGGCCGCAAGCAGGAGGCGTCCGACGAAGGCACCGGTCCGCTCAAGCACGTCCGCCCGCCGCTCCCGCCCGTCGACGGCATGTTTCGCCAAGTCACCGATGTCGCCTGGGACGCCGCCGGCAACGCCTACATCAGCGACGGCTACATCAATTCGCGCGTCGCCAAAGTCGACAAAAATGGCGACTGGGTGAAATCCTGGGGCGAGCCCGGCGACGGCCCCGGCCAATTCAACACGCCGCACAGCATCGCCGTCGACGCGCAAGGCAACGTCTACGTCGCCGACCGCGGCAATCGCCGCATTCAAGTCTTCGATGGCGACGGAAAGTTCCTGCGCCAAATCACCATCGACGTCCCGGCCCCTCCCGACGCCCGCCCCGCCATCGGCCCCAAGCCGACTGCCACCACCGGCGCAATCGCTCCCGGCGCTCCTTGGGCCATTTGCATCACGCCCGCCCCGCACCAGTTCCTGTACAGCGCGGACGCCTATCCCGGTCGCATCTACAAACTCAGCCTCGATGGGAAAGTTGTCGGCATGCTCGGCGAATCCGGCAAGCAGCTCAAGCAGTTCGGCTGGATCCACGAAATCGCCTGCCCATCCGAAAACGAACTCTACGTCGCTGAACTACTCAACTGGCGCGTCCAAAAGCTGGTCCTCACTCCAAGCCATTAGAACCCGTGCCATGGAGTTGAGCGCCGGAGGCGTGATCGCTCGCCCGGGCTTAGTTCCTGAAAACGAGCGCTGGAGGCGCGATTGAATTTAGCCCGGCACGTAGCTCGCCCGCCGCCAAGGCAGGCGCAGCGGAGTGCCGGGGATCGCCGCGAAAAACATCGAGTCCCGGAGGGACGATTGACCGCCGCCGGTGGACGTTTGGACCCGGAACGGTGGGAGCGAGAGCCTTAAAAGCGCGAATCTTCGTGGGACGTGGCTGAAAGCCACGACATGGAGGTGGGAGCGTTGGCCTTCAGGTCATGCGGAAAAAAGCGCCAAAGAAAAAGGGCTTTAGCCCCGGGTTTCGGCCCTGTCGCAATCACGGCAGCCCGACGCGCTTCAGCAGCTCCTGGAATCGCGGGTTGTACCGCAACGCGTCCATCGTCGGATCGATGTGCAGGTAGATCACCCAATGCGACCGCTCCGCCAGCGCCTTCTCCAGGCACTCGATCGCGCGCTCGTCCTCGCCCAGCCCGAGATAAATCCCCGCGAGGAAATACGACGCAACGTATTTCTCCCGCGATAGTTTGATCAGCTCCTCGAGGATTTGCCGCGCCTCGTCCGTCCGGCCGGCCCTGCCGAGGCTCCGCGCCAGCGCCGCGCGCATCATCGGGCTTCCGCCCGAGAACTGCACCGATTTCTCTCCCTCGGCGATCGCTTGCTCATAGTGTCCCGTCTTCCTCATCAGCAAGCCGAGAATCCAGTGCGTCACCGGATAGTTCGGGTCGAGCTCGATCGTTCGGCGCAACTGCTCGATCGCGTCTTCGTATCGCCGCGAATGGTAATACGCCCATCCCACCGCCACGTTGATGATCAGCGACAGCGGATCGAGCTCCTGGCTCTCTTTCATCCGCGCCAGCGCCTCGGCGTGCTTCCCCATCGTCATCACGAATTCCGCGTACCAGTGGTTCGCCGTTGGGTACGTCGGCGCCAGCGCCAGGCTCCGCTTGAACTCCGCCTGCGTCTTCTTCCACTGCCAGTCGTGCAGCCATAGCACCGCCGCCAGCGCCGTGTGCGCCTCCGCCAGCGACGGATCGAGCTGCAGCGCCGTCATCGCCTCCGCCTTGGCCCTCGGGAACGCATCCTTCGGCGCCAGGTAACCGTTCCAGCCCAGCAGCACGTAGGAATTCGCCACGCCCGCGTACGCCAGCGCGTAGTTGGGGTCCTTCTCCGCCGCCAGTTGGAAATACGAAATCGCCTTGTAGAAACTCTCCTCGGTCCAGCGGTTCCAATGATGCAGGCCTCTCAGGTAGTCGCGATACGCCTCGGGATTCTCCGTGTGGTGACGCGTGAGCCGCTTCTTCTGCGCCTGCGTCAGTTGCAACTGCAACTTTGCGGAGATCTCCGTCGAAATCTCGTCCTGCAGCTCGAAGATGTCCCCCGATTTCCGGTCGTACTGCTCGCGCCACAGTTGCGAGCCCGTCGCCACGTCCACCAGCTCCGTCGAAATCCGCAGCAGGTCGCCTCCCTGCATGATCCGTCCTGTCAGCACGGCCCGCACATGCAGCTCGCGTCCGATCGTCTGCGGCGCAATCTCGCGGCCCTTGTAGCGGACGACCGTGCTCTGCGCCATCACCCGCAGCGTCGGTATCGTCGCCAGCATGTTGATCAGGCTTCCCGCGATCCCGTCGCCGAGGTATTCGTGCTCGGGTTCGCCGGCGTTTTCAAACGGCAGCACAGCCAGCGAATCGATCGTCTTGGCGGCTCGTTGCACAGCGGACGCACTTCCGCGCACGCGAGGCGTTTTTCGCTCGCTCGAAGTTCGCGTTGTGCGCCGCTTCATTAGAATCTCCGCCAGCCCCGAGTTCTTCGATTCCTCTGCAAGCCTCTCCGTTGGCCGGGTGAGCGCCCGCTTCGCACTCAACTTCTACCACAATTCCGCAAAGCATTTGAAGCGGCCCCCTGCCTTCGGGCGGTCGCATTTGCATCATTTCCCCGCATTGTGGCCACGGAATGCTTCGCCTCACTCTGAAATCTCAAATTTGGGATTTGAAATTCTAGTTCCTCCAATTCTCGGCGGCACCCTAGCATCCACCCCGCACCAGCGCGGTACGCGCGGCACAATTTAGCCTCGCCCGGAAGGGCGGGGAAACAAAACCAAACAACCCCCAAGCGCCGTAGGCGCGGCACAGCTTCACGCGACCGGGCATATAATCCTCGCATGAATGAATCCAAGCTCGTCGTCGTCCAATCCTACGGCAACGAGGCCGAGGCCTATCTCGCCAAGGGCGCCCTCGAATCCGCCGGCATCGACGCCATGATCCAGGCCGACACCGCCGGTCGCATGCGCGAGCACCTCGCCTGGTCCGGCGCCGGTTTCAAAATCCTCGTCCGCGAAGAAGACGTCGCCCCCGCCCGAAAAATCCTCGCCCCGCAGCCCCAACTCGTCGACGACGAATCAGAAGAGGACGACGCCGACACCCCGCCCGGCTGGCGCAACTTCACCTAACGCCTTCTTCCTCCGCACTGCTTTCCCCTCGGCACAAACGAAAACGCGATCGCGATTTTCGTTTTGTATCTGAAATCTGCAATCTGAAATTTGAAATTCGCACTTCGCCCTCGGCGCCTCTCGCGCATCCAGGCCGTCCCCATCCGGCCCCGTCGGCCCATCGCCCACCCATGATATGCTTGCGCGGTTTGCCCGGGCTGGGCGCCCGGTTCCAAGGGGGAATCCGATGAAGACCAGCACCGACCGCATCCTGACCACGCACGTCGGCAGCCTGCCGCGCCCGCAGGACGTTGTCGACCTACTCTTCGCGCAAGACCGCGGCGAATCCTACGACGAAGCGCAATTCGAAGAAACCATGCGCCGCGCCGTCGGCGACGCCATCCGCAAGCAGCAGGAATGCGGCGTCGACGTCGTCAGCGACGGCGAAATGAGCAAGATCAGCTACGCCACTTACATTCGCCATCGCCTCACCGGATTCGAAGGCGATTCCGCGCGCCCAACGCCCCAGGATCTCGACGACTTCCCCGAATACCGCGACCGCCTTGTGAAGGCCGGCCACTCCGCCACCTACAAGCGCCCCGTGTGCAAAGGCCCGATCAAGGTGAAAAATCTGAAGCCGGTCGAGCAGGACATCGCGCGCATGAAAGACGCTCTCGCGAAAGCGAACGTCGTCGAAGGCTTCATGAACGCCGTCTCGCCCGGCACCATCGCCGTCTTCCAGCCCAACGAATACTACCCCTCGCACGAAAAATATCTCGAGGCGCTCGCCGACGCCATGCGCGAGGAATACGAAATGATCGTGAAATCGGGCCTCCTGCTCCAGCTCGATTGCCCGGACCTCGCGATGGGCCGCCACTCGCGCTTCAAGAATCTCAGCGATGAAGAATTCCTGCGTTATGCCGAGCTCCAGGTCGAAGCGCTCAATCACGCGCTCGCCAACGTCCCCGCCGATCGCGTCCGCCTGCACGTCTGCTGGGGCAATTACGAAGGCACGCACATCAACGACATGGACTGCATGAAAATTTTCCCCATCGCCGTCAAGGTGAAGCCCAGGGCGCTGCTGATCGAAGGAGCCAATCCGCGCCACGAGCACGAATGGGAGGCCTGGACGAAAATCAAGCTGCCGGAGGGCAAAATCCTCGTGCCCGGCGTCGTCGCGGCGAGCACCAACTACGTCGAGCACCCGCAGGTCGTCGCGCAGCGAATTCTTCGGTACGCGAATGTCGTGGGACGCGAGCGCGTCATGGCCGGCACCGACTGCGGCTTCGGCACCTTCGCCGGCTTCGGCCCCGTGTACCCCGCGTTCGCCTGGATGAAACTGAAATCCCTAGCCGAGGGCGCCCGCATCGCCTCGCAGAAACTGTGGGGCCGCGCCAGCACCACGAATTAACCGCAGGCCACATCGCCCATCAAAATGCACCTGTAGAAACTGTGTGGCAACTCGCCATGTAGCGCTGGCGTCCGCGCCGGCTCCTGGTGTACGCGCGCATGCGCGACCGTTTGCAGGTGGAAGCGTGAGCCTTCAGCCTCGCGAAAAGGCTCAATAGGGAACCGGCTTTAGCCGCGGGTTTTAGGGCCTTAGGGGGTCGGAGCTTCCAGCCCCGACACGAAAACGACGGCGCGAAGCGCCTACCGTTGCGCTGCCTCACCCGCAGCATGTAGTGTTCCCCTCGGCGCCAACTAAGGCGAGCGCACCGATTCGTCTGCGCTGGGCTGTCACACAGACTCTTCAGCCTCGCGATAAAGCGATTACTTTGAGTCGGCTTTAGCCGCGGGCTTCGTGACCGTAGGGGGGTCGGAGCTTCAAGGGGTGCTGCTTGCCGCGCCCCCGGGCCCCGCAACCGCCCCAGCCCGCGCCGCACGCCGCTTTCCTTCGCACGGTTACCAGCTCGTCGCGCCCCCAAAAGCCCCGCGTCCGCTGACGCAACCTCTTTGGTAATCTTTTCACGGCAAACGCTTTCATCCGTCTGCCCGACGCCCCGCAGCGCGCCGCGCTCTTTGCGCTCCACCTCAAAAAGAGGCAGCGCGATCCGGCCATCTTCGACGTCTCCGCGCTCGGGTCGGCATCCGATGGATTTTCGGGAGCGGAAATCGAAGCGGTGATTCT
>DATJRU010000178.1:0-8103 GCA_035504455.1 Vulcanimicrobiaceae bacterium
GCTCAACAATCCCAGCCGCCTCAACTTCGATGTGTCTCTCAGCAAGACGGTGAAGCTGAAAGAAGATCGCTCCCTCGAGTTCCGCCTCGAGACCTTCAACATCTTCAACAAAACCCAGTTCCGAATTTACGACCCGGCCAACCCCGGGAATGTCGGCAACAACACCATTACCTGCTTCGGCGGCAGCGGTAGCGACTACTCCGCCGCGGGAGACGGCGATACCTCCTGTCTCAGCAATTCCTTCCTCCGCCCGATCGACGCGCACCGCCCCAGGACGATGCAGCTCGGAGTGAAGTTCTTCTTCTAATGACTAGACGGCCTCGGGGAAGATCGAGTCTGGAGAGATTTAATGTAGCGCCGGATCCCTCAGCCCGGCAATCTTCGCAAGGCCTCGGCAAAATCGCATGCCCCACGCACCGTTACGGCGATGGTCTCTTGAGGCGAAGGAGTTCCCGATGGTGCGTATCGGGCGGCGGTCCGAACGGATCCGCCAGTAGGGGCGCCGCTTGCTGCGCCCCGCGAAGCCACGCATGTGGCCAAACTGGTCTCTGAAGGGCGGAGCGGAATCGCTCAGTTCGAGGCTTCCCTGCGAAGATACTGAAAAATGCTCACGCCGTTTCGCGAATACACTTGGCGGAACTCTGCCGGCGCGCTCTGCAGCAGCGGCAGGAAGCCCGAATATTTCGCCTGCTCGGACGGGCCCGCGTAGACGTAGTCGATTCCGTACTTGTCGAGAATCCGTGTCAGCGTCGCCGGGTCCTTCGCTCCCATCATCACGCCCACGTCAGTTCGCCGCCGCTTTGCTTCGGGCCAGCCGTCGGGAACCAGCGTCGCCGCGCCTGAAAACCACCCCAGCATCTGGGGCCTTTGCGCGAAACTCGAAATCAGCGACAGATATAAGCCCCGGTCCGGCCCCACGACGTAGTTGTAGTCTCCTTGCACCACGGCTGTCGCCGGCAGGTTCTGCCGGATCCAGTCGCACGCCTGCTGGTCCTCCACACGCACGTAGCGCGTGTTGTAGAGGTCTCCGACGTTCGACGTGTAATAGATGTCCGTGAAAAAGGTTGGCACCGCCGCCAGCACCGCGGCAATCGCCAGTATGCGCGCCCGGCGTGCGCCGCGTTCGCTCCACAATTCCCGGATCAGATAGGCGCTGAACGCAGCCAACACGACCGGCCACAACCGGTCGACCATCCGCGTTTGTTGGGGAACCGGCGTCTTTATGAGCAGAACCGGAATCAGTGCGACCCCGCCCAATAGCAGCATCGGCCACCCGAAATCCTCGCGTGGTCCTCGCCACCAGCGAACAACTCCCCAAACTCCCAGAATCAACAGCGGCCCAAACTCAATTGGAAAGTACCCGAGCCCGTATTTGAGGATCCAGGTGTTCAGTTCGATCGACATCATGTGAGAGGTCGATTTCTCGTACATTCCCAGAAAAAGGTAACTCGCGCATATGCCTGCGCATGAAGCTAGACCCGCTGCGAAAGGCCCCAACTCGTCCTGCCGCGATTCTTTCACAAACAAAAGTCGCGCCACGAAAAACAGTCCGAACCAGCCCGCCACCAGCATTCCTTGCATGCCTTCCGCACCGAACGAAATCCCAAGGCAAATCCCGATGAAGATCCCGAGCGCATAACTATTCAGCTGAAACCGCTTTAACGCGAGCATCGACAGCACGATTAGCAGCAGGGATGTCGCCAGCAACGCCTGGGGTTCCACCAGGAAGCTCCGCTGAAAAAGATGCGAGACGCTGTCGTGGAAATCGAAGCGGTGGCCCGGCCGGATGAACGGCGCCTTCGCCGCGTCGTACACCCAGTAATAGCCGTATCCGATCAGCACCACGAAAGCGGTTCGCGCCAGCACCCTCACGTCGTCGAACAGCGCCCGCAGAAAAATATACAAGCAGCCGACGAGCAGGAGGCTCAGAAACAGGCTCATCACCAGCATTGTCGCGTGGATAGACGCCGCCCTGCCGCTCGCAGCAAACGCGAAAGCCGGCATTGTGTATCCAACCAGGTACATCTGCAAGGGAGAGCCTGTCATCCAAAATAAATCTGGCGGCATCTTGGAAGTCATCGCGATCGAGTAATCCGACCGCGACAGCAAATCCATGCCATAGAGCCACGTGTATGCGTACCCGCGCTCCGTCAGCTTTCCGACATGCATCGCCGGTATGGCGGTGAAGGCCACCGCTACGGCGCACATCGCGGCCAATATCCCGTGGTCCGACGCCGTCCACTTCCGCGCTGAAAGCGAGACGCACCCCTTGAAGAGTCGTCCGGCCATTGCGCAGACTGCCGAAATCGCCAGAATCGCCAGCGTAATGGCCTTCGGCGACCACCCGTATCGGAATCCCACTGCGATGGCCGCGTATCCGCTCAGCCCCAACCCGAAAACAGCGCCCACAATCGCGCTTTCCGTCCGCGTCCCTGGCTTCCCTCCGTAGAAGATTGGCGTGAGAAGAACTCCCGGCAGCATAAATAGCCCTAGCGTCGCCGCCGTGTATCCAATCGTCGCCCAATCTGCCAGGCGCGCGCACAGCAGTCCGCAGCTGACGGCAAACACGACCCACAGCGCCACGCCGCACGGCACCGCGGAAATCCTCGCCGTGTATCCTATGTTCGACGACGCGCCGGCGGCTGGAAGCGCATTCTCACTCATGTCCTTAGCCGTTCCCCATAACCAAGCGTGAACGAAAATCGTTTGCTCGCAGTTTGACTACGCATGTTTGCTGCGCCGTAAAGACAAATTGAATTCTCGCCGCTAGTTTCTCGTGATGGTCACCCTGCGTGCTCGTCAATCGTGGGCGTTGCGGTCTCGCAACTCTACATTCATCGTTTCGTCACGTCATTCGATCTAAACCGTCAATCTTCACGGCCCCTTCATCCTCGTGTAACCCTTCGCGACCATCCTCAAGGTTCACTACGCCTTGGATAAACGATAAAGCGTTGGGCGGAGAACATGTCGGGCCTCGTGTCGATCATCGTGCCCTGTTTCAACGAGGAGCAGGTTCTCAGGGCGACAAATCGTAACCTGATCGCCGCGCTTGAGAATTTGCCGTATGAATATGAATTCGAAGTCATCTACGTCGATGACGGCAGTTCCGACTCCAGTTTTGAAGTCCTTCGCGAGCTCCAGGCGCTCGACTCCCGCATTCGCGTACTTCGTTTCTCGCGCAATTTTGGCCACCAAATCGCCATTACGGCCGGCCTAAAACACGCTTCCGGCGACGCCGCAGTGATCATTGACGCCGACTTGCAGGACCCGCCCGAAGTAATCGCAGACTTTGTCGAGTGCTGGCGCAACGGGTTCGATGTCGTCTATGGTGTTCGCACCGAGCGCGATGGCGAAACGCCCTTCAAGCTCTGGACTGCGAAAGTTTTCTACCGCTCGATGAACAAACTCTCGGACACAGCCATTCCCGTGGATACGGGCGATTTCCGCCTCATGGACCGGCGTGTCGTCGAGGCGCTCCTCGCTATGCCCGAGCGCGACCGTTTCGTGCGCGGAATGGTGAGTTGGCTCGGTTTCTCTCAAGCCGCCGTGCCATACCATAGATCCGCCCGAGCGGGCGGGGTCACTAAATTCTCGCTTTTCAAAATGCTTCGCTTCGCTGCCGACGGAATATTCTCTTTCTCCATCGTTCCGCTTCGCATTGCGACATGGGTTGGATTCGCCGTCTCCGGGATAGCGATTCTCGGAGTTATCGTGACGGTCGGCGAGCGATTGGTCGGAATGCCCGGCCTCGTAAGGGGCTGGGCCAGTATCCTCGTCGCCACGCTCTTCATAGGTGGCGTTCAGTTGATCTGCATGGGCATCATGGGCGAGTACATCGGACGGATCTACGGCGAAGCGAAAAGCCGCCCCCTTTACGTTCTACGGGACCGCATCGGCTTTGCCGCGATGGACACACACGGCATCGACAAGTCCCGGGCCCTCGCCAAGGCGGCCAAGGCGTAGGTCGATGGCCACCAATCCGACGCTCCAGCAACGTGAGGCTACCTTCCACGACCGGTGGGCGCGAGAGACCCGCATTGAGGACATCCCGGTGCGCGAATGTTTCCAGGCCACCACGGCCATGGAAAATCGCTTCATCCTTGACCGGATGGGAACGCTTCGCGACAAAACCGTCCTTGACGTGGGAGCGGGCTTGGGCGAATCGTCCGTGTATTTCGCCCTGCAGGGAGCGCGCGTCACCACCGTGGACGTGTCGCCCGGCATGGTCGAGGCCGCCCTCTCGCTCGGGAAGGCCTTCCGCGTCGAACTCGACGGCGTCGTTTCTCCCGCGGAGGAGCTGGATGTCCGCGCTGGTTCCTATGATTTCGTTTACATCGCCAACACGATTCATCACGTGCAGAATCGTCGCCGCCTCTTCGAGCGAATCAGCCGGGCGCTAAAGTCCGGGGGCAGCTTTTATTCAATCGATCCGCTGGCTTACAACCCGGCCATCAACGTGTACCGCCGGATCGCGACCGAGGTACGCACAGAGGACGAGTCCCCGCTCACGACGGCCGACTTGCGTCTCGCCCGGGAGTACTTCCCCGATGTCGGCCACCGAGAATTCTGGATCGCGAGTCTTCTTCTCTTCGCGAAATATTACCTGAAGGACCGCATCCACCCTAATGAAGATCGCTACTGGAAGAGGATATTGCGAGAGCCAGAGACTTCGCTTCGTTGGTGGAAGCCCCTTCGCGCCGCCGATTCGCTTCTCACCCGCATTCCCGTGGTTCGCTGGCTTGCCTGGAACATGGTCATGTGGGGGACGAAGCGTTAGCCGCCTACGGCCCACGCTGCATCCCGGCAGCACCCTTCCCAGATCATTGGCGCGTGAATATTTTCTTGTTATTAACCTACCAGTTATCTATAAAACGCATTGTCCATCAACAATTACGCTACCGGTCGGGAATCGCTCAGACCGAGACCCACTAGACTGCAAAGGACGAGTCCATGAAGAAACTCCTGCGACTTCTTCTTCTGTTCGCGGTTTACCCAGCAGCCATCCACGCCCAAGGTACGTCGAGCGCATGGCTGGACGTAACCTACGACTACGGAGCCGACAATCTGTGCACTGCAGGCACCGATGACGGCCCCAAGATCCAGAACGCCATTAATGCAGTCGGAGCCAACGGCGGTGTTGTTTTCTTCCCCCCAGGCTGTTACCTCGTCTCCACCCAAATCGTTGACACGAACTCGTCTGCGAATGGAATCACGTACCTCGGCTTCGGCAGAGTCCAACTCCGTGCGGGAACCGGAAGTGCAGCGCCCAGTCACAGTATTATTCAGTTCGGCAACGACTCGACCACGATTACGCGCCGAAAAATCGTCAACCTCGAATTCAACTGCAACACCTCTTCGATTGATGGAGTCGATATCGACGGCTCACCGACTCGGAGTTTGACGACGTGGACATCTTGTCGTGCCACGGTGGCTCCAACTGGCACATGCGTACTGTGGGTGCGAATACCAGCGACTGGAGCAACGTCTACGTCGGGGGCGTAATCGACGCGGACGCTTCAAACGAAAACGGGATCAGTCTCGGGTCGAACTCAGGTGCTCCTTACGCCAACGGATGGTCGTTCGTCGGAACAAAGATACTTGGCAACGCGTCATCGCCGACCGGAACCGGCTTGGACCTCGAAGGCGCCGCTAGTTCCTTACATGGCGGCGTCGTGTCCGGGTGGGGACAGGGGATAACTATTGTAACCAGTAACCCGGCTAGCGGCGTGAAAGGCGGTTTCGAAATCTCGGGAAACTACATCGAAAACAATCAAAACTATGGGATCTTGGTCGGATATTCCGGCAGTGTAAGTAGCCCAGCCGGGGTGGCGATCAGTGGAAATTACATCAATTGCAATGGAGTCGGCAGCATCGGGGTCGAACTCCAACAAGTTAACGGGTACTCCATCGCCGGGAACCACATACCGACTGTACGACGGCCGCAATCAACGGCACCCCCGATGGAACCAGCGCGGGCTCGGACAATGGCCTTGTAGGTGCCAACTTCATTGACGGTGGCCAACCCGTCCATCTTTACGGCAGCAACAACACCGTAACATCGTTCCTTACGACCCAATCCTCGTCCTACGTCCTGAAAGCGACGGACACGTGGGTGAACGTCACGGGAACCAGCACGGTCACCGTGCCCAATAACGTCATTGGCCAGCACTGGGACGTTTTTAACTCCGGCAGCAGCACGGTCACTCTCGTCTGCTACACGGGAACCATCAATGGCGGGTCCAGCGTCACCGTTGCATCTCAAACCGGCAAGTCCGTCACCACCGACGGCACGAACTGTTTCGCGCATTAAGGAACCATGCGGGAGGCCGGGCTGCTGCTCGGCCTCCCGCGAACCTTTAATTTGCCCGTCCCAAACCTGTACGACGGGCCAACTAGACACGCGCGTTCCGGTCTGCGACCGTGGTTGCCGTAGGAAAGGCTGTCGTCCTCTCGATGAGGGCTGAGCGCTCTTTGAAAATTTGAGCCCGGGAATAACAGACGATGCCGACTTCGCAGCGAGGACAGTTCCCTCTGGCGGCGAACGTTGTCGCCACTCGCCAGTCATATGTTTGTCGCGCCATAGCTTCAGCGAAGGCGGACCACTGCTTTCTAATCGACACTGCGGCGATTAGAAACGGCGGCATCTCATTGCAAACAAACGACGGAGCCTCATTCTAATCGACACACCTACGAGGGTGGCGCTTGCGTCGAATTCAGGCCGCGATCCGGGTCGATCCGAACCGGCCCGAGCACGGGAGCCACTCGCGCGGGCGTTGCGAAAGCCGTCCGCGATCCGCCGCCCGCGAATGCGGCCATCACCTTCACGTCGAGTTCGTTCTTCGGATTCACCTGGCCGCGCTCTTTCAGGTAGGAAACGTTGCTGTAGAAGGGCCGCCGGTAATCGATGATTTCGCCGCGCTCGAAAGCTTGCTTGATCTCGAGTATCCCGTCTTCCACGGAGCGCTTGGCCCGGAATCCGATGCAGCCGCGAATCTTTCGGAACGATACTCGGTAGTTCCGGCGGTCGGAATTCTCGACGTATTCGACGCGCGTGTTCGGAATCTGCGCCCGAATTTTTTCCGCGATCTCCGCGAGAGTGAAATTCAGATCGTCGTCGCCGGCGTTGAAAATCTCGCCGCTCACGGATTCCAGGGGCGCGGCAAGCGATTCGACCACCGCCTCGGCCACATCCGTCACGTGAATGAACGGACGCCATTGGTCGCCGTTGTAGATGGTGATCACGCCGTCTTGGATGGCCTTAGCCGTCAGCAGATTCACCACGAGGTCGAAACGCGGTCTCGGCGCGAGCCCGAACACCGTCGCGAACCGCAGAATCGTCGGATGAAAGCTGCGCGACTTCGCCTCCAGCAGCACGCGCTCCGAATGCAGCTTGGTCTCCGCATAGAGGGAGATGGGCTCCGTCTCCGAGCGCTCGTCCATCAGGTCGTCCGACGCGCCGTAAACGCTGCAGCTCGACGCGAAAACGAAACGCTCGATTCCGTGTCCTTTGGCAACTTCCAGCATCATGCGCGTGGCCGCGTAGTTGATCTGCAGCGCGTTCGCGTCGTCCTGCGCGCATGCCGGATCGCCGACGATCGCCGCCAGATGCACCAAGTTCTGGACGTTGGTCATCGCGCGCACCACGTCCTGGATGTTGCGGCAGTCGCCCTGAACAAAGTCGAGGCTGGGATTCGCCAGCAGCGGCTCGAGCGCCTGCTTGCCGTACAGCAGATTATCGAGCAACCGCACGCGGTGGCCCTGTTCCAGCAACCTCGCGATCACGATCGATCCGATATACCCCGCGCCTCCCACGACCAGCACGAGGTCGGGCCCCGCCCCCACGGAAACGGACGCGGCCTCGCTCGGCGTCTCCTCGGCCTCGCGGTGGAACAGCCAGTCTTTCAGCCAGCGGATCCCCACCGTGGAGCCGATTGCCATCAGGCCGAACAGCAGCGCCGCCAATCGCGGCAATTGCGCGCGGCTCATCAGAAAGCTGACGAATACGACGAGCAACGTCGCTGTCGACGCGCTGAATGCGGCCAGGCGCAGCTTGTGGCCGAGTGTGTAGCCCCTCAATCTGGTGTAGAGGCCGAAGAGCGAGTG
>DATJRU010000179.1:0-4678 GCA_035504455.1 Vulcanimicrobiaceae bacterium
TTGGGGTAGAACTGAGCCGACTTCTTGCCGGACGGCATCAGCACAATGTCGGCGCGGCGGTTGTACGCCAGCCAATCGGTGTGCTTCGCCCGCATCATCGACTTGGGCGCCTTGGCCGGGTTGGTGTCTTCGAGTTCCTTCACGGTGGCT
The DNA here is from genome assembly GCA_035504455.1 of Vulcanimicrobiaceae bacterium. Taxonomy (GTDB): domain Bacteria; phylum Acidobacteriota; class Terriglobia; order Acidiferrales; family UBA7541; genus Palsa-295. Next base: position 151 of record DATJRU010000179.1, read on the forward strand.
TCCGGCATCGGCTGATCCTTGCCGTAAGCGGCGGTTTCCACCTTGTCGGCGGAGATGCCTTGCTCGACGAGATAGGCCTTGATGCGCTCGACGCGGCGTTCGCTCAAGTCGTGGTTATAGGGCTTCGAGCCGCGCTCGTCGGCGTGCGCTTCCACCGAAAGCTTGGCATCCGGATCGTACTCGAGATACTTCTTGAAGCCGTCCGCGAGGGTCGAGAGAGCCGCTTCCTGGCTCTTCACGAGTCCGACCTGCGGATGCTTCTTATCCGGATAGTCCGTGGGATAGAAGATGCTCTGCAGCGTGACCGTCGGAATCGGCTCGACGGAGCCCACGATGTGAACATTCGCCGTCTGAGTGGAGGATCCGCCGCAGACGTTCGTCGCATTCAGCGCGTAGCTCTTGTTTTCGTCGACGGTGCGCGCCGGCTGGCCTTCGGGCACCTGCGAGGTGTCCGCGGGCTCGGGCTTTTCAGTTTCGCTGCCGTTGAGGTCGACCTTCTGGCCGTCGACCGTGACCGAGTCCGCGTTCGAGGTCTGCCACGTCAGCGTAGTGGAATCCTGCGTGATCACCTTGTCGCCGATCTTGCGGTAGTGGACTTCGGCGGGGTTGGCGGTGATGCTGGCGTCCACCTTCGTGTTGACGTTGACGTTCGCGTCGCCCTTGACCGTGCCGCCGGGGCCGGTCGCCGTGAACGCGTAATCGGTGGTGGCGTGCGGCGAGACCGACTGGCTGCCGCTCGTCTGCACCGTGCCGATGCCGCTGATGTTGGCGTCGACCGTGTCAGCCGTGTTCCAGGTCAGCGTCGAGGACTGGCCGCAGTTGATGTTGGCCGCCGAGGCGCTGAAGCTGCCCGTCGCCGGAGCGACAGCGATCTGCGCGCTGGCGATGCCCACCTTGAAGCGCGGCACATCCTTCAGCTTTTCGCCGCGGCTCCAGTCGACCGTCTTCTGCTTGTTGGCGGCCATGTCCACGATAACTTTCTTGTTGGCCACGACGTTCACGTCTCCGGACCATACCGTCTTGCCCTGATGCGTGACCGTCAGGTGATGAGTGCCGGGCGGCAGGAGAAGATTCTGGTGCCAAATCCAGTCGAAGTTGAATTCGTCCACGTGGCCGACGAAATAGCCCGGTGTAGTGCCGTTGGAAAGCACCGCCGCCCGGGAATCGCCCTTCAACTCGACGTCGCCAAAGGGACCGGCCACGTTGCCGCCCTGAGGCTCGAGCTTCACCTCGAGCTTGGTCGTCTTACCCGCCTCGATGTTCACGTCTTGCGTATAAATTTTGTAGCCGTAGTTAACGACTACAACGGTATGCTTGCCGGGGCTGAGCGAAATGCTGTGATTGCCTTCGCGGATCGCGTTTCCATCGACAAAGACATAGGCCTGCTTTGGCGTGAGGACCGGTTTCAGCTTCCCATCCTGCGCGTGGCCGGTAGTCGCGCCGAGCGCGATAGCCAACGCGAGGGTGAGCAAGTAAGCGAGTCGTCGCATCTGGAATTCTCCATTATTCTGTAGGCGGATTATTTACTGATGATTCGTTCGCTCGCGCCCTGACGAGAGAACCTAGGCTAGGGAACCATAAAAGTATCGCCCTAAGCCCCATCCTGTCAATCAGATTCAAACCAAAAGGGAATGGTTGCGCGAAATCTTTTGAGGGCTCAAATTAGCCGCTGTCGTATACTGGGCACGTGTTCAACGAGATAATCCTCGGCCACTTCCGCAGCCCACACAATGCCGGCGATCTGTTTGATGCAACAGCCACGGTCGAGGTGACGAACCCGGTTTGCGGTGACGTGATCCGGCTGGCCGTGCGCGTCGAGGCAGGCAGCATCGCCGCCGCGCGGTTCAAGACGCAAGGCTGCGTGGCCGCGATCGCCTCGAGTTCGGTTCTTACGGACATGCTTCTCAGCAAATCGGCTGACAAGGCTCTCCGCATTTCTCCGCAGCAGGTTTCCGAAGCGCTCGGCGGGCTGCCGCCGGCCACGTTCCACGCCGCGCAGCTCTGCGCCGATGCCGTCGTGGCTCTCGCTCGAAAATTCTGACGATTATTCCGGGCGGGACGTCGTGATGGCGTGCTTCAGCGTTTCAGGATCGTTGAGATTCAGCACGACACCTTTTTCTTCTGTCGGGACTTCCACTACGTCCAACTGATGCGCCCAGACCACCTGGCGCGCGCCGACTTCCGGCGACGCCACGAGAAGTTCGTCGTAAAGCGACGCTCGAAAAATCACGGGGTGGCCCCGGCGGCCGCGATATGCCGGCAGGACGATCGCCTTGCCGGTGGAATCGAACTCGGCGATCAGTTGTGCGACGAGTTCGGCGGAAACGATCGGGTGATCGACGGGGCACAGGACTAAGCCGGCCGTTTCGCTTTTCGGCAGGCTCCGCACGGCGGCCTGAATCGACGAAAGCTGCCCCTGCTCCCAATCCGGATTCAGCACGACCACCGCCGGATCGAGTTGCAGCCGCTCGCGGATTTTTTCGGCGCCCGCGCCCAGCACGACGCGCACGACGCCGACCCGCGGATGCTTCACCACGTCGAGCAGGTGTCCCGCGAACGTAGTGCCGCGGTAGGGAATCAGCGCCTTCGGGGAACCCATGCGGCGAGACTCGCCGCCGGAAAGAATGGCTGCGGCAAGGGGGCGCGGATCAGCAGGCGCGGCGGCCATCGAGCGTCAGTCGTTGTGGGCGGCGGCAGCGACGTGCGGGAGCTTGACGGACTTGTGCGGGAGGCCCAGGGCGTTGCGGCGCACGGCGATCAATTCCGCCGTGATGCTGACGGCGATTTCCTCGGGCGTAAGCGCGCCGATATCGAGGCCCACGGGCGCATGGACGCGCTCGAATTCCTCGGCTGAGTAGCCTTCCTTTTCGAGCGCCTTGTACACGGAGAGCACTTTGCGCTTGCTGCCGATCATGCCGATGTAGCGCGCTTCGGTGCGCACCGCCCAGGCGAGCACGCGCATGTCGTCGCGATGGCCACGCGTGACGATCAGCAGGTAGCTCGACGCATTCGGCACGATTCGCGCGAAGGCGTCTTCGTACGTGGTATACAGCTTATCGGCCATCGGAAACCGCTCGGTATTCGAGAACGCTTCGCGATCATCCGCGACGTTGACGGAAAACCCAGCGGAACTCGCTATCCGCGCAACGGCGGATGAAATATGGCCGCCGCCAAAAATGTAGAGCACAGGCTGCGGCAGAATCGGCTCGACGAAAATCTCGAGCGTGCCGCCGCAGATGAGGCCGGCGTCGTAGGCTGCGTCCTGATTCAGATTGAACGTCATCTTGCGCGGCTGCTCGATTTGCATCACTTCCTTGGCCGCGGCCCAAACTTCCGCCTCGACGCATCCGCCGCCGATGGTCCCGGCAATCGAGCCGTCCTCGCGCACCAGCATCCGCGAGCTTTCGTAGCTCGGGATCGAGCCGTTCGTATGGACGATCGTCGCCAGAGCGCCTCGCTCGCCGGCGCGGCGCATCCGCACGATCTCTTCGAATAGGTCGATAGCCATGTTTGAAAGCTCAGCGTACGTCGGCCCGGCAGGGGATGTCAATTCGATGTGCGGCGCGTTTCCATCGGGTTTTCGGGGCCTGTCGCGGCGTGCTACGCTTGAATGATGCCATCCGGCGTTACTCGAATCGACCACATCCAGATCGCCGCGCCCGCCGGATGCGAGGATGTGGCGCGCGAATTCTACGGCGGAATTCTCGGCATGACCGAAATCGAAAAGCCGGAGGCTCTGCGGCCCCGCGGAGGCTGCTGGTTCCAGTGCGGCGATCGGCAACTGCACATCGGCGTCGAAGCCAATTTTCGCCCCGCGAAGAAGGCGCATCCCGCTTTCGCCGTGGCCGATTTCGACGCCCTCCGCGAAACGCTCGCCGCTCGCGGCCCGGTGCTCAACGACGAAAGCATTCCCGGCACGCGCCGCTTCTACGCGGACGATCCCTGGGGCAACCGCCTCGAATTCGTCGAAATGCTGGCATAATCGGGGCGCATGCCGCGACAAACCACCAGCGCCTCCCGCGAGGACTACCTCAAGGCGATCTGGGAGATCGTCCAGGAGGAGCAGGCGCCGATCAGCGCGCGCCTCGCCGAGGATCTCGGCGTCACGCCGCCGGCCGTCACGGCCGCGCTCAAGCGCATGGCGCGCGACGGCTACCTGCGGGTCTGGCGCGACGGCCGCATCGAGCTTTCGCCGAAAGGGAAGACGACAGCGCATCATCTGGTCCTGCGGCACCGGCTCGCCGAAAAGCTTCTCACCGAAGTAATCGGCCTCGAATGGTCGCGGGCGCACGAAGAGGCCGAGCGCCTCGAGCACGGGATTTCACCCGAGGTCGCCCGGCTGCTGCTTGAGCGCTTCGGGCGCGACAGCCGCTGCCCTCATGGCGTTCCGCTCTTCGGCGGGATGTCGCGCCTGCGCAAGAAGCACGGTGCCGCAAAGCTTTCCGAATGCGCGCCCGGACATTCCTACGAAGTGCTGCGCGTTTACGAAAAGGATCCTGCGTTTCTCGCTTTCCTCGAGCAGCGGCAC
>DATJRU010000180.1:0-3070 GCA_035504455.1 Vulcanimicrobiaceae bacterium
GCCGGAATCGGGAATGCGGATGCTCAATTACTTTATTAATCGCGGAGGGCGCGGCATTCCGGCCGCGCGCCGCGCCGAACTCGAAAAGGCGAAGGCTCTGCTCTCAAAACGCATCCGCGGCAAGAAGGCCGGCGCACACCGCGCATGAACACGATTCGGCTGCGCAGAGCAGGGGCAGTCGGCTTGGGGGCCGCGCTATAATGGGCCATGAGGATTTTATTGTTCAGCGGCAAAGGCGGCGTGGGCAAGACGAGCCTGGCGGCCGCTACGGGCGTGCGGCTCGCGGAGCTCGGTCATCGGACGCTGGTGATGAGCATCGACCCGGCGCATAGCCTGGCGGATTCATTTGACCTTGGCGGCGACCTCTTCCATACGAAAACTTCCGATCCTTTTCCCATCGGCGAAAAGCTTTCGATTTTCGAGCTGAATATCCAGAAAGAGATCAAGCGGCACTGGCAGGAGATTTCTTCCTACGTCACCTCAGTGCTGCGCACCACCGGGATCAGCGGCGTGGAAGCCGAGGAACTGGCGATTCTGCCGGGCATGGAAGAGCTTAGCGCGATGATGTACATCAACGAATACCGCCGCGAGCAGCGCTACGACGTGATCGTGCTGGATGCGGCGCCGACCGCGGAATCGATGCGCTTCATCAGCATGCCGACCACGCTCGACTGGTATATGAAGCATATTTTCCCGTTCCAGCGGAACCTGCTGAAGGCGGTGCGGCCAATCGCGAATCGTGTCGCTCCTTTCGAGCTGCCCACCGACAGCTACTTCGCCAATATCCGCAATCTTTTCGAAAAGCTCGAAGGCGTGGACGACCTGATGGAGGATCCGTACACGACGAGCGTGCGCCTGGTGACGAACCCCGAGAAGATGGTGCTGCGTGAAACCCAGCGCGCCTTCGTCTATTTCTCGCTGCACGGGCTTACCGTGGACGCCGTGATCGCGAACCGCCTGCTGCCGCGGGACGTGACGGACGCGTTCTTCGCCGAGTGGCACACTTCGCAGGAAAAGGTGCTCGAGGAGATCGAGGAATATTTCGCGCCGGTGCCGGTGCGGCGCGTGCCACTTTTCGCGCACGAGGTGCTGGGAAAAGAGCGGCTGCGGGAGCTGGCCGGCGTGCTGTATGATGAAGGCGAAGACCCTGCTGCCGTGACCCGAACGGAGAAACCTTACACCTTCGGGAAATCGGACGGGGTTTACGAGATTCGCCTGCTGCTGCCGTTTGCGGCGAAAGGCGAAGTGGGATTATTCAAGAAGGGCGACGAACTGGTCGTCGAAGTCGGCACGCTGCGCAGGCATATCGGCTTGCCGCGGTCGATGGCGACGCTGCTTCCCTCTCGAGCGAGACTTGATAACCGGGTTCTCACCGTCGAGATGAAGGAGACGCAATGAGCACCGAACAAACCGCTTCAAATCCGAATCCGCCGAGCCAGAGCGCGGGAGGCGAGCGCTGCGTGTGCCATGAGGTGCTGGACCACGTGGCGAAAATTTTCGACGTTTCGCCCGCGGTGAAACAACATCTCACGAACTCGCGCGTCGAATTCCTGAAGGCGATTCGCGCCGTGATCGATCAGCGGATCGAGCACCTTTCGGGGAGCGCGCAGCACGGGTCTCGCATCGCCGTCGAGTAGGCGCGGAGCCCGATCCTCGCCAATGGCAAAGCGGTGCACGAGTCCGGGCGCAGCGAGCAGCGCCCCTACAATGGCTGCCAGTTTTGCGTCGCGAAGCTACTAGACCCACTCTCCTGCGCGCATTACTGGTTCGGGATTCCCTGCTGCGGTCACGCCGTCCACGTCGATTTTGTTTGATCCGATCATCCAGTCCACGTGAATCAGGCTGCTGTTTGCTCCCCGCGACGCCAACTGCTCTGGAGTTTGGCTGTCGCCGTCCTTCAGGCACGTGCTATAGGCCTGGCCAAGGGCGATGTGGCACGCTGCGTTTTCATCGAAAAGCGTGTTCATGAATAGCAGGCCGCTCGAGGCGATCGGCGAGGAGTGCGGCACGAGCGCCACTTCACCGAGCTTGCGCGCGCCCTCATCCGTCTCGATCATCCGCTGCAGCACCTGATTGCCGCGCGCGGCGTGGGCCTCGACGATCTTTCCGCCCTCAAAGCGCACCGAAATCTCTTCGATCATCGTGCCCTGGTACGATAGCGGCTTCGTGCTGATGACGCGCCCTTCCGTGTGATCTTTGTGCGGGGTAGTGAAAACCTCCTCGGTCGGCATATTCGGAATGCAGTAGCGGCCGTTGCGCGCCGTGGTGCCGCCGCCGAGCCAGAGATGGCCGTCGGAGAGGCCAACGCGAAGATCGGTGCCCGGGCCGCGGAAGTGCAGTGCGGCGTAGCGCTTTTCATTCAGGCGGTCCGCGCGGGCGTGCAAGTTCGCGTCGTGCGCTTTCCACGCAGCCACCGGATCGGGCTGATCGGCGCGCGACGCCGCGAAAATGGCTTGCCACAGGCGCGCGAATGCTTCGTCCTGCGGCAGATCGGGGAATACGGCGGTGGCCCACGCGGGAGTGGCGCAGGCGCAGATCGTCCAATTGATCTCGTGGCGCGCGATCAATTCGAGCGCCGGGCGGTAGGCCTTCGAGGTGGCGCGATTCACGCGGCTCACCTTTTCCGGGTCCTCTTTCGATAGCAGCGACGGATCGTTGCCGGCAATCGCGAGGCGCGCGGCGCCGCTTCGGTACGCCGCAGCCATGCCTTCGTAGAGCCACGCTGGGGCGGCGTCGAAGCTCGCGTCGGAGCCGTAGCGGAAGCGGTAGAGCGCGGACTGCTCGTCGGCCAGCAGCGACGTGACCACCGAGGCGCCCGCCTTGTACGCGTGCTGGGTGATGAGCCGGGCCAAGGGGACCGCATCGAGCATAGCGGTCATCACCAATTCTTGTCCGGGCGCGATTCCCAGGCCGACGCGGACGGCGACTTCGGCGAGGCGGTCGAGATTCTTCTCGAATTCGGGAGTCTGAGTGAACTGTCCTTTGGCGAACGCTGTGGTCGAGGTCATGGCTCACATTATCCTGCGGGGCATGGTGGATTGACAATGCTCGGGAGGGCCGACGGCTCGGG
>DATJRU010000181.1:0-60201 GCA_035504455.1 Vulcanimicrobiaceae bacterium
CGGTTGTGACGAGCGGGCCGGCCGCTTGGCGATACCAGAAGCCCGCCACGGGCGGCTGGCCGCTAGCTAGAAGCTCATCCCGCTGCTTGGCGTCAAAGTGCTCGACAAAACGCAAATCGGCGGCGTCGCAGCAATCGAAGGCGTAGGCGGCGCTTTGCGGTTTCTCCGCGTAGCCGAATTGCTTGAGCATTTCCTGCGCGCGAAAGGCGAGTACCTCGGGCGGCGCATCCATCGGGATCTTGCGGAGCAGAGGCGCACCGCCGCGCAGCAGGGGCAGAAAAATGAAGGCCGCAACCATCGTCACGATAATTCCCGCAAAGCACAGGATGGACGTGCGAGCGTCGAAGCCTTCTTTTTCGCTCGAAGCAGCGACCATTTCGGGCGAGGGCGTTTCGCCGGCCGCGAGCGCTGCAGCGATCGGGTCGCCGCCGGGGAGCGCCATCGCAACGGAAAGCGCCGAGGAGGGGCGCCGCTTCGGATCGTCTTCGAGGCAGCGCAGGATGACGCGCTCGACGGTGGGATCGATGTCTTTTACGAGATCGCTCGGGTTCGTTTGCGTTTCGACGCGGCGCTTGCCGGTGAACATTTCGTAGAGCGTGAGGCCGAGAGAGTAGATGTCGCTGCGGGTGGTCACTTCCCTGCCGGCCTTTTGCTCGGGCGCCATGTAGGCGGGAGTGCCGCTGCGAATGTCGCCGAGTCCCACTTCCTGGGCGAGGGCGGCGAGGCCGAAGTCGGTGATGCGAACGTGGCCGCGGCCGTCGATCATGATGTTGGCGGGCTTGAGGTCGCGGTGGAGGACGCCGCGTTCGTGGGCGGCGGCGAGGCCCGCGCAAATTTTGCGCGCGAATTCGATGGCTTTGTCCTGCGGGAGGCGGCCGATCCGGCGGATCAGCGACGACAGATCCTCGCCGTCGAGATATTCCATGGAGAGGAAGTGGAGTCCTTCGATGAAGCCGATGTCGTAGACGCGGCAGACATTGGGATGGGACACCTGGCGGGCGACGCGCACTTCGTTGCGGAAGCGCGTCAGGGCGTCTTCGCTCAGGTTGGCGGGACCGAGAAATTTGAGGGCGACGGCTTGATTCAGGATCAGGTCGTAGGCGCGATAGACTTCGCCCATGCCGCCGCGGCCAATGAGGCCAAGGATGCGGTATCGCCCGGCGAGGACCGAGCCGGCCGGGAATCTGCCTTCTTCCGCGGAGGTCGCCGAGGGGCTGCTGGTGGTGAGAGTCGCATCGTTGTCGACTTCGACGCGGAGCGGAGCGGCGCAGGTGGGGCACACGCGCCAGCCCGGGCGCACCTCGCTGGAGCAGTTGGGGCACACGTCACTCGCGGGCGATTTCACGGTCCGTGAATCGTATCAAACCCATCGCTGCCCGAACAATCGGTGTCGATGGTGAGAATCGAAAAAAAGAAGCCCCGCGAGCTTATATGCGCGCGGGGCTCACAATTTCCCGGAAGTTCGTCGCCAGCTTAGTTCGACCAGGCGAGATAGCCGGGCACGACCAGGTTTACCACCGGCACAATCATCAGAACGCCCCACCAGCTCGGTTTGCTGCGCGCCGTGGCGACGCCCATCCAGACGACTATCGCCATGACGATGTTTACGAGGGGGATCAGAAACAGGATGATCCACCAGATCGGTTTCTTCGCCACGTTCAGCATCAGGATGATGTTGGCGATGGGAATCCACGCCAGCCATCCGTTTGCTGTGTTGGTTTTTTCAGCGATCGTTTGCAGAGCCAGAGAAACGTAAATGTAGCCCGCTGCCAGACACACCAGAACAAACCCGAAAGACATCCCGAACGGAAGCATCCCGTGGTCGCCCATGCCAGAGCCTCCTCATGCGTCAGATTGGAAATTAGCGGAGCGGTGTGCTCCTCTTTGTTCCTATTGTCACCCGCATGGCCGGGTGCGTCTCAATTTGCCGCTTGGGAGATTCATACTGGTAAACATGGGGAAAGACCGCCGCTGACAGGGGCTGGGAGTGCGAAAAAAGCGAGCGGGCGACAGCCTGAATATGGAGCGGGATAAGGGAATCGAACCCTCGCCTCCACCTTGGCAAGGTGGCGTACTACCACTATACGAATCCCGCAAACAGGCGAACCGAATCTTTATAGCATGCGGCCGGGACGCCAAACAAGGCCCGTACACGCGCAAGGCATCAAGGCATCGACGGCCGCAGCACGCGGCGCTCGATACAGACTGGCAGCTTTGTTGAATCGGAGGCGGCACTCGTCGACGGGCGGGATGGCGACGAGGAGACCCGCTGCAACCGAAGACCGGGCTTTAGTCGACCTCGAGGATCCGAGTCGCTTTCACGATCGGCGACTTTTTCTGGCGCTCGGCGAAGCGCATGGCGCGGTCGCGATCGATGTAGACGCGGGCGAATTTCTCGCCGTCGTGATAGTAGACAGTGACTTGCCAGTGGCGATGCCTGCGCCGGCGATCTTCGTGAAGACGGCTGGACGGCTTCTTCTTCCCCTTCGGTTTCTTTTTCACGGTGTTGGTTACCCTCGAAAGTGGAGTGAATATCGCAATTTCGGGACGTGCGCACAAGTACCGAGTTAGGGGTTAACCCCGGCATCACTTAGACTCAAATCTGAGGGCTTGAGATTCAAGCTGTCTAAGGATTGCTTGCTCAAAGTAAAGAGCGCCGGGTTGTCACTGGCTTGCGCGTAGAGGGTGTCTCCCGAGGGTTTGGAGACGCGGAGGGTGACCTGCTTGCCGTCAGACGACGTGAAAACGGCCTTGACGGCCGGATTGGCGAGCGAGGCGATCTGTTTCGGGGCAGGATGGTCGATCACGTCGGTCGCCTGAAGGCTGGTAAAGGGGTCGATGACCTTCCAGGCGGGCGCGTGCTTTCCTTTCTGGGCAGCCGGCTGTTCGATGGTCCACTGATCCGGCTTGTCCTTGGTGCTGGTGAGAACAATATCGCCATTCTGATCGTGAATTTCGACGCGCTGGAGATTCGCTGTATCAAGATGGAGCACCGAGCGGTCGCGAAGCTGCTGGACTGGTTTGCCGGCGCTATCCCCAAGGCTGGCAGGGAGCAGCGCGACGTTTTGTCCACCGTCGATGAGCGCGTAGATCGAGTCTCCCGAGAAATCTTTATTGCCGATCAGAAGCGTGTGCTTCGTGCCGTTGTGTAGCTGAAACTCGATCGAGGCCTGCGCCGGATCGAGGCCGTAAGCCTTGCGCCGATCGCCCGTTCCGGGCTCGGTCTGGGAGACGCGGTCTTCCGCGAGCTGATCGATGATTCCTTCCGCCGTGGATGGATCGGCCTGCGTCTCGATGGGCTGCGCGATCCACCAGACTCCGTTGCGCTTTTCGAAATGGATGGGCACATCGCCGGGCTGGCCGGGATGGGAGATCGTGAACGAGTCGATCGCCGAGGCGTCCACCGAGAACGCGGGCTTCGACGTATCGGCGGGCGGCTTCTCATTCTGGCTGCGCTTCCAATCGAAGTAATAGACGGAGAGACCGGCGGCGATGGCGATGACGAGCAGAATCAGAGTTGGCTTTTTTACCATTGCTTCAGAACCTTGGAGCAGTTGCTCAGCGGTGCTTCCACCAAATCGTAATTCCAAGAATGATGACGAAGCCCGGCAAGAGCAGCAGTTCGAACCACTCGAGGCCGACCGTCTGGCCCTGCGTCAACATGATGCGCCGGTTGGTCGGTGACTTGGGCCGGATCGAGATGAGGTTTTCGTCCTGGGCGAGCCAATCGATGGCGTTGAAAAAGAGGTCGCCGTTGCTGGCCTGGCCGATGGCCTGGTTAGAGGCGTAATCGGAATCGCCGATCACGACGAGGCGGGCGTTCTTATTCCCTTCCTCGCGGCTGGCGGCGACTCCCAGCGACAATGGGCCCATCTGATCGGTCTTCGGGTTGTAGCTCACCTCGTGCTCGATCTTGGGAGTGGTAAAACTTTGCGAGGACGTCATCAAGAGCTCGACGTCCTGGGGCTCGGGCTTCGACTTGTCGGCGATCGAAACGGTGCGGGCGAGAGGAAAGAACGTCATCGTGCGCTGCAACGTCTTGGTGATGGGACTATCGCCGTAGGTAAGCACCAGCGGAATCGCGGGGCCGGCGCCGAGCAGGCGGCCCATGCCGCTCGTGTCGATGACGATATTCTTGCCGACGTTGATGTTCCAAGCCTGAAAGATGCTGTCGAGATTCGGATCGGACTGCTTGTCTGTGGTGATGGGATCGACCTCGATCAGCGCTTTGCCGCCGTTATCGAGATACTTCGAGAGCATCGCGGTTTCTTGCGGGAAAAAGGGCTGCGTCGGGCCGGCGATCACCAGGACGTCGCAGTCCGAGGGGACCTCGGTGCCGGAAGCAAGATTGATGGTCTTCGTATCGTAGTCTTCTTTCTTCAGTCCCTGATCGGCCTGGGTGTAGCCCTGGGCGCTGTCGTCGATGAGCGATCGTTCGCCGTGGCCGGTGACAAAGCAGACCGTTTTCGATTGCTGGCTGGTGACCTTCAGGATGGCGGTCGTCACCGCCTCTTCGCCGGTTCCCTGCAGCGTCTCCTTGCGCGGGCCGACGGCGACGATGATGTCGCCCATGTGAGTGGCGCCGTAGTCCCTGGCGATATCGGGCTTTTCCTCCGGATCGACCGTTTGATACTTGACGTGCGGACTGAGGCCCTTGTATTCCGACATCAGGTCGTCGAACTGCTCATCGGGCGTCTTGGCGAAGCGGACGATGTTGACGTCCTGCGTGAGCCCTTTGACGATTTTCTGGGTTTGGTCGCTCAGCGTGAAGAGCTTCTCGCTGGTGAGGTCGAAGCGCTTGTGATGGCGGTAGCCGACGAAATTGGCGATCGCGAGAATCGCGAGCACGGCCAGGCCGAGAATGGTGGCGTTCGTCCCGAGGCGCGAAGAGCGCTTCGAGAAGAATGCGATGATTTCCTGGAAACCGAAAACGATTCCGGCGAGGAGCAGGACGCCGCCGCCAATGGCCAGTATCTCGGACATCCGCATCCATTCGCCCTGGATCGTGTAACGCAGATAGCCTGCGACGAGACAGGCTGCGCCGATCGTGGCGGCAAGTTCCGCCCAGGAGGCGCGGCCGAGCGGCTTCTGAGGCGCGGGCGTCATGCGCGTCTCCAGCGAATCGAATCGATCGAGCGCACGGTGAGGAAGAGGAAGAGAATCGGGACGCTGACGTAATAGATCAGGCTCGACGTGTCGATGACGCCGCGGGTGAAGTCATCGTAGTGATGGATCACGGAAATGTACTGCAGGACCGTGCCGGCGACGCTATCGGAACCACGCACCACGAAATCGAGCACCCAGAGAATCAGGATCGCGCCGAAGCTGAGCACCACGGCGATGAGCTGGCTTTCCGTCAACGACGAGATGAAGGAGCCGATCGCGAGCAGCGAGGCTCCCAGGAGGAGCGCGCCGAGATAGCCGGTGAGAACAAGCGCCCACTGCATCTTGGGGTCGGTGTGGAAGCACATGTAGGCGACGTAGAGGGCGGTGGGAAACAACATGATCACGAAAAGCGTCAGCGTAGCGAGGAACTTGCCGAGCACGATCTGGAATTCTGTGATCGGCGAAGTCATCAGCAACTCCATGGTGCCGCGCCGCCGCTCCTCGGCGTACACGCCCATCGTGAGCATGGGCGCGAGAAACAGGATCAGCGTCGAAATGAGGCCGAAAAACGCGCGCAGGACTTCGGCGGGCACGTCCATGCCCGACCCCATTCCCTGCATGGCCATTTCCATGGCCTGATCGTTCGCAAGACCCATGTACAGGCGGAAGAAAAACCCGGCGACGATCAGGAAGACCGCGACAACGACGTAGGCCACGGGTGAAACGAAGTAGTGCCCCATCTCCTTGCGATAGATCGCGTAGACGCTCCGCATTCTCGGTTCTACTCCTATGAATTCACTGCATCAATTCGACGGCTGGGCGGCGTGCGCTGCGTCGTCGGTGGTCAATTGAAGGAAAATGTCCTCGAGGCTAAGACTGATTCCGCGAAGCTCGTAAAGGGGCCAGCCATTCTGCACGATCTGCGCGGCAATCTGGCTGCGAATGTCCTGGCCGGCCGCCGCTTCGATGGTGGCCGTGAGGTGGCCGCCCGGATGAGCGCTCACCTCGACGCGATTCGCGCCCGGAATCTTCGAAAGCATCTCCGAAAGGGGCTTTTCAGGGGCCGCAACGTCGACGTGAATCTTCTGGCTGCCCTTGAGCTGCGTGGTGAGATTCTGCGGCGTGTCGACGGCGACGATCTTGCCCTTGTTGATGATCACCACGCGATCGCAGGTCATGCTGACTTCCGGAAGAATGTGCGTCGAAAGAATGATGGTGTGGTCGCCCGCCAGTCCCTTGATCAGGTTGCGGACTTCGATGATCTGCTTGGGATCGAGGCCGACGGTGGGCTCGTCGAGGATGATCACGTCGGGGTCGTGAACGAGCGCCTGCGCGAGGCCGACGCGCTGCTTGTACCCGCGCGAAAGCTGCTTGATGAGTTGGTGCCGCTTGTCGCCGAGGCTGGTTTTCTGGAGGGCTTCGTCGAGGCGGGCGCGGCGCTTGTCCGCCGGGATGTTCTTGATGCGCAGGACGAAATCGAGATAGGACTCGACGGTCATGTCCAGATAGACGGGAGGCGCTTCGGGCAGGTAGCCGATGTGGCGGCGGACCTCGAGCGAATCGTCGAAGACGTCAAAGCCGGAAATCCGCGCGGTGCCCGAGGTGGCGGGGATGTAGCCTGTCAGGATGCGCATGGTGGTGGTCTTCCCGGCTCCGTTGGGGCCAAGAAAACCTAGGATTTCGCCTGGATTTACGGTGAATGAAACGTGGTCAACCGCTGTGACGGGGCCATAGGCCTTGGTCAGGTCTTCAACTTCAATCAATGCGTTCCCCCACGTATATGAATAAACGGCAAAAGCAGAATAAGAACCCGTTACAAGGGCCGCACCAAGCCGACCTCTTATATCAAAAAACCAACCGTCCGCCAAAATCGAAAAGCGCGTGACCGTGCGAAGAGCGTCGGGCCACCCGAACACTAGGTGTGATGCGGCAAAGGCGGACCGAAGTTGCCGTCCTTAAGCGCCACCCTCTTGACCAGAAAACAGTTGTGGCATTCGGGCAGCGCGGATATACTGCGCGGCATCTATCTGTCGTGTAGCGGTTCGATGCACAATTCGGATCGGGAGGCAACACCATGGAATGGGCCACACCTCAGCACGAATCGATCGACCTGAATTGCGAAGTCAGCTCGTACGCCAACGCCGAACTGTAGTTCGTAGATGCGCGTAAAAGTCCTCGGCTCCGCCGCCGGGGGCGGATTCCCGCAGTGGAATTGCGGCTGCGCGAACTGCGTACGTGTGCGTCAAAAAAGCGCTCAGGGAATGTCACGTACGCAGGCGCAGCTGGCCGTGACGGCGGACAACCAGTCGTGGTTTCTGCTGAACGCTTCTCCCGACCTCAGGCAGCAAATCCTTGCGACAGCTGAATTGGCTCCTGCTGCGGGAGAACGCGGCAGCCCTATCGCCGGCGTGGTGCTGACGAGCGCCGACGTCGACGCCGTTGTTGGACTGCTGCATCTGCGAGAATTCCATCGTTTCCGCATCTACGCGACCTCGGGCGTGCGGCGAATTCTGACGGAAACGAACAGCATGTTTCGCGTGCTGGAACGATCGAAGCCTCCCGTCGAGTGGTGCGATTTGGCAGGCGGGAAAGAGACGCTGCTGGACCGAAGATCGGGGCTCGCGTGCACTGCCGTCGCGCTGGAAGGCGAATACCCGGATTATGTGGACGCGTCGTTGCGCAAGGCGCTTGCGAGGAATGAAGCAGTGATCGGATTGGCCGTGGCGTGCGGCGGGAAGAGCATGTTCTTTGCGCCGGGGCTGCCGGGCAAGAGCAGCGCGTGGAAAGCACGAGCGGTGGCGAGCGACCTGGTGTTTCTGGACGGCACGTTCTGGAGCGACGATGAACTGATCGCGATCCGCGGCAGCGGGAAAAGCGCTCGCGAGATGGGCCATCCGCCGCTTTCCGGAAACGTTGGGCTGATCGACGAGTTGCGGCTGGAGACGCGCCCCCGGAAAGTCTCCATCCACATCAACAACACGAATCCGATTCTCAACGAAGAGAGCGCGGAGCGCCGCGAGATGCAGAAGGCTGGCTGGGAAATTGCGCGTGACGGAATGGAGTTTGTCCTGTGAGCGGAACCGATTCGCAGGCGCTGATCCCTGAAACTGAATTCGTCGCGCGTTTCCAGGCGATTGGCGAGGAACGCTACCACCACAAGCATCCGTTTCACCTGCTGATGCACGAAGGCAAGCTCACGCGCGGGCAACTGCAGGCGTGGGCGCTCAACCGCTACTACTACCAGAGCCGCATCCCGATCAAGGACGCGTACATCCTGGCACGGAGCGAGGATCCCGATTTCCGGCGTGCGTGGCGGAAGCGCATCATCGACCACGACGGCGACGGCACGCATCCGGGCGGGATCGAGAAGTGGCTGAAGCTGGTGGAGGCGACGGGACTGCCGCGCGAGCACGCGATCGAAGGTAGCGGAATTCTGCCGGCGACGCGGTTCGCGGTGGAGGCGTACGTGAATCTGGTGCGCTCTCGCTCGCACCTGGAGGCGGTGGCGTCGTCGTTGACGGAACTTTTCTCCGGAAAGCTGATCGCGCTGCGCATGGATAAGCTGCGGCAATACTATCCGTGGCTTTCGAGCGGCCTGGACTATTTCCAGGCGCGCATCACGCAGGCGCCGGAGGACTCGACGTTCGCGCTGGCATGGGTGGCGAAGCATGCGCACACACGCGAGCAGCAGGAGCTGTCGCTGGCGGCTTTGCGCGCGAAGTGCGATATTTTATGGGCGCAGCTCGACGCGCTCTACTTTTCGTATGTTGCGCCGGGATGGCCGCCGCCCGGCGCGTTCCGTCCGGCGGAGCAAGCGTGACCCCCGAGCTGACGCAGAAGCCGCGGCTCGCGGCGGGCTGCCGCCTGAACGACCAGAATCAGCAGCGCGTCCTCTTGATGCCCGAGCGGGCGCTGCGGCTCAATGGGCCGAGCCTCGAAATCGTCCAGCGCTGCGACGGGAAACATACCGTGCAGGAGATCGTTTCCGAGCTGCAGCGAATCTATGCGAAGGCCGCGCCGCAAAAAGTGGAGCAGGATATTCTTGGGTATCTTGCGTTGCTGCACGACGAGCGCGCGCTGGATTTCGAGTGAGCAGGCCGCTCGACCGGCGCCGCTCGTGACGTGCATCGTAACTTCATCATGCCAGCCCTGATTCCAACGCCGCTCGCGCTTGTCGCCGAACTCACCCACCGGTGTCCCCTGCACTGCGTGTATTGCTCGAATCCGCTGGAATTGACGCGGCGCGCGGGCGAACTCTCGACGGAAACATGGACGAGCGTCTTCCAGCAGGCGGCGGCAATGGGCGTGCTGCAGACGGATCTGACCGGCGGCGAGCCTTTGGCGCGCACCGACCTCGCGGAAATTGTCCGCAGCGCACGCGCCGCCGGCCTCTACGTGAGTCTCATCACGTCGGGAATGCCGCTCGACGAGCGCCGGCTCGAGGAACTCGTGGGCGCGGGCCTCGATCACCTGCAGCTCAGCTTTCAAGGCGCGCGGGAAGACAGTTCGACCGAATTCGGGGGAGCGCGGCCCGGCGCCTACGAGCAGAAGCTGCGCGTCGCCGGCTGGGTGAAGAAGCATCGCGTGGGCTTCACGCTGAATTTCGTGATTCACCGGGAGAACCTCGACCAGCTCGAAGCGATGATCGCGCTGACCGAAGAGATCCGGCCGGGGCGCGTCGAGTTCGCGCACGTGCAGTATTACGGATGGGCGTTTTCGAATCGCGCTCGGCTGCTTCCTTCGCGCGCGCAACTGGATCGCTCGCTCGAAATCCTAAAACAGGCCCAAGAGCGGCTACAGCGAGAGATTCGCGTGGAATACGTGGTGCCGGATTACTATGCGAAATATCCCAAGCCCTGCATGGGCGGCTGGGGACGCAAGGTGGTTCTCGTGACTCCCAACGGAGACGCGCTGCCGTGCCACGCGGCGCGGGTGATTCCCGGCCTGACGTTCGACAACGTGCGGACGCGCCCGCTTCGCGAGGTGTGGGAGGAATCCGAGGCGTTTCGCAAGTATCGCGGCGAGGAATGGATGATCGAGCCGTGCAGGAGTTGCGAGCGCCGGGCTGCCGATTTCGGCGGCTGCCGGTGCCAGGCGTTTCTGCTGGCAGGCCGCGCCGAGGCCGCCGATCCGGTCTGCTCGCTTTCTCCGGAACGCCCGGTCGTCGATTCGATCGTCTCGGCCGCAAACGCGGGCCAGAGCGCAGGAGCGGCGCCAGACTGGGCGTATCGCACGACCCCGGCCTAGGCCGCCTATGACGGCCTGAGGCATCAGGCAACGGCGGCTTCGCGGGACGCATCCACATGCCTGAATCGGAGTGCGGGAGTGTGTCGGTGAGAAGGCCCGAAGTCCGGGGCGGAGATGTGCGTTGACACTCTCCGAGGGTTTTGTTATTCAACTCGTTTGGCTGCTGGTGCCGTGAGTCCGAGGGCGGGTGTCCCATCCCGGCTTAGGCGTCCGAAAAGAGAAAAATTTACGAGTGAACTCGACTCCTTTGAAGGCCTATGCCCAAATCCAAGGCAGTTCCCTGCAAGGTAAGTTCGATCGCGCGCACCACGGTGGCCGCATGAGCCGCGCCCGCCACGCGTATGTAGCAGCGCTGTTTGCGGTTGTTTTTGTCGCGGCGCTTTTTGGGGGCTGCGGCGGCGGGGCCGGCACGATCGTGATCGAACTGCAGCCGAGCGGGGCGCAGACCGTCGACGAAGGCGGCGTGATCAATTATACGGCGATCGTTGGCGGCGATACGAAGGCCGGCGGGGTCACTTGGAAGCTGACGGGCACGAACTGCGGCGGCACTCCGGCAACCGGCTGCGGCACGCTGACGAACACCACGAGTTCCGCGGTCACTTATACGGCGCCGACCGGCATCTCGTCTTCGATTACCGCCACGCTGACGGCAACATCCGTCACGAATAGCGCGGCGACGCAAACCAGCACGATTACCGTGGTGCTGGCGCCTACTTTCTCGGCTCCGTGCATTTCGACGATCGCAACTTGCCCACTGCAGGGCGGCTTTAACGGGGTGCCGTACAACCAGACGATCACGATCACCGGCGGCGTTACGCCGTACGCGTACAGCGTGACGGCGGGCGCGCAACAACTCAAGAATGCATGCCTTTCGCTGAATGCCTTGGCCAGCGGCCTTACCGATACGATCGTGGGCACGCCGTGCAATCCAGGCCCGAACCCAACGATCCTGAACTTCACGGTGCAGGTGGTGGACGACCAAACCCCCACGGCTCCATTCCACGACACGATCACGCAGGCTTACTCGATCACGCTGCAGCCGCCTCCCCCGTTGAGCATTTCGACGACGACGCTGGCGCCGGGATTTACGAATGTGAACTACACGGCATCGCTCAACGCAACGGGCGGAGTGCTACCGCTGACGTGGAGCCTCGTCGGAGGCGGGACGACGGTTGCTCCGGGGCTGACGCTCAACCCCACGAGTGGACAGATCACCGGCGTGCCGACCACGACCGGCACCTTCACATTGCAGGTGACCGTGAAGGACTCCTCGCTGCCGAATCCCCCGGCACAGACGGCAGGGCCGCAGACCATCTCGATCACGATCAAGAATCCGCCGCCGCTGTCGATCACCACGCCGTCGCTGCCGACCGCCACGGTCGCGACCGGGTACAGCGCTTCTATTCAAGCGACCGGCGGCAACGCGCCGTATAAATGGACGCTCCTTTCGGGACAACTGCCTGCGGGACTTACGCTGGCGACGGCGAACAATTCGACGGGGACGATCTCGGGCATCCCGGTGCTCGCCGGAACTTCGACTTTCACCGTACAGGTGACGGATTCCGAGGTTGTTCCGGTGACGAAGACGCAGCCGTACAGTCTCGTGGTGAATCCGGGAACAAGCGGCGGCAATAGCCTCGTCAACGGCACCTACACCTTCTTTTTCCAGGGATTCGATTCCGGCGGGCCAGTGACGGTCGTCGGAACGCTGACGGCGGACGGGAGCGGCCACATCACGGCGGGCAGCGAAGACAGCAGCCGGTACTCCGCTTCAGCCAAGCAAATTCAAATCCTGAACAACATCACGATCGTGCCGTTTGACAGCACGACCACACCTGTCAGCGGCAGCTTCTACTCCATAGGCTCGGACGGCCGCGGCACGATGGAACTCGAGGCGATCAATTCGCAGGGCACGACGCTGACGCTCGATTACCAGCTCGTCCTCGATTCGACCGGAGTGATCCACTTCTTCGAGAACAACGCGACCGGCACGAACAACGACGTGTTCGGGACGCACGGTGAGGGCGTGATCAAGCCATCGCCGGGCGCGGCGACGGCGAGCTTCAGCGGGAACTACGCGTTCCTCTTCACCGGCGTGGACGGCAGCAACAAGCGAGAAGCCTTTGCGGGCGTACTCAACTCGAATGGCTCGGGAACTATCACCCCCGGCGGCAGTGGCCCCAACACCGATTTGAACGACGCGGGTACGATGAGCTCGCAGAATGTGAGCGGAACGTTTTCCTTGGTCGGCGGAGGCAGCCCTCGCGGAGGAGCCACAATCCTGCTGCAGCCGACGAACCAGCCGGAAGTAACGCTTACGTTCATCTTCTATTTCGTATCGTCGTCGGACCTGTACTTCATGGAAGACGATTTGTCGTCGACGACGCTCGAGAGCCCGCCGCGATTGAGCGGTGAAATGATCCTGCAGAACCCGGGGACGGCGTTCAATTCAGGGACGCTGATGGGAACAGGAACGAGCGTCCTCACGGCGACAGGAGTCGATAGCGGCAATGCGAGCGTTGTCGGAGGCCTGCTCACGGCGCCCTCTTGCGATGGAACCGCTTCCGCGAGTCCATTCCTGACCGCCGACGAGAACGACGCCGGGACGGTGACCACGTCCGAAGTCTTCTCGGGAACGTGCACGATCCTGACGAATGGGCGCGTGACTTTCAGCCTGGCCAGCTCCGCGATGCCTCCGCCTACACCGCGTATCGCGAACGCATACCTCACGGGTGCGGGGACAGGATTCGTCCTGGGAAGCGACGCCGCAGTGACGACGGGATTCCTGGTGCAGCAAACACCGATGACTTACACCAATGCGATTGTTGTTGGGGGTTACACGCTGGCCGCGCCGTATCCGGGTGCGACGGGCGTGCCCAGCGGCGTCGGTCAGGTGGTCGCGAATGGCACGGGAGGCATCACGGGCACAGTCGACGCGGCTCCCTCACCCGGCAAGCCCGCATTCCTCGGGCAGTCTCTGACCGCAACGCTGAATGGCTTGGCGAGCGACGGGCGAAGTCCGGTGACGACGAACGCGCCGACGGGATTCCCGACGAATCTCATCCTGTACATGGTTTCGCCATCGAGCGCGCGGGCGATTGCCGCGGACTCAGGCGACATGAACCCGCAGGTTTTCTTCTTCGACCACTAGGGCTTTTTTTCGGCGTCGCCTTCGCCGGGCTGGAGTTCCAGAGCGGCGGAGTTGATGCAAAATCTCAGGCCGGTCGGCTGAGGGCCGTCTTCAAAGACGTGTCCAAGGTGAGCGTCGCAGCGGCTGCACATCACTTCGGTGCGGACCATGCCGTGGCTCATATCGCGCTCCATCTCCACACTCTCAGCAGTGATGGGCTGCCAGTAGCTCGGCCAGCCGGAGCCGGAATGATATTTGGCTTCGGAGCTGAAAAGCGGCTGGCCACAGCAGACGCAGACGTAGGTGCCGGGAGTTTCCGTGTCCTCGTATTCGCCGGTGCCGGGCGGCTCAGTTCCCTTGCGCCGCGTGACGTGATACTGCTCGTCGGTCAATTGGGATCGCCACTCCGCATCGCTCTTCTTGATTTTTTCGTCGCTCATGCGAGTAGATTACACTATCGGACCCGTGATTCGGGAATCGTGACTTGTGGCTCGCGCCGCGAGGGTCGAATAGCTCGCCGTCCATTCGCCACGCAGGCGGTTATTGTTTTCGATTGTGGAGCTTACTGAATCGCGTAGGTTCCTTCGGGTGTGATAGATTTAGCGGCGATGGCCCTCTGGAAAAAAGTCGGCGTGGGGGTTTTGTTGGCGAGCGCGATCGCTCTGCTGCTGACCGTGATTCTCGCGGGATCGAGAGTTGCGCGGAGCAATCCGCCCTCGAACCAACCCGCGGCGTGGAACGCAAAGGCCATCCGGAGCAGCCTCGCGGGGATTCGGGTGCAGGAGATCGACGCGACGCATGCGGCGGTGGTTTTCCTCTACGACCTCGACAACACGACCGATACCGATTACCGGCTGATCAAGGGCCCGAATATCGTCATCATGAGCCGCCTGAAATCGAGCGGCACGCTGAGCGGCGACGAACCGATCGCTCTGAACTCGACCACCTTCGTGCCGGCGCAGAATCGCACGCGGATCGAGTTGCAGGTGAGCCATCTTTTTAGCTGGCCCGGCCAGAAAACGGCGTACGCCGAACGCACGTTCAATCAGCTCGTGACCGGCGATATCGCGGACGTGGCGGGATTTGTGATGTTCGATCAAACGAATCGCTACGAGATCGACTTCCCTGCCTCGTGGCCGCAGGCTCAGGCGGCGTCGGCGGCGCCATAGCATGTTTTGCGGCGCCCGCGCCCGTCGGTAACCTTTGAGGCTGCGCGGCGACTGCCTTACAATCGTGTCAAGTTTGGTCTACCGAGTTGCGGCCCCCCTCCCGCGACCTGAGGACGCGGCGAATGTCTGGCGCACTGGAATACATCGAAGAGCTTGCGGCTCCCGAACGCCGCACGTATACGCGTCACCCGATGCGTACGCTCACGTATGTGGAACTGGATGAGGGAAACGGCGGCATCGTCCTGAACTTCAGCGAAGGCGGCTTTTCGGTACAGGCGGTGACGAGCCTGATGGACGACGCGCTGCCGAAAGTGCGCTTCCAGCTTTCTCAGTCGAGGGAATGGCTCGAGGCGTCCGCGCGAGTGGTGTGGGCCAACGACTCGCGGAAGGTCGCGGGGCTCGAATTCATCGACCTGCCCGACGCAGGGCGCAAGCTGATCCGCGAATGGCTGGCAGGAGAGTCGACCGCGGAGGAGCCGGGCCAAGCGGCTGACGCCGTCCACGACGAAGCCGCCGCAATTCCCGAACCGTCCGCTGCAGTGGCGGAGCGACCCCTGACGGAAGCGTCTGCGCAAACGCCCGCTTCTCCGCTCTCCCTGCCATCGCTTGGGCAGCCAGCCGGCCAGCCGAGTCTGGTGACCGAGGATCTATTTGCGGAGAGCGCCCCCACCCATGAGGCGCGATCCGAGCGCGCGTGGAATCTCGCGGGACTCATCGCGGTGCTCGCGGTGGTATCGCTCGCCGCCGGATGGGTCGCGGGGCGCGGGACGTTCGAGAGCCTGTGGGAGAACCTGCATCGGGCGACGCCCACCACGAAAGCGGCGCAAGCGAACACCACGCCGGCGGATTCAGCGACGTTGGGCCCGCCGATCTCGCAAATCGAAACGGTGGACCTCTACAATCAGCGCTGGACGATTCCCCTGAATTTGACTCCGGGCAGCCCGCCGACGGCTTCGCACTCGCAGCAGCAGCCGGCGCCATCCCCGTGGCCGGCCTACAATCCGGCGCTCGCAACGCCGCAAATCGGAGCGCGCGCGGCACAAGACGGCAGCGCCGGGCAGCCGAGCGCGCCGGCAGTCGCGGGGCCTTCCGACGGAGGAGTGAGCATCTCGTTCGATCAAACGGTCGATCCGAGCCAGATTGCCCCGCCCCCGGAAACATCGGCGGCGCGGCCTGCGAGCGTGTTGCAGCGAGGCGTCCTGATCTACCACGTGAATCCGATTTACCCGGAGTTGGCGAGGGAGCAGGACGTGCAGGGAACGGTTCAGCTCGAGGTGACGATCGGCACGGATGGCGTGGTGCGCAGCGTGATCGCTCTGAGCGGACCCGGCCTGCTGATCGAGGCCGCGCGGAGCGCGGTGCGGCGCTGGCGCTATACTCCCACTCTGCTCAACGGGAAACCCATCGAATCGCAAACGACGGTGTCCGTGGTTTTCCACATGCAGTCGGCGCCCCCGTAAAATTCCCCAGTCCATCAAAATTCGGCACAAGCGCCACGGTGTTAACTACGCCGCGATCCGTGGAGAACCCTCGGGCGAGGCCGCTGGAAATTGACTAAAATTCACTGTGGTGGAAGACGTGATGCGTGCGGCGATCGAGCAGCACGGTGTTGGAGGCTTATAGAGGTAATCCAGAATTTGGATTGGACGCGACGCGCGGGGGCCGACTAGAGTTTTCGCCGAGCTTCACTCGTTCGCCGATCGTGCAGGGCGAACGGGCAGCCGGGCGCCATGACACCAAAAGCAGCCAAAGCGTACCAGGATGATGACGGAATCGAGACCATGAGCCCGACTGCGCAAGAGCGCGAGAGCCACCTTCTAACCCTAGAGGAAATCGCCAACCTCGCCGCCGAGGGCGGCAAACCCGCTGAAACGCTGATGAACGTGGTGGCGCTGATCGCCAAGCGCTTCAATACGGACGTTTGCTCGGTCTACCTGCTGGAGCCGGACCGGAACAATCTTGTGTTGGCGGCTACCGTGGGATTGCGGCCGAAGTGCATCGGCACGCTGCGGATGACCGTTCACGAGGGCCTCGCGGGGCTGGTGGCGGAGCAGGTGCGGCCGGTGTCCGTGGAACGCGCGCAGAATCATCCCCGGTTTAAGTATTTCACCGAAGCGGGAGAAGACCGCTACCAGTCATTCCTTGGTGTCCCATTAGTCGATCGCGGAGTCCTGCAAGGCGTGCTGGTTGTGCAGACCATCGAGCCACGCGTTTTCCGGGAAGACGAAATCCGGATGTTGGTTGAGGTCGCAGCGCAAGTGGCGCCTGTGGTAAGCGAGGCGCGGACGCTCGACCGGTTTATCGCGCCGACGCAGGAGCGGCTGTGGTCCTTGGCGCGCAATCTGTGGTGGAGCTGGGATCAGGACTCGACCAACCTGTTCCTCGATCTGGACCCCGCCGCGTGGGCCGCGCTGAACCACAATCCGATTTCACTGCTGATGGGAATGCCGCTGCGCAAACTCGAGCAGCGGGCCGCGGAACTTGTCCTGCACAGCCGGATCAACTACGCCTACCGCCGCGAGCGCGAGTATCTCGAAAGGGACCGCACCTGGGGAGCGCGCCACGCGAGCGTCTTGCGGCCGCGCCCGGTGGCGTATTTCTCGGCGGAGTTCGGGCTGCACGAGTCGCTGCCGATCTATTCGGGCGGCCTGGGAGTCTTGGCGGGCGATCACATCAAGAGCGCCTCCGATCTCGATATTCCCCTGGTCGGAATCGGACTTTTCTACGGGCAAGGATATTTCCGGCAGCGCCTCAACAACGACGGCTGGCAGGAAGAGGAATATCTCGAGACCGACGTGAATCAACTGCCGATGGCGCGCGCCATCGGAACGAACGGCGAGCCGGTGATGGTGCAGATCGAGACTCGGACGGGCTCGATCTATGCGAAGGTGTGGCGCGTCAAGGTCGGGCGGCGCGACCTGTTTCTCCTGGACTCGAACGTCGAAGGAAACGCGCCGGAGGATCGCGAGCTGACGTCGCGCCTTTACGGCGGTGATCTGCGCATCCGCATCCGGCAGGAGTTGCTGCTTGGCGTCGGCGGCTATCGGGCTCTGAAATCGCTGGGAATCACGCCGGGCGTGCTGCACTTGAACGAAGGCCACAGCGCGTTCGTGGTGCTCGAAGCGATTCGCAACCGGATGGCGGATGAAGGTTTGCCCTTCGATAAGGCGGCGTCGCGCGTCTCTCGCGAGGTTGTGTTCACCACACATACGCCCGTGCCCGCCGGCCACGACCGGTTCAGTCCGGGGCTGATCGAAGAGCACCTCGGTCCCCTGCGCGAGCAGATGGGCCTTTCGCCCGAGCAATTTCTCGAGACGGGCCGTGTAAACCCGTATAACCACGACGAAGATTTTTGCATGACGGTCCTGGGGCTGAAGCTTTCGCGGCGCGCGAATGCGGTTTCGGCTTTGCATGGCGAGGTATCGCGGCAGATGTGGACGGGACTGTATCCGGGCAGAACGGAAGAGGCCGTTCCGATCGGGCACATCACGAACGGCGTGCATGTGCCGTCGTGGCTCGCGCCGCAGATGTTCCGTCTGTACGAGCGGCACCTGGGCCCCGGCTGGCACGAGCATAGCAGCGAGGCGAAAATCTGGGAGCGAATCGAGGACGTCGACGACGGCGAGCTGTGGGAGACGCACCTGAGCTTGAAGTCGGAGCTGCTGCAGTTCGTGCGGCGGCGAGCGGTGCAGCAGGCGGAGCGGCGCAGCGAATCTTCGGAAACCTTGCGGGCGCTATCACGGGTGCTGAGCCCGGACGCGCTGACGATCGGATTCGCGCGACGATTCGCGACTTACAAGCGAGCCAATCTTCTGCTGGCCGATATCGAGCTGCTGGCGTCGATGGTGAACGATCCGAAGCGGCCAGTGCAGTTCGTCTTCGCGGGCAAGGCGCATCCGCTCGACGAGCCGGGTAAACGCGTGCTGCAGCAGGTGGCGCAGATGATGCGCAATTCGATGTTCGCCGACAAGTTCGTTTTCGTCGAGGACTACGACATCAACGTGGGCCGGCAATTCGTGCAAGGCGTCGACGTGTGGCTCAACAACCCGCGGCGACCGCTGGAGGCTTCCGGCACCAGCGGACAAAAAGTGGTGCTCAACGGCGGCCTGAATCTTTCGGTGCTGGACGGCTGGTGGGCGGAGGCGTACGACGGGCTCAACGGCTTCGCGATCGGAACCGGCAGGACGCATTCGGATATGAACGTCCACGACTCGCGCGATGGGGCCGAGCTGTATCGCGTGCTCCGCGAGGAAGTGATTCCTTTGTACTACCAGCGCGACCGCGACGGCCTGCCCCGCGGCTGGATCAAGCGCATGAAGCGGACGATTCGCACGCTGGGCTGGCGGTTCAACGCCGACCGCATGGTGATGGACTACACGCTGAAGTGCTACGTCCCGGCGGCGGGCGGCACGTCGAGCGACATGCGTGCGCGATCGTAGGCGGCCTCTATCGCACGTATTCCAACACCACAGAGGTGTCCCTCTGCCGCGAAGGAATCGTCCAGTAGGTGTCGAGGAGCACGTCCTTTTTCGCTGGCGGGACAAGCCTGAATCCGTGCCGCTCGTAGAAGCGGATCGCCGATTGCGCGGCCGCCCACGTGCCGACTAACAGCTTCCCCTCGGCGCGTTCCACCAGAAACTTGAGGAGGGCCGCTCCCACTCCTTTGCCCTGGTGCGCGGACCGCACGTAGGCGTGGCGAATGAGCGTGGCGTCCCGAACGCGCTGAATTCCCATCACGCCGACCAAACCCGCTCCGTCTTCCCACCCCCAGAAAAGCACCTGCGCGGCGATCTCGGAGCGCAGGGCCTGGGCGGTCATGTAAGGTTCGTGCCAAGAATCTTCGGGGATCGAGCCGCGATAGGCTTGGGCAGCCTCGTTGATGACCGATTCAATCGCCGCAAAATCGTGGTCCGTGCAACGCCGTATCATGTTCTCCTATCTGGCGAGCGAACAAATAACAGAAACAGCCGAATCAGGACGCTAGCACTGTTTTCCGCCGGTGGTGAATCCCCAACCGCACATGTAGAATCCCATCAGATGCTTCTGGTGCCAGTAATGACGACATTCAAGGCCCTTCTCGTGACGCAGGACAACGGCGCGTTTGCCTCATCGCTGCAACAGGTGGACCGCAGCCAACTTCCCGCCGGCGACGTGCTCGTCCGCATCGCGTATTCGAGCCTCAATTACAAGGACGGGCTGGCGGTCACCGGCAAGCCGGGAGTGATCCGCGCGTATCCGATGGTGCCGGGGGTGGATTTCGCGGGGACGGTCGAAGAATCGAGCGCGGCGGAGTTCAAGCCGGGCGATCCGGTGGTAGTGACGGGCTGCGGCACGTCGGAGACTTTCTGGGGAGGCTACGCGCAATTCGCGCGGATCAAGGCGGAGTTCGTCGTGCCGTTGCCGGAAGGCATCAGCCTCAAACAAGCGATGGCGGTGGGGACGGCCGGGTTCACGGCGATGCAAAGCGTGATGGCGCTCGAACAGCACGGCGTGAAGCCAAGCGGGCACGAAGTGGTCGTCACGGGCGCGGCGGGCGGCGTGGGCAGCGTCGCAATCGCGATTCTCGCGCATCTCGGATACAAGGTGGCGGCGTCCACAGGGCGGATGGAGCTGCACGAGTATCTGGGCGAGCTAGGCGCGAGCGCGGTGGTGGATCGCGAAACGCTGGCGGGGCCGTCCAAGCGATCGCTCGATCCGGAGCGATGGGCGGGCGGAATCGACAACGTGGGCGGCGAGACGCTGGCCGGCCTATTGCGCTCGACGGTGGCGGGCGGCAGCATCGCTTCGTGCGGGCTGGCGGGAGGCGCGACGTTCACCTCGACTGTGTTCCCTTTCATCCTGCGCGGGGTGAACCTGCTCGGAATTAATTCGGTGAATGTGCCGAATGCGCGGCGGCGCGAAATCTGGGATCGAATCTCGCGCGACCTGCCGATGCGCTTGCTCGATCGCATGACGCAAGTGGAACCGATCGAGAAGATCCGCGAGCTTGGCGAGGCGATTCTCGCGGGAAGGATTCGCGGGCGCACGGTGATCGACGTCAATGCCTAACATGCCCACTTTCGGCGCACCCAAAATCGGCGGATCGGGCGAGCAGACGCGCGCCACGCGAGTGGCAGGTAGCGGAAGCGACGCGGCGGCGCAATCCAAGCCGAACAAGAAGGCGGCGTGGAAAGTGCTGCCGGACGTGTGGGCGCTGATGAAGCCGCGCGGCGGAATTCTCGCCGTCGGATTCGTGCTGATGCTGATCAATCGCCTCGCAGGGCTCGTGGCTCCCGGCTCGCTGAAGTACCTCTTCGACGGCGTGATCGCCAAGCACAACGCTGGATTGTTGAAGCCGCTGGTGGGGGCTGTGGTCGGAGCGACATTGATTCAGGGGCTTACGTCGTACATTCTCACGCAGCTTCTCTCGAAGTCGTCGCAGCGAATGATCACGGAACTGCGCGTGAAAGTGCAGGCGCACATCGGGCGGCTGCCGGTAGCGTATTACGACGCGAACAAAACCGGCGTGCTCGTCTCGCGCATCATGAGCGACGTCGAAGGCATCCGCAATTTGATCGGCACGGGCCTGATCGATTTCGCCGGCGGAATCATGACCGCGGTTTTCGCGCTCGTCTACCTGTTGCGAGTGAGCGTCTCGATGACCGCGGCAGCTTCAGTGGCAGTCCTGCTCTTCGGCGTGGGGTTGAGCCAGGCGCTTAAGAAAATCCGTCCGATGTACCGGGCGCGGCCGAAGATCAACGCCGAGGTGACTGGCCGGCTGACCGAATCGCTCGGCGGCGTGCGCGTGGTGAAAGGCTACCGGGCGGAGGAGCGCGAGGAAAAAGTGTTTCAGGCGGGAGTGCAACGCCTGCTCGACAACGTGCTGCAAACCCTGACCGCGACATCGATGATGAGCTTTTCGGCGACGGCGCTGATGGGCATCGTCTCCGCGCTGATGATGTTTCTCGGCGCGCGCAATATTCTGGCGGGAACGATGACGCCGGGCCTGCTCGTGTCATACATGGCGTTTCTAGCGATGCTGATCGCGCCGGTGGCGCAGATTGCCTCGATCGGGCCGCAGATGAACGAGGCGCTGGCAGGGCTCGAGCGCACACGCGAGGTGCTGAACGAAGGCATCGAGGACGCGGATCCGGCACGCACCGTGCGGCTCGATCGGGTGGATGGGCGCGTGGTTTTCGACAACGTCAATTTCGCCTACGAGACCGGCAAGCAGGTCCTCTATGATGTTTCGTTCGAATCCGCCCCGGACACCTTGACGGCGTTCGTTGGCCCATCCGGCGCGGGCAAATCGACGATCATCGGGCTGATCGCGGCGTTCTACGTGCCGGCCTCCGGGCGGGTGCTGGTGGACGGCGTCGATCTGGCGCGCGTGAAACTCGATTCCTACCGCACGCAGCTCGGTGTGGTGCTGCAGGAGACGTTCCTTTTCGACGGCTCGATCCGCGAGAATGTAGCCTTTGCGCGCCCCGACGCGACCGAAGACGAGATTCTGGCGGCGTGCCGCATCGCGCGCGTGGACGAGTTCGCGGAAAATTTCGAGAACAAGTACGAGACGGTGGTCGGCGAGCGCGGCGTGAAACTTTCGGGCGGGCAAAAGCAGCGCGTTTCGATCGCGCGGGCGATCCTGGCCGATCCGCGCATCCTGATTCTGGACGAAGCGACGTCCAGCCTCGATTCGGAGTCTGAAGCGTTAATTCAAGAGGGGCTTCGCTACCTGATGCGTGGGCGGACGACGTTCGTGATCGCGCACCGGCTTTCGACGATCCGGCGCGCGGACCAGATTCTGGTGGTCGAGGGTGGGCGCGTGATCGAGCGAGGCACGCACCAATCGCTCTACGCCGCGGGCGGGCGCTATTTCGATCTTTACACCAAGCAGCACGGCCTCGAAGAGAACCTCTTTCTCGCGCCGGGCGAGGGAGATTCGGAACCCGAAGAAGTATCCTCCGGCGGCTCAGGCGGCGGCCGGGCAAACGACTCCCTGCTGCCTGACGCGATCCGGATGATTCGCGAGCGAGGAACCTGATCATTCGCGAATCCTTGGAACACCCAGCAAAATTCTTGACCGGGATGCGCCCTCGCAGGCGTGCGCGTGACGGTGCGGCAATCGGAGACTAAGGCGAATTCAGGGACATGTCTGAAGTCGACGTAAGCAGCATAAGCAGCGAACTTCTCAACAGCGCGTCGCCGACGGACGGGTTGCCTCCGGCGCAGCGGCGCATGGCGATGCTGACGTACTGCATCGGCCTGGCGATGTCCGTGCTCGACGGAAACATCGCGAACACGGCGCTGCCGAGCATTGCAGTGCAACTGCACGCCAAGCCGGACGTCTCGATCTGGGTGGTAAACGCGTTTCTGCTGGCGGTTTCGATTTGCGTGCTGCCGATGTCTTCGCTGGCGGACATCATCGGCTACAAGCGCGTGTATCAGGCGGGCTTAGCGCTTTTCACGCTGGCGTCGATCGGGTGCTCGCTGCCGCGCTCGCTGGAAGAACTGGTGCTGGCGCGGATTTTCCAGGGCGTGGGCGCGGCGTGCATGTGGAGCGTCTCGGCAGCGGTGATGCGCTACACCTACCCGCGGGCGATTCTCGGGAGAGGCGTCGGACTGAGCGGCATCATCGTGTTTTCGTCGGCCGCGGCCGGGCCCAGCATCGCTTCGGGCATCCTGGCGATCACGACGTGGCACTGGCTCTTCGCGATCAACATCCCGTTCGGCATCCTGGCCCTGAGTCTTTCGGAAAAGACTTTGGCGCCGGCTACCGGCACACGGCACAAATGGGACTTGCAGAGCGCCGTGCTCAACGCGACGGCAGTGATCCTGCTGATTACGGGAATCGACGGAGCCGGCGAAGCGAACTATCGCTGGATCGCCGCGGGAGAAATCGTCGCGGCGGCGTTCTTCGGCACGCTGCTGGTGCGGCGGCAACTTTCGCTGCGCGTTCCCATGCTTGCGGTGGACCTCTTCGAGCGCCCGGTCTTCGCGCTGGCGTCGATCTCATCGGTGTGCGCGTTCATGGCGCAGGGGCTGGCGTTCGTGGCGCTGCCTTTCTACTTCGTGGACGCGCTGGGAATTTCGCAGGTGAAGGCGGGCTTGCTTTTGACGCCGTGGCCGATCGCGGCGGGAGTGATGTCGCACTTTTCAGGACGGCTCGCGGACCGCCACTCGCTGCGAGTGCTCGGAACGACGGGAATGTTCACCATGTGCACGGGGATGATCCTGCTGGCGCTGGCGCCGGCGCATCCCTCGACGTTCGACATCATCTGGCGAGCCGCGCTAGGCGGCGCCGGATTCGGCTTCTTCGGCGCGCCGAATAGCCGCGCGATGGTGGCGAGCGCTCCGCGCGAGAGAAGCGGCGGCGCCGGCGGCATCGCGACGATGTCGCGAATCGTCGGCCAATCGATCGGGGTGTCGGTGGTGGCGGTTGTCTTCGGAATCGTGGCGCACGGCGAAGTGACGCTTCGCAGCGTCGACATCGCATTGTTCTGCGGCGCCTGCTTCGCGCTGACCTCCGGCGCCATCAGCACGGCGCGGCTGCCGCACATCCAGCCCGAATAAGACTCGCTATTTTTCGATCACGCCGCAGGCGATCCTGTTTCCGGAGTTTCCCGAGGGATCGGTTTTGTAGTCGTCCGCGCCCGCATGGATCACGATCGACGTGCCGCCGTCGTGGAACAGCGAGTGATCGCCGTCCTTCAGCGTGACGTGCGCGTCGACCACCTTCACCTTGGCCTTGCCATCCGCGCCGACTTCGATATTCGGCAAGTCGCCGGCGTGCATGCCGTCGGGATTGTCCATGCCGTGCTTTTTCATGTCGGGATTGAAGTGGCCGCCGGCCGTCTTGAAGTCGGGAGCATCACACTTGCCGACCGCGTGGATGTGCATTCCGTGGGTGCCGGCCGGCAGATTCGCAAGCGAGGCCTTGATCTCGACGCCGCCGGAGGTCTGCTTGAGCGTCGCTTTGCCGACGCTTTTCCCGGTGGAATCGACGATATTGGCGTGCGCCGTCTGGGCTTGCACGCAAACCGCGGACATCAACAGCAGGGCTGGAACGACAACGAGGAATCGCGCTTTCATGGATGTCCTCCTCAAATTCCGCCGGCGGTGTGGCAGGCGGCCGCAATGGCCCTAGAATCTACCACAGGTTGGCGAGGGGGATGTCAATCGACGCGGGGGACTGGCGCGCGCTACAGTTTTTTCGCGAGCTTCTCCACCGCGCGTTCGAAATCCTGACGTTCCTTCCAAAAGCGCGCCCACAGATCGCCGGTTTTTTTCATGCGGTCGGGCATCGACTTGATGTTCCAGGTGTCGGCGCGCAGCGTGGGCTTGAGCTCGCGCGGCGAGACCGGAGCGGAGACGGGCGCGTGCGGGAAGGCCCGCACCGAATACACAGAGGCAAGCGACTGGCCGCGCGAATTCTGGTGCGCGTCGACATAGATGCTGCTTTTCGGGCGCTTGCTGAGGCTGCGCTCGGTGGTGATGAGTTCGGGATAGTCGCGGGCCGTCCAGGTGGCCACGAGCTCGACGAACTGCCGCACCTGCTCGTAGCTATATCGGGGATGAATCGGGATAAAGATGTGCAGGCCAGTCGCGCCCGATGTCTTCACGAAAACCTTCAGCCCGAGCGTCTCGAGCCTTTCCGTAAGCGCGCCCGCGAGCTTCACCACCGACGCGAACCCCGCGCCCTCGGATGGATCGAGGTCGAAGAAAATGTAATCGGGATGGTCGGGGTCACCGTAGCGGCTGGACCACGGATTGTGGTCGATGCAGCCG
The DNA here is from genome assembly GCA_035504455.1 of Vulcanimicrobiaceae bacterium. Taxonomy (GTDB): domain Bacteria; phylum Acidobacteriota; class Terriglobia; order Acidiferrales; family UBA7541; genus Palsa-295. Next base: position 25,420 of record DATJRU010000181.1, read on the forward strand.
AGATTGGTGAGGTAGAGGAGCGACGGCAGATCGTTCGCTAGGAAATAGTGGATTTTCGAGCCCTTGGTCTCCGACTGCATCGCGGCCGTCTGGATCCAGTCCGGCACGCCCTTGCCGGCGTCTTTCTGGAAGAAGGCGTCGCCTTCGATGCCGTTCGGGTAGCGCCGCAGGACGAGCGGCCGGTCTTTGAGAAACGGGAGAACGAAGCGAGATATTCTAAGGTAGTACGCGAGCAGGTCGCGCTTGGTGTAGCCGTCCCGCGGGAAGTAGACCTTGTTGAGGTTAGTGAAGTGCAGCGTTTGCCCGCCGAGGTGAGCGAAGACGTCATCGCGCGCGCCGGAGTCGAGTTCCTTGATGAGTTCCCTTTCATCGAGAGCATGGCCGGGCGAGGAGCGGGCATGAACGCGCGCCACCGCTTTCGGGTGAGACTTGCGTTCGGCGCGGGGCGCGTTCACATTTTTTTCGATCCGCATTTCCTTCTCGAAGGTGCATTCGCGGGGATCGTGATCCTCGAGGAGTCCCGCAAATCGCGGCTGACGCAGATGTCGATCGTCCGTCCAGCCGCCGTAGGTCACGCGCGCAACCAGTTCGGGCTTCACCCAGTAGGCTTTCTCCCGCGTGTCCGGCTCTTCCGCGAACGGCGATTCCGGAGTCTGAAGCTCGCGCAGGCGAGCGGCCAGGCTTGCCAACAGTTGCGTCGAGAAGCCCGAGCCAATTCCGCCGATGAATTCGAGCTTCTTGCCGTCGTACAAGCCGGCCAGAAGCGCTCCGAAGTGCTCGCGCGATTTGCGCGGCTCGGTCCAGCCTCCCACCACAGCATCGAGTTCCTTGTCGAATTTGAATTTCAGCCAGGATTTCGTGCGCCCCTCGGGATATGGGGCATGGATCTGCTTGCCGATGATTCCTTCCAGGCCGCGGTCGCGCGCGAGTTCGTAGAGTTCCTGGCCTTTCTCCACCTGGTGATCGGAGTAGCGAACCAGCTCATTCGTGTCGAGAATCCGCTGCAGCAGTTTTTTGCGCTCGATCAGCGGCATCTTGCGCAGGTCGTGGCCGTCGCAATACAGAATGTCGAAAACGTAGTACACCACCGGCACCCGGTGCATCAGCTCGGCGCTCGGCGACTGCACCGAAAAGCGCTGCTGGAGCTGCTGAAAATCGCTGCGGCCGTCTTTATCGAGCGCCACGATTTCGCCGTCGAGCCAGACATCGTGTCCATTCACGAAGTTCGGCAGGACGGCCATCTCCGGATATTCGCGCGTGATCTCGCGCTGCGATCGCGACCATATCTTGAGTTGGTGGTCCTTTACGCGCGCAAGCGTGCGGACGCCGTCCCATTTGATTTCGAAGAGCCAATCCGGATCGGAGAACGGAGTCTCAACGAGCGTGGCAAGCGCGGGCAACACGTGCTCGGGCATCGGCGCTTTCTTCGCGCCCGCCGGAAAATCGAGCTTCTGCGGCGGCGCCTGTTTCGCGGCCGTGCGGGCTCCATCGCGGGCGGGCGAATCTTGCGCGCGGGCGTGAATGCTGCGGCCCGATATCACTGACTCGGAATGCTCGTTGACGTTCCAACCCTCGTGGGCCGCTGCATCGCGATGCTTGATCAGCAGCCAATCCTTGCCGGGCTTGCCGGAACGGCTGAAGCGGAGCTTCACGAGCACGAAACTCCCCTTGAGTTTCTTGCCGTGCAGCGTGAATTTCAGTTCGCCGCGGTTGAGTTGCTGATCCGCCGGCATTCCGCCTTCGGGCTCGTAGGTGCCTTCGTCCCAGACAATCACTTCGCCCGCGCCGTAGTTCCCTGCCGGGATCGTACCCTCGAACTTCGCGTATTCGAGCGGGTGGTCTTCGGTTTGGACGGCGAGGCGCTTGTCCGAAGGATCGAGCGATGGCCCCTTGGGCACGGCCCACGATTTCAGGACGCCGTCGACCTCGAGGCGGAAGTCGTAGTGAAGGCGCGTCGCGTGATGTTCCTGCACCACGAACCTATTTCCCCGGGTCGTGTGTTCCTTGCCGCGCGGCTCGGGGGTCGCCTGGAACTGCCGCTTTCGCCGGTATTCTTGCAGCGCCATGGCCGAAATTATTAGGTAGTTGCGCCTGCTTCGCCAACCGAAAAAGCGCGCCTACAGCGGCCCGGCGAGCTCGCCTACAGCCTTGCCTCGGGGGCGGCGCCGCGAACATCGCTGCTATAATCGCCGTGCGAAACAGCAGGAGGCGCGCGATGGCTTCATCCGCATGGAAGGGATTCATTTCTTTCGGACTGATCACGATACCGGTGAAGCTCTACGCGGCTGCCCGGAGTTCGCGATTCCAGCTTCACCAGCTCCACAAGAAATGCCACACGCGCCTGCGCCAGCCTCTTTTTTGCCCCACGTGCAACCGCGTCGTCGAACGTTCGGAAGTGGTGAAAGGCTTCGAATACGAGAAAGGCAAATACGCGCTGATCGAGCCGGAAGAAATAAAGAAGATCGAGCCGAAATCGTCGCAATCGATGGACGTGCTCGCGTTCGTGAAGGCGTCGCAAATCGATCCGCTGTTTTTCGACAGCTCGTATTTCCTGGTGCCAGACGAGCAGGGCCGCAAGGCCTATCAGCTGCTGCTCACCGCGCTCGAGGACAAAGAGCGCGTAGCCATCTCGAAGATCACGATGCACCAGCGCGAGTACACGGCGTTCATTCGGCCTTACGACCACGGCCTCGCGCTGCACACGATGTACTACGCGAACGAAGTTCGCGAGGCTCCCGGCTACGGCGACACCGAAAAAGTGAAACTGACGGCGCAGGAGATCAAGCTTGCGGAGCAGCTCATCGACAGCCTCTCCGAGGATTTCAACATCAAGAAGTATCACGATGAGTTCCAGGAACGACTGCACGCGCTGATTGAAGCCAAGCGGAAAGGCCATGAGACGGCCGAGGCGGAGGCTCCCGAATCGCGCCGCGCGCCCGTGATCGACATGATGACGGCGCTCAAGAAAAGTCTCGAACGGGCCGGCGGCACACAAAAACCACGCACCGCGCGGGCCCGCGAGCATTCGCACAGGGGAGCCGCGCGGCGCGCGAGTTAGCGACTTTTCCCACTGTTTTCTTCGATTTCTCCGCCTCATCGACCATTACGAAATCATTATGTCCCGCTTATCTGTTCCTTACGGCTGCGCCGTACTCTTAGCTCGTTGAATGCCGGAAAAAAGTTTCTTGGTGTGTCCGGCATCACGGGCAAGGAGATACGGAAATGGCAGTCTTCATAGCAATCGCGCTTGGGACGGCATGCATCTTTTACGGATACGCCCTCTTGCGATTCGGACGCGAGATCAGGAGCCTGCGATCGCGGCGTGTTCGTAGCGTGCCGCTGGTGATACCTTTCCGCGGTATGCCCGAGTTTCGGGAGTCCGCGAGGCCATTTGCGGGAAACGAAAACAAGGTTACCGTCCTGCCGGTCAGCGGCGCCGTCAGGCAAGACGTGGCATAGGAGCAATTTCCGATGCGAGACATCGCTTTGGTACTTTGCACGGTTTTTTTCTTCGCGATCGCGGTCGGTTACGTCTGGGCGTGCGACCGCCTGAAATAAGGGAGTGACACAACATGCTCGGGAACATCGTGCTTTTGGCAATCAGTTTTCTAACGGGCGTCTATTTGCTGGTGGCGCTGCTCTGGCCTGAGAGGTTCTAACGACAATGACTGCGAACGGCTGGTTTCAAATTCTTTTGTTTTTCGTCGTCCTGTTGGCGGTCACCAAGCCGCTCGGGATTTTTATGACGCGCGTCTTCTCGAAAGAGAAGACGTTCCTCGACCCCGTGCTTCGCCCCATCGAGCGCCTGATCTACCGCTGCTGCGGAATCGATGAGTCGCGCGAGATGGACTGGAAAGAATATGCCATCGCGATGCTGCTCTTCAGCGTCGTGAGCATGCTGGTGTTGTATCTGATCGAGCGCGTGCAGGGTCTGAAGTTCATGCCGTGGAACCCCCAGCACATGGCCAACGTGGGCCCGGATCTCGCGTTCAATACCGCCGCGTCGTTCACCACCAACACGAATTGGCAGAACTACGGCGGCGAATCGACGATGAGCTATTTCACGCAAATGGCCGGGCTCGCCTATCACAACTTCGCCTCGGCGGGAGCCGGCATAGCGCTGGCCATCGCGGTGATTCGCGGCATCGCGCGGAAAGAGGCCAAGACGATCGGCAATTTCTGGGTGGACTTCACGCGCGCCATGTTGTGGGTCCTGCTGCCGGCGTGCATCGTGATCGCGATGGTTTTCGTCTCCCAGGGGATGATTCAGAACCTGCGGCCCTACGACACAGCCAAGCTCCTGAACCCGCAAACCGTCCAGACCACCGGTTCGGACGGGAAAACGACGACGCAAACGGTGACCGACCAGGTGATCGCGCAGGGCCCCTTCGCCTCGCAGGAGGCCATCAAGATTCTGGGAACGAACGGCGGCGGTCCCTTCAATGTGAACAGCGCGCATCCGTTCGAGAATCCCACTCCGCTTACGGACTTCATGCAGATCGTGATGATGCTGTCGCTGGGCGCGGGGCTGACGTACACACTCGGCCGCATGACGGGCTCGCAGAAGCACGGCTGGGCGGTTTGGGCGGCGATGGGAATCCTGTGCCTCGCCGGCGTGACGTCGATTTACGCCGCGGAGTCTCGCGGCAATCCGTTGCTCCACGGCGTCGATCAGCATGTGACCGCGATGCAATCGGGCGGAAACATGGAAGGCAAGGAGGTCCGCTTCGGCATCGCCTCGACCGCGCTTTTCGCAACGACGACGACGGACGCCAGCTGCGGCGCGGTGAACGGCATGCACGACTCGTTCACACCGCTTGGCGGAATGATCCCGATGGTCAACATCATGATCGGCGAGGTGATCTTCGGCGGAGTCGGCGCGGGGCTCTACGGCATGGTCGTGTTCATCGTGCTGTCGGTGTTCATCGCCGGACTTATGGTGGGCCGCACGCCTGAATACCTTGGCAAGAAGATCGAATCGTACGACGTGAAAATGGCGATGGTCACCGTGCTGATCTTCTGCCTGATCGTGCTGGTACTCACCGGGATTGCCGTCGTCTCTCCGTTCGGCACATCGTCGATTACCAATCCGGGGCCGCACGGCCTCTCGCAAATCCTGTATGCCTACACCTCGATGGCGGGCAATAACGGCTCGGCCTTCGCCGGACTGAACGGGAACACACCCTGGTTCAACATCAGCGGCGCATTCGACATGCTGCTGGGCCGTTTTTTCATGGTTATTCCGGTGCTCGCGATGGCCGGCAACCTGGCCCGCAAGAAGATCGTGCCGGAATCGGCGGGCACGTTCCCGGTGACGACGCCGCTTTTCACGTTCCTGCTGATATCGGTGATTCTGATCGTCAGCGCACTTACATTCTTCCCGGCTCTCAGCCTAGGTCCGATTCTCGAGCACCTGCTGATGCATGCCGGAAGGGTTTTCTGAGGCAGCCATGAACACGCAGACAAGAAAATCGCTCTGGACTTGGGCAATCGTCGGCGGCGCGATCCGCGATTCCTTCATCAAGCTAGATCCGCGCACGCTGATGAAGAACCCGGTGATGCTCGTCGTCGAAATCGGCGCGGTGATCACCACATACGACCTGGTGCGGGATCACATTCAACACCTACCCGGCTTCGGCTTCGAATTGCAGATCACGCTGTGGCTGTGGTTCACCGTGCTCTTCGCGAACTTTGCGGAGGCGATGGCCGAAGGCCGCGGGAAGGCCCAAGCCGATACGCTGCGCAAAGCCCGCTCGGAGACGACCGCGAACCGCATCAAGGCGGGCGGCGGAATCGAAGAAGTGGCCGGCTCCAAGCTTCGCGCCGGCGACCTCGTGAAAGTCGCCGCGGGCGAGTTCATTCCGGGCGACGGCGAAGTCGTCGAAGGCGTCGCTTCGGTGGACGAATCGGCGATCACCGGTGAATCCGCGCCCGTGATTCGCGAGTCGGGCGGCGACCGCTCGGCCGTCACCGGCGGCACCCGCGTGCTTTCCGACGAGATCGTCGTCAAGATCATGTCCAACCCGGGCGAAACGTTTCTCGACCGCATGATCAAGCTCGTCGAGGGAGCCGAGCGTCAAAAGACGCCGAACGAGATCGCGCTCAATATTCTGCTGGCCGGCCTCACGATCATCTTCTTGCTCGCCGTCGTCACTTTGCAGCCGATGGCGATCTACAGCGGTTCGCCGCAATCGGTTTTCGTGCTGATCTCGCTGCTCGTTTGCCTGATACCCACGACGATCGGCGGCTTGCTCTCGGCCATCGGCATTGCGGGCATGGACCGCGTCGTCCAGCACAATGTGCTCGCAATGTCGGGCCGGGCAGTGGAAGCGGCAGGCGACGTCGATACGCTGCTCCTCGATAAGACGGGTACGATCACGCTCGGCAACCGGCGCGCGACCGAATTCGTTCCTGCGCCGAACGTCACCGAAGCGGAGCTTGCCGATGCCGCACAACTCGCTTCCCTGTCGGACGAAACACCCGAAGGGCGCTCGATCGTCGTGCTGGCCAAAGACAAGTACAACCTGCGCGGGCGCGAGCTTTCCGCGTATCAGGCGAGCTTTATTCCGTTCTCGGCAGTGACGCGGATGTCGGGAGTGGATCTCGACGGCCGCGAGATCCGCAAGGGCGCCTTCGACGCGATCGCGACGCACTGCGGCTCGAACAACGGCTATCACGTTCCCGCGGAAGTGGAGGAGACCGTCAAGGCGATCTCCAATTCCGGCGGCACGCCGCTGCTCGTGGCCGAGGACCGGAAGATACTCGGCACGATTCACCTGAAAGACATTATCAAGGGCGGCATGCGCGAGCGCTTCGATCATCTTCGCGCGATGGGAATCCGCACGGTGATGATCACGGGCGATAACCCGCTGACGGCCGCCGCCATCGCGCGCGAGGCGGGCGTCGATGACTTTCTCGCCCAGGCCAAGCCGGAAGACAAGCTGGCGCTGATCCGCAACGAACAGGCCAAGGGCAAGCTCGTCGCCATGACCGGCGACGGCACCAACGACGCTCCGGCGCTGGCTCAGGCCGACGTCGGCGTGGCGATGAACGCCGGCACCCAGGCCGCCAAGGAAGCCGGCAACATGGTCGATCTCGACTCGAATCCGACGAAGCTGATCGAAATCGTCGAGATCGGCAAGCAGCTCCTGATCACGCGCGGCGCGCTTACCACGTTCTCGGTGGCCAACGACGTGGCGAAATATTTCGCGATCATTCCCGCGATGTTCGCGGGCGCGTTCCCGCAGCTCAACGTGCTCAACATCATGGGGCTGAAGACTCCGCAGTCCGCGATTCTCTCAGCCGTGATTTTCAACGCGCTCATTATCATCGCGCTGGTGCCGCTGGCGCTTCGGGGCGTGCGTTATCGTCCGCTCGGCGCTTCGGCGCTGCTGCGCTGGAATCTCCTGATCTACGGCGTGGGCGGCATCATCGCTCCGTTCATCGGAATCAAGTTCATCGATTTGATCATTACCCACATCGGGTGGGCGTGAGGCAGCCATGAAAAAGAATCTTTGGATTTCAGTTTTGTACACGGTGGTGACCACGATCCTGCTGGGAATCATCTACCCGCTCGTCGTCACCGGCTTGGCGCAGGTGATCTTCCCCAGGCAGGCGAACGGAGAGCTGATCAAGCGGAACGGAGTGCTGGTCGGATCAAGTCTTCTTGGGCAGCCCTTTACCGCGCCCGGCTACTTCTACTCGCGCCCGTCGGCGGCCGGCAACGCGGGTTATGACCCGACCTCTTCGAGCGGATCGAATCTCGGGCCGACGAACAAGGCTTTGATCGACCGCGTGGACGCGAGCGTGAAACAGCTTCAGCCGACGAATCCGAATACTCCGATCCCGGTCGATCTCGTCACCGCATCGGGCTCCGGCCTCGATCCGGACATCTCTCCTGCGGCGGCCGAGTTTCAGATTCCGCGGGTGGCCAAAGAACGCGGCATGAGCGAAGCGGATGTGCGCGCGCTCGTGGCGAAGCATACGGAAGGCCGCCAGTTGGGGTTTCTCGGTGAGCCGCGCGTGAATGTCCTCGAGCTCAACCTCGACCTCGACTCGGTTCACCCGATGCACTAAACGGCATCGCTCGTGGAACCTCGCCTGCGACGCCGCACCAGGTTCGCTCGATGCAGCCTCGGCGAAACGCCTGGCGTTAGCCGACCGTGAGCGGAACCGTGGTCTCTGCCGCAACGCTGATGACCGGCTCGAGAGTCACTCGCGCGGAAATCGAGCGCGCGATCAGGCACGAGCGCTCGGCCTTCTCCAGGAGCCGGCTGGCGTGCTCGCGTTCTTGCTCGCGGGCGATTTTGAGGGAAGGATGCAGCTTCACTTCCGTGAACTTCCAGCCGGCGGCGTCCTTCTCCATCGTCCCTTCGGCTTTCACTTCGAGAGAGATGAAATCAAACTTGGAGGAATGCGACATCCCTGAGAATGTGCTCACGTAACAAGAGACGATGCTCGCCACGAAGAAATGCTCCGGCGTCCAGACGCCCGATTCGCCCTGAAACTCCGGCGGCGCGCTGAAACAGATGGGCCGGGGCACCGCGTCCGAGGCAACGACCCCGGATCGCAATTTAGTGCACTTCGCCCGCACATCATAACTGTGAGTCTCTTCCATGAATCACCTCTGGTCCTTGCCGCGGCGCTTCTTAGGCGGCGGCCGCCTGGGCCCTGAGGCCCGATTCGTCGCGAATCACGACCACTGAGCCCTTCGTTGCGATCAGCATTTTGTTCTTGAATTCCGTCATTGTGCGCGTAACCGTCTCGCGGGAGATACCGACGACCTGCGAAATCTCTTCGTGCGTCAGGCCCAGGCTGAAGCGTTTCCCTTGCGCCGTCTCCTGCGCATTTGCGGCGGATTCGAGCAGGAACTGCGCGACCTTCTCAGTGGCCGACCGCGACAACCCGAGATAGCGAACTTCCTGACAGACTTCGCGGTAGCCGTTGCTCATTTGCTGCATTGCGGCCGCCGAGGCGTCGGCGTGCTCCCGGAGCAACCTGAGAAAATCTTCACGCCGCACGAAGTTTACCTGGCAGGGTTGGAGCGCTTCGGCGGTCAATTCGTATGGCTGTCCGGAAAGCGCTCCGTGCAAACCGAGAATTTCGCCGGGGCCGCAGATCCGCACGATGATTGTCCGCCCATCCGAAGAGTTCATCGTGAGCTTCACGCGCCCCTTGCAAAGCATGTAGACGCCGCGCGGCACTTGCCCCTCGACGAACAAGACGGCCTGCGCCGGGTAGCTGCTGGTGAACTTCGAGCAATTCAGCGCCTGAAGAGCCGAGGCCTGGAGTTGGCAGAAGAAACCGCTCTTCCGCATCGAGCAGGTCCTGCAATCTTCCACAACTTCCATTCCATACGGTCCACGCATCTCGTTCTCCTTTTCAGTCTAAATCGTCCTGCCCCGCCAGGATGTGCCGCATGAACTCGGAAACTTTTATCAGCTCGGCACCCTTCTGCTGCATTTCCAGCAGCAGCGCGCGGCCCTCGGTGTCGGCGAGGCTCACTGCCCTCAGGTCGACCGTCACCTTGCTTCCTCCGCAGCGCGCCACTGACTCCTCCCATTCCTTCCGGAGCACGCCGACCCAGTCCCCCTCTACGCGCCCTTCGAGCCTAAGCGATGGGCAGCTTGGATCACCTTCCCGAGTGACTCTCAGCACATTCGCTCCGTTTGAACGTCACAAATGCACGGATTGTGCCAATTGGACCTTCGCATCACTTTTTCCGTAAATAGCTGATTATAATGCCACTTACTTCGTACTAATCTTGAGGAGGGGAATCCCGAAATGGAAACAACAGATGAGATGTCGTCGCGCGACGATATTTCGCCACCGAGGGTTCGTCAGCTTTGGGACACGACTCGCAGCGACTCGAATCAGAATCGAAAGACCGCAGCAATCTCGGAGCCGGCACGCAGTTCGTTGTTCGGTACCACCCAGACCTGCCCGCCGTGGCGCAGGGCGAAAATCGCCGCCAGATTGAGCAGTTCCTCGTCGCCAGGCTCCGCTTTCTCGCGAATGTGGACGGTCTCGGGCGACTCAAACGAACCCCACTGCTCGCCCGTGGGCGGAAGAAATAGGAATCGCACGATGCCGCGCTCGGCCGCCGCGATGATCTTCCGCAGGTTGCTCGAGGTGAGCGGCGTGTTGACCAGTTCCTTGTACGTTTCAAGCGGGGGCGAGTGCCTCGAAATCGAAGGGAGCAGCGGCCGGACGAGAAATTCCTTTCCGACGACGGCCTTCTCTGCCACAGCCGCCGGCACCTGGCATTTGCCGAAGAAACTTCGGCTCACAAAAATCGCCGTGCCCTTTGCGTCCAAGCGCTCGGACTCGAAGCCCTGATGCCAATTCGAGTCGAGGAGCGTCTCTGCCTCCTCGACCGTCATCGAGGTGCCGTCGAAGCTTGTTTTGACGTCGCGGAGCATTTCCTTGGCGCGCTTGAGCCCGGCCTTGGGATTTGCGGCCGGCAAAAGCTCGTCCGTATAGAGTGAAATGCAGGGTCCGTTGTGATTGTTTTTCAAGGCCCGGCGACTCGATCGTTTTGCGTCTTTGCGGCTATCCTGTGCCTGGGTTGCGATCGTCATGACTCTTGTCTTCTGCCGGCAACGCTCCCTCGCCCACTCAAGGCTGCGTCGGAGCCTCCGCGAAAAACAGATCTTGATGAATTACTGCTTCTTCATGCCATCGCGCCTTGGTGCGTTTCTTCTGAACCGGCTTTCGAGGTCGCGCGAGCTTGGCTGCTCGGTTTTTGGCTCTCGTCGTCTTCCTTGCCATAGGCCACCTCTCAGGTGCGGTCCTTTGGAGCGTGGGCGCTGGCCTCGCTCGATCGGCTCATCGACCCTGTCCCGCGGCCCCCGCAGCAAAATCGCCGCGACCAGCGCCCGAATTCACAGTGGCAAAATGGGCCAGACTGTTCAGTGACGGGCGCCACCGGCTCGTGTGACGCAGATCACAAGCGGCCGCCGCGCGGCGCAACCCTCGTATCTCGCCCGGGTTCGGAGAGGCCGCACCGGGCCACATGCTAGAATCCGCTGATGATCGTGGAACGCTTCTCGCCCTACGCCGAGCTTGCCTGCAAACTGCTGCCGATGAATTCCGATGAAGGGGATGGTTCACACGATGTCTCCCATATCGAGCGTGTGTGGGCGAATGCGAAGCGCATTCAGGCGGAAGAGGGCGGAGACCCGGAGTTAGTCGCCGCTGCCGTGCTTCTTCACGATTGCTTTCATGTTCCGAAGAATTCGCCGCTGCGGTCGAGCGCCTCGAAGCTGGCGGCCGAAAAAGCGGGGAAAGCTCTCGAGGCTCTCTCGTGGGAGCAGCCGCGCATCCAGATTGTGACCGGCGCGATATTGACCCACAGCTTTTCCGCCGGCCTCACGCCCACTTCGCTCGAAGGCCGCATCCTGCAGGATGCCGACCGCCTCGACGCGATCGGCTTCAACGGCATCGCGCGATGCTTCTATAGCGCCGGGCGGATGGGTTCCCGCCTCTACGACGGCGCCGATCCGCTTGGAGCGAAGCGCGCGCTCGACGATCGCAGCTTCGCGCTGGACCATTTCCCGCTGAAGCTACTCAAGCTGGCGGAGGGCTTCCAGACAGCCGCCGGCCGGCGCCTAGCCGCCGAACGATCGTGCGTCTTGCACAACTTCTATGATGGAATGGTTCAGGAAATTGGCGACGAGCCGGCTCGCTAGATGTCCCGGCGTGAAATTCCGAGCTTCTGCATGCGGGAGTTCAATGTGGTGCGGTTCATTCCAAGGCGCTCGGCCGCGCCCCCAGTGCCTCCGATTCTGCCCCTGGTCTCTTTCAGCACGCTCAGGATGTGGACTCGCTCCATCTCTTCGAGCGTCTCCGACGACTTCGAAGGCGCATCCGCGGCTTCGGGCGCCGCGGTAGTTTCAAATTCGCCGCGCGGAATCCGCAGCTCGCGTCCGGGCGAAAGGATCACGGCTCGCTCGATCACGTGCTCCAATTCGCGCACGTTCCCCGGCCACGAATAGCGGCACAAAGCCTGCATGGTATCCGCCGGCACGACCTCGACGCTCTTGCCCATGCGTTTCGCAAATCGCGCAAGGAAATAGTGAACCAGCAGAGGAATATCTTCGGCGCGGTCCCGCAGCGGCGGCACCATTACGGGAAACACGCTGAGCCGGTAGTAAAGATCGCTGCGGAATTGGCCCGCGGCGATCAGTTTGCCGAGGTCGCGGTTCGTGGCCGCGACGATGCGCACATCGCTGGTCATCGTGCGGCTGTTGCCAAGGCGCTCGAACTGCTTTTCCTGCAGTACGCGCAACAGTTTCGACTGCAACTCCAGCGGGATTTCGCCCACTTCGTCGAGAAAGAGCGTTCCCTGATGCGCCAGCTCGAATCTTCCGACGCGCTGCGCGATCGCCCCCGTGAACGCGCCTTTCTCATGTCCGAAGAGCTCGCTCTCCAGCAGGCCCGCCGGAACCGATGCGCAATTCACCTTCACGAAAGCATGTCCACGGCGAGGACTCAATTCGTGGACCGCTCTTGCGAGCCGCTCTTTGCCCGTGCCGGTCTCGCCGAGAATCAGGACGGTCGAGTCGGTCGGCGCCACAGTTTCGATCTGTTTCAGGACACGCTTCAGCTCCCGGCTGTTGCCGATGATATCGCGGAAGTCCGTCTCGGTGCGCAATTCGTCTTCGAGGTAGAGCTTCTCCTTGGCGAGCCGCGCGTTCAGATCGGCGATGCGCTGGAAGGCCAGCGCGTTGTCGAGCGCCACCGAAATCTGGCTGCCAAGTTGGGCGAGCGCGGCCGCGTCGTCCTCGGCAAAAGCTCCGGCCTGCCGGCTATAGACGTTCAGGGTGCCGAGCGGCCCCTCGCGCCCTGTCAATGGGATCCAGCAACCGGATCGGATCGACGCGCGCGCGAGATGCGCCGGCAAGTCGTATGGAAACTGCTCGGCGCCGACGCCTTTCAGCAGCAGCGGCTTTCCCGAGCTGTACGCCGCGCCATGGGGCGTCCCGGCGAGCGGCAGTAGAACGGCGTCGGGAAGCGGTGGCATGCCCGGAGCGGCGCCGATCGAGTGGACCCGCAGCATCTTGGTCTCTGGGTCGTACACGGCCACCGACGCATAATCGAACGCCTTCACCTGTCGCACGCAGGTTCCGATCGCGACGAGCAGCTTTGTTATGTCGAGATTGGAGAGCAGCGCGTTGGTGACCTCGAGGAGAAACGACTCGCGCACCCGCTTTTCCTCGGTGATGTCGCGTGTAACCTTGGTGAACCCGAGCAGCTTGCCGTCTTCGTCGTGGAGCGCCGTAATCACGACGCTGGCCCAAAAGCGCGATCCGTCTTTCCGAATTCTCCAGCCTTCGCCTTCCCAGCGCCCCTCGGCGGTGGCGATCCTGATTTCTTCTTCGGGCACACCTCGGTCGGCGACGTCAGCGGGATAGAAAGTCGAGAAATGCCGTCCTATGATTTCATCCGCGCGATATCCCTTGATCTGCTGCGCGCCTTCGTTCCAACTTTTCACCCGGCCTTCCGGGTCGAGCATGAAGATCGCGTAATCCTTCACCTCCGCCACCAGCCGCCGGTAGCGTTCCTCGCTGAGCCGAAGCGCTACCTCGATTTCCTTCTTTTCGGTGATGTCCCGGATGGCGCTGGCGACGAAGCGCGCGCCATTCTCCTCGATGGGACTCAAGCTGATTTCGACGGGAAACGTGGTGCCATCCTTGCGCCTTCCGCGAAGCTCGAGCCCCATGCCCATGGGCCGGGTATGCGGCTCCGCGATGAAGTCCGTCCGGTGACGGACGTGCGCATGGCGAATCTCTGCGGGAATGAGTGTTTCGACCGGTTGACCCAGGAGTTCCTGCGGGGCGTAGCCGAAAATGCGGTCGGCCTGCGAATTCACGAAGACGATCTTCCCGGACGTGTCGACGATGACGGTTGCGTCCGGGGCGGACTCAAGCACACGCCAAGCGTGGCTGCCCGACGGCGCCAATTCCGGGCTGGATGGCGGGTCCGCGTGGCCCATTAGGGAACGAAGTTAGCATCTGCTATCGCGCGCGGCAAGATGGGGCAATGCATTCTCGCGGTGGGTTTTGAGCGGCGGCGGGGAAATAAAGCGAGTCTCGCGCACTCGCGGGCGGAATCCAGGCGCTGTGATGCGCGTCACACTAGACCGTGGTCCTCGTCACCGTCAATTCTTGTCTCACGCCATATTGTGTCGCTTAAGAGGTGGCACATGGGCGACGCACCGAACGTTTTAATCCTTCACAATGACGACCGGGAGTCCTGCGAGCTGCGGGCCTTGCTCGAGCACAACATCGATTGCAAGGCGTACGTCACGTGGAGCGGGCTCGAGGCTTTGAGGCAACTCCAGGCCGGCCATTTCGACGTGCTCGTCACGGACGACTATGCGCCCGATCTCTACATCGGTGACCTGATCGAGCGCGCTGCGGCCATGGCCCCGCAGCCTCACGTCATCGTGCTCAGCGGGCCTTCCGCATCGGCGGTCGTCAGCCGGTATCAGAGTCTCGGCTTGTGCACGATCCTGGAAAAAGAGCGTCCACGCAAACTCCTGCAGGCGATCACTGCGGGGGCTGTCTGGAAACAGCCGCGGTCGTCGGCTCCCGTCGAGGATGTTGCGGCGGCCTCGCCGCCAGGTTTCGGTGCCAAACAACTCAACTGACATTGCGAATCAACCACGGGACGGAAGGCCGGAGAGGAGAAAGAATATGCAAACGGCAACAAAAGAGGCCCAGGCAAACATCGCCCTGAAAGAAATCATCCTTGCGACCGATTTTACTCCGGCCGCGGCGAATGCTCTCTCCTATGCAATCGACCTGGCTCACAGGTTCCACGCGGGCCTTCACGTCTTGAACGCGGTCGAGCCGCCCAACTACGCACTGCCGCCGGAAACCTGGCACGCCGCGGACGAGGCCCGCGATCTTGAGTCGAAGAAGCTTCGCGAATTCCTGCAAGCTGCCTCTCCCGATGTCGAGAGCGACGTCCAAATCTGGGAAGGTCCCATCCCGCAAGTGCTCACTGCCGCGATCTCACGTGACCACGCGGATCTCGTCGTGGTGGGGACTCGCGGGCGCACCGGCGTCAGCAAGCTTCTGCTGGGATCAGCGGCGGAAGAGATTCTGCGCACCGCCGAATGCCCGGTTCTCACCATCGGCCCGCAGGCGAGCATGGAGAAGAAGTGGGAGTGGCAATGGCAGCTAAAGAACATCCTGTACGCGACCGACTTCAGTCCCGCGGCGATTTCCGGCGCGCGTTACGCGACTGCGCTGGCGCAGGAGTACGGCGCCAACCTCACGCTGCTGCACGTCGTCGAGGAACGGAAGACGGACGAACTCGTCCACGAGTCCGACCTGATCGAGTCTTCGCGGCGATTGCTGCACGGTCTTGTGCCGCCAGGAACGCTGCACGAAGAGCCGCGGTATGAAGTGAAGCTTGGCGTGCCGTCCGAAACAATTCTCGAGGTTGCCAAACAAGTGGACGCAGGATTGATCGTGCTGGGGGCGCGCAGGGCCACGGGAGTGCCGGGCGCCGCTTCGCACCTTCCGATCGCGACGGTGCATAACGTGATCGCGCGGTCCGTCTGCCCCGTCCTGACGGTGCGCCACGCGCAGCGGTAGACGCGAGAGAATCCGGAACGCGACGATCAGGTCCGCTTGGTCTGGAGCTGATGGTAGCCGAATTCCTTGCGGGCCTGATCGAGGCGCTTGCCTTCGCGAACGCTGTTGCGGATTGCTTCTTCCGCTTCCGCGATTTTCTCGGCAATCGACAAAATTTCCGCCTCGTAAGCGCGCGGAATCACCACAACGCCGTCCGCATCGCCGCGCATCAGGTCGCCCGGTGAGACGCGCGCGTCCCCGATATCGACCGTAATCTCCATCGCATCGAGCTGCACTCGGTCCTTGCCCGTGCGCATCGAGAAGCTGCGGCTGTACACGGGATAGCCGAGCTCCATGCAAAGCGCTGTATCGCGGCACGCGCCGTCGATCACGGTGCCGGCGAGCCCGCGCCGATGGGCGATCTCGGTGAGGATGTCGCCCCAGACGGTCGCGTTCTCGCGGCCGCCGTTGTCAATCACCACGACGGAGCCGGGCGCGACATCGTCGATGAAATCGCCGACCGTTCCAGCGGGCTTGCCTACGGGGCGATACAGCAGGGTAAAGGCACGCCCTGTAAGACGAAAGCGTGGATCGCGTGGCTTGATGTTCAGGCACTGGCCGGCGATGCCGAGCCGGTCGAGCGCGTCGCTGATGGTGGAGCTGTCGAGCTTTCCGGCGCGCTCGACCGATGGGTCCTGATCCGGCAAGGAATAGCCTCTAGGTGCTGCGCTGCAGCATGTTTTCGTAGGTTGCGCCCATCACCTCGGTGATCGGCTTGCCTTCGTAAAGAGAGCGGGCCATGGCGGCTTCGCGGGCGACGATCTCTTCGGCGGCGGCCAGGACGCGCTCGATGTCATGCGCGGCGATGAACGCGACGCCGCTGCCGTCGGCGATCGCGAAATCGCCCGCGTTCACCTGGATGTCGCCAATCTCGACCGGCTGATTATTGGCGAGCTCGACGATGCGTCCACGCGCCGTGACCGGGGTGAGGCCGCGGGCAAAGACCGGGAAGTCGTGTTGGCGGGCTTCGTCGATATCGCGCACGCGGCCCTCCGCGATCACGCCGCTGATGCCGCGCAGCTTCGCGCCCAGTGAGAGGATGCCGCCCCAGCTTCCGACGTTGCTGTCGGCGCGCTGCTCGACGACGATTACGTCGCCGGGCTTGGCCGCCTCGATGGCCGTTGTTCCGATATGGCGCGGCTTTCCGGGAGGCGGCGCGCCGATCCCGAGCTTGATCGTCAGCACCTGGCCGGCAATGCGCCGCGACGAACTGAGCGGCGACAGCCCGATCACGACGCCGGTGATGCCCAGCTTATCGAGTGCGTCCGAAACGGCGCAGACGTCGAGCTTCCTCAGCCGCGATGCGAAATCGTCTCCACCAGCTTCTGCTCTCATGGCCCCTCTTCCTGAGACTTACTGCCAGTAGACGAACCCCATTGCGTTGCCCGTGCCAGCTTCGGTGCGATAGCAGGGGACGTAGCCCAGCAGAGTCATTTTCTTGTGGAGCGAGTTCATGCCGACGGAAACCGGCATCCAGTTGCGAATCTCGCAGGTATTGCCGAGGAGGCTGTCCTCGGAAATTTCGGCAAGCGCCTTTTCATTCGCGGTCTGCATGGCCTTGAGGACGCGCTGATCGAGTTCTTCATCGATCACGAAGTGCGTCAGCCCGCCGGAGCAAAAGACAGCCACTTTGGCGTCTTCCTTCCAGCTCTCGATGGCCTTCATCAGCGCGCGGCCGAATTTGAGACAGCGCGCGATTCGCGGGCGATTGTTGGGAATGCCCGCGTTGAGGAACACCGGAACGCTCGGCGGAGGAATGTCGCGCATGATGCGGCGGTAGAGAAAGCCGAACGCGTGCGGAATGCCGTGCTCTTCGCCATTCACTTTCGGCAGACGGGATGACTCAGAGACGTCGAATTCCTGGTCCATCAGCGACTCGATGAGATGAAGGCCGAGGCTCGCCGCCCCGGTGTACTCGGCGCCGCCCGGAGGGCAATGCCCCGCTTCGGCGATCGCGATTCCAGAAGGCATCTTCGCTTTGGCCTCCTCGGTCTCGGGAATGTTCTTGATCGTGCCGCCCGTGAAAACGAGGAACGAAGGCGTATTTTCGTCCGTGAAAAGCTCGCGCTGGTCGTTGCCGACGATGACGACGGCGTCGGGGCGAACCTCGGCGAATTTGTCGGCAAGCTTGTCGAGACACTTCTGGCACAAATCGTAGCGCCGCTGCATTTCTTCGGGCGCGATCGCCTCGGCGAAGCCGGGGCGGCGCGCGGCGAGCAGCGCATTGTAGTCATAGGGCCGGCCGCGGTAGAAGTGTTTCGGATTCTTGCGGTCAGCCTCCGCACGCAGATGCCACATGTCGGGCGGCGTGGAAAGCATCGGGCCGTGGGACGAGCCTATGCCCAGAACGACTTTTGCCATGTCTCCTCCGTCCAATCTTCGCTAGGACCAAACGCGACGGGCCGTTTCCACCACCAACCGCAATTTCGCCCACTGCTGCTCTTCGCCGATCAGATTCCCTTCGATCGTGGAAGCGAATCCGCACTGCGGGCTGAGCGCGAGATTTTCGAGGGGGACGTAACGGGAGGCTTCCTTGATGCGCCCGACGATTTCGTCGCCGCTCTCGAGCTCCGGACGCTTCGAGCTGATCAGTCCCAGGACGACCATTTTGTTTTTCGGGACGAAGCGCAACGGCTCGAAGGTGCCCGAGCGGGCGTCGTCGTACTCCAGCAGGAAGCGGTCCACGTCCATCCCCGCGAAAAGCTTTTCGGCGATCGAATCGTAGCCGCCCTCCGCATACCAGTGGCTGCGGCTGTTGCCGCGGCAAAGATGAATGCCGAGCACGACGCCCGGCCGACGCGCCGCCTGAAAACAGGCGTTGTCCGCGCGAATCGACTCGTCGAGCCAGGTATCCGGCTCGAGCTTCATCTCGGTGCGAATCCATTCGCGCCACTTGGGGTCCATGAAGTAGCTGTAGCGCGGCGCGTCGATCTGAATGTACTTCACTCCCTCGGAAGCGAGGCGCGCCGTCTCCGCCTTCATGATCTCGACGATATCCCAGAGTAGCTCGGAATGATTTTTGTAGACCTGATCCGTGCGCCCGGCTTTGAAGGAAATCGCGGGAAATTGCGTGGCGCTGGGCAGGGTCATCTTGATGTCGCCGGGACTGTGTTTTTTCAGAAAGGGCAGCTCGTGTCCCGTGAGCGGCCGCACCGCGCGCAGCTTTTCGACCACCACGCCCGCTACTCTTCCCCGCCCCAGCATCGACCCGCCCGCGTTTGCCGTGCTCCAGCTTCTCGGGACGCCGTCGCCGAAATCGAATCCTTGGACGGCGTCGGTGAAGTCACCCATGAAATTGCTGCGGCGGAATTCGCCGTCGGTGAAGATCTCGAAGCCGAGTTCCTTTTGCCTGGCGAGGACGCTCAGGATGGCCGCGTCTTCGATTTCTCTCCGTCTCGCGGCGTCGCCCGTTTTCCGGGCTTCGATCAATTCAGGCGGGCGGAGGAAGCTGCCTACGTGATCAGCGCGGTAGGCGGCTTGCGTTGCTTTTTCCAGCGTGTGGCCCTGCGAAGCAGGCATATGTTCCTCGCTGTTCGCGATCAGGCCTTTTCCGTCCTGGCGTCGACGCTCAAGCGGAAAAGCTTTTTCGCATTGTCTTCGAAAATGGTTTTCTTGTCGGCCGCGCTCAGCCAGTCGAAGCCGTCGATGTACGTTTTCACGTCGTCCATCCACTTCCCCGTTTTCGGGTCTTTTGCCGTGCCGACGCCCGGGCGCTCGGTGCCGAAGAGGCAGCGGTCGGGCCCGACCGTCTTGAAGAGAAGCTCGAGCGCCTGAGCGGTATAAAGAACGGTGTCGAAATACAAACGACGCAATCCATCGTAAAAGGTTTCACCGCCTCCACGGCGCAGGCTCGGCGCCTGATACCTTCCGAAGTGGTACGGAACCGCTCCGCCTCCGTGGGAGACGACGATCTTGAGCTTCGGGAAATCCTTGAACACGCGCGACCCGGCCAGTCCGACGACCGCGATGGTCTCTTCATTGATGAAGTGCGTCGAGTAGCTGTGGCGGGTCGAACGGCAGCCGGCCCCGTGAATGTAGCCCGGGACGTCGAGCTCGACGAGTTTCTCATACAGCGGATACCAGTATTCGTCGCCGAGGCCTGGGACCTCGTAATGCGATGCCTCGCTCGGATCGGGATTGATCAGGCAGCCGACAAATCCGAAGTCCTTTACGCAACGCTCGAGCTCGGAAATGCAATTCTTCGGTCCGGCGTCGGGCGACTGCGGCAATCCGCAAACACCCTTGAAGACGCCGGGAAACAGGCGGCACTGCTGCGCCACCAGATTGTTGCACTCTTCGATGAACCACTGGGAGACCTTCGCGGGTTTCTCCGCGTGCATCATCTGGTAAGGTCGCGGCGAAAGAAGCTGCACGTCGGTGCCGACTTCCTTGAGCAATTCCAGATGCGATTTGCCCGTGCCGAAGGTGGGCTCTTTCAGGAAAGCGATCATTTCGTCGTCGCTGACTTCGACCTTTCCGCGGCCGTGCGATCCGCGATGCGAAAGGATGTTCGCCTTGTAAACGTACAGCGAATCGGGCGCCGTCAAGTGACCGTGAACATCGATAACCATTTGCCGTCCTCCGCTCCGATTGGAGCAGCTGCCAACGCCGTTCTTATCTCCGAATAGGACCCGATGTCAACGAAATCAAGGGGTCTCCGGGAAGTGTCGATTAGAACGAAGCGTCACCCAATGTTTTCTTGAGCCTGTAGCCATTTCTGATCGCCGCAGTGTCGATTAGCTTTTCTCGGGTCTCGATCGTGAGCCCAGCTTTCTTCATCGAGTTTTGTTGGTCGCGCATACTTCCTCATTATCCACGCTATCACACGATGCAAATCGACATAAATGTGTCCATTAGCGGAAGTCTCCGCAGGTGAGAGCTTTAGGATCGGAGAATTTCGTGCGTAGAAATACGGTTCGAGAGCTGGTGTCCCGTCCTCGGAACTATCTACTTCCGTTTGAGCCATCGACCTCTGCAAGGCGGCGCAGGAGGAAGCGGCGCTCCACGTCGTTGGTCGCAAGCGAGAGTGTGCGGCGATACGCTTCGGCGGCTTCGGGGTTTCGTCCCATTCGACGCAGCAGATCGGCACGCGCGGCCGGGAGCAGATGAAAGTCGGCCATGTCCTGGCGCCGCTCGATCTCCTCCAGAAGCGCGAGTCCCTCTTGCGGAGAGCGGGCCATGGCCACGGCGACTGCCCGATTGATTTCGACGACCGGCGAAGGATTCACTCTCAGCAAAAGTCCGTAGAGGGCCGCGATCTGCTCCCAGTCCGTTTCGCGGGAGCTGGGCGCATTGGCGTGAATGGCGGCGATCGAAGCCTGGAGCGCGTACGAGCCGGCGGCGCCATCGCGCAGCGCCGACTGCGTCGCCGCCGTGCCTTCGCGAATCTGTTCGTGGCGCCAGCGGCTGCGGTCCTGCTCTTCGAGCAGAACCAGCTCACCGGCGCTGTTGACGCGAGCGTCGCTGCGGGAATCGTGGAGCAACATGAGGCCGAGAAGCGCGCGGGCCTCCGCTTCGCGCGGCAGGAGCCTGCACAAAACGCGGGCGAGGCGAATCGCCTCGGCGCAGAGCTCGCGGCGCACGAGGGCATCACCGCTGGTAGCGAGATACCCCTCATTGAAAATCAGATACACGACAAGAAGCACGGCCTCCACGCGATCGGGCAAGTCCTGCGGCGCCGGGACGCGGTAGGGAATATTCGCTTCGCGGATTTTGCGTTTCGCGCGAACGAGCCTCTGCGCCATGGTGGCCACCGGAACTAGGAAGGCTCGCGAAATCTCCTCGGTGGTGATGCCGCAGACCGTGCGCAAAGTGAGCGCGGCCTGCAAATCGACCGCGAGCGCCGGGTGGCAGCAAGTGAACATCAGGCGCAGGCGATCGTCCGGGAACATTTCGTCCGCGGAATCGGGCGCGAGGCCCGCACTGCTATCGGTGGCGGGGTCGGGCACGAAGTCGAACCACGAGCGCTCGGGCTCGACCGCCGAAGGAGACGAACGGGCGATTTCTTCGCGCTTCGTCTCAAAGCGGCGCTCGCGGCGGAGCCGGTCGATGGCTTTATGGCGCGCGGTGCTGACAAGCCACGCGCGCGGATTTGCGGGTGCGCCTTCCCCAGGCCACTTCTGCAGAGCCGTGGCGTAGGCTTCCTGAAGCATCTCCTCGGCGAGATCGAAATCGCCGAGGAGACGGATCAGCGTCGAAAGGACGCGGCCCGATTCTTCGCGATGGAATTTCTCGAAATCCATTGGAAATCCGATGACCGCGAGAATTCCATCATCGCCCCGCGCCCAAGGTATCCGTCAAGCGTTTCAGGGCCGGGCGGCCTGCTCGCGCATCACCACCGGCCTGACCTCGATCGTTCCCATGCGAGCCGAGGGAATTCGCGCCGCAATCGCAATGGCTTCGTCGAGGTCGTTCGCGTTGACCAGGAAGTAGCCGCCGAGCTGCTCCTTGGTTTCGACGAACGGCCCGTCGGTGACGACACGCTTGCCTTCGCGGACGCGCACGGTGGTCGCCGTCGTGGTGGGCTTCAACTGGTTGCCGCCGAGGAACTTGCCCTGGGCGGAAAGCTCCTGAATCAGCTTGCCGTATTCGTCGTGCAGGGCAACTTGCTCGCCGGGGGACATCTTGTCAAATTCAGTTTCGTTGCCGCAAATCATCAGCAGGTATTGCATCGGTGTTTCCTCCTACGGGTTAGTCGAACGGCGGGGCGGGAATCGACAATTCGATTATGTTGCACAGGCTCCGCAGCGGCGCTACGATGTGGTCATGGAAAAGCCCGAGAACCTTGACTTCGTCAGCCACGAAACGGTAGTCGAGGATGCTGAAACCCTAGCCGGCATCGAGGAAGGCCTTCGCGACGCAGAAGCCGGAAGGACCGTCTCGGCTGACGAGGTCCGGAAGCGCTTGGCCCAGTGGATTACCGCCTCCGCTACACGCAAAGAGCGTTAAAAGACCTCGCCGAGATCGTCGAGTATATCGCGGAAGATGACGAAGGGGCGGCTTCCCGTTTTGGCGCCGCATTACTCGATCATATTGAACTCCTCAAGCGATTCCCCTGGATTGGTGACACCGTTGAACAAGATCGCAGGGTCCGCAAGCTAACGCACAGCCCGATTCTGGCGTATTACCGTGTCTATGAAGATGCTGGCCTGATTGTCGTTCTCTATCTTCGGCACGGATCGCGTAGGCCTCCGAAACTCTGAATCGCCGCGAAAAGACTACGTGGTCTGCACCTGCGAGGCGAGAACATCGATGCCGAGGAATTTGGCGGCATTGTGCAGGAGGATCTTCGGGCGGACGGAGTCCTTCAGCGGCAACTCGGCGAATTCGGCGAGCCAGCGCTCGGGCGTCATCATCGGGAAATCGGTGCCGAAGAAGGCTTTGTCCTGCACGAGGGTATTGATGTTGTGGACGGTCGACGCCGGGAAATATTTCGGAGCCCAGCCGGATAGGTCCATGTAGGTGTTGCCCTTGTGGCGCAGGACGGCGAGTTGGTCGTCGTGCCACGGCCACGAGGGGTGCGCCATGATGATGCGCATCTCCGGGAAACGGGCGGCGAGATTATCGATGTACGGGATCGGCTTGCAGTATTCGA
This sequence comes from Vulcanimicrobiaceae bacterium, assembly GCA_035504455.1. Classification (GTDB taxonomy): domain Bacteria; phylum Acidobacteriota; class Terriglobia; order Acidiferrales; family UBA7541; genus Palsa-295. The sequence goes on from DATJRU010000181.1 coordinate 48,661, forward strand.
GGATGATGCCTTTTCCCCCGGGCGAGCCTGCCGCGACGGCGGTCGTGCCGGTGTGAAAGATCACGGGCAGATTGAGGCTCGAGATTTTTTCGTAGATCGGGAAGAAGCGCTCGTTGGTGGGATCGAATCCCTGCGCGGCCTGCTGGAACTTCATTCCGCGAAGCCCCATGTCCGCGCAGCGCTGCACTTCGTTGACCGCGATCTTGCCCTTCCACGGATCGACGCTGCCGAAGCCGATGAACGTCTCGGGGTATTTCTTCACCCAGGCGGCGGTTTCGCCGTTGTCGATCTTCACGCCGCTGCGCGTTTCGCCGTCGACGTCGAAGATGACGGCCATCATCTCGAGCGACTGGTACATCTCGGCCATGCCGTCGGGATCGGAGCGCCACTTGCCGGTGTTCATCGGCATGCCGGCTTTGGCGGTGGGCGCCCAGCCTTGCTTGGCGCGCTCGCCGGTAAGGATGTGCACGTGCATGTCGATGGCTTTGAGCACGCCGCTCTCCCGGATGAACGCGAATCAGCCGACTTTGACCGCGGCTTGCGGGGCCTGGAAGCTCGCAGGCACGTTCATTTCCTTGCAGTTCGCCGCGACGTGCAAAGGCGCGTCGGTGAATGACTGGATGGCTTTCGGGTCGAGCCCGGGCGCGAACTCGCGAAGGATGAGGCCCTCGGGCGTGACGTCGATGACGGCCATGTCCGTGTAGATGCGCTTCACGCAGCGCGGAGCGGTGAGCGGCAGCGTGCACTTGCTGAGGATTTTCGGTTTGCCCTTGTTGGTGATGTGCGTCATGGTGACGAACACGTTCTGGACGCCGAAGGCAAGATCCATCGCGCCGCCTACGCCGGGAACTTTTTCGCCGGGGGTACGCCAGTTGGCGAGATCTCCGTTTTGCGCGACTTCGAGCGCGCCGAGCACCGCAAAATTGATGTGGCCGCCGCGAATCATGCTGAAGGACGTGGGGTGATCGAAGAAGCTGGCGCCGGGATTCAGCGTCACGTACTGCTTGCCCGCGTTGATCAGGTCGGGATCTTCCTTGCCGGGTTCGGCGAGCTTGCCCATGCCGAGGATGCCGTTTTCGCTGTGGAAGAAGACGTCCTTGCCGGCCGGGATGTAATCCGAAACGAGCGTCGGAATGCCGATGCCGAGGTTGACGTAGCTGCCCTCCGGCAGATCGGCCGCAACGCGATAGGCGATTCCGTTTCGTGTGAGCGACATGGGTTACCTTCCCTCCGTGGTGATCACCAGATACTCGGGGATGCGCGCGACTTCGACCACGTGGTCGACGAAGATCCCCGGCGTGTGCACGTTTTCCGGATCGATGCCGCCGACGGGAACGAGTTCGTCGACTTCCGCGACGACGTGCTTGGCGGCCGTGCACATCGGGACGTTGAAATTGCGCATCGCCATCCGATAGTTGAGATTGCCGAAGCGATCACCGCGATAGGCGCGGACGAAAGCGAAGTCGGCGTGGAGCGGCTTCTCGAAAATCATTTCGCGGCCGTTGATCTGGCGCGATTCCTTGCCGGACGCGAGCTCTGTGCCCGCGCCGGTCGGAGTGAAGAATCCGCCGAGGCCGGCGCCTGCCGCGCGGATGCGCTCGGCGAGCGTGCCTTGCGGCACGAGTTCGAGCTCGACTTCGCCCTTCAGATACTTTTCCTGGAACGACTGATTGCCGGGATTGCTCGGGAACGAAGCGATCAGCTTCTTCACCTTGCCGTCGTGGATCAGGCCGCCGAGCGAGTGCGTGCCACCGCCCGAGCCGTTGTGAACCATCGTCAGATTCTTCGCGCCCTGCCTTCGCAGCGCTTCGAGCAATTGTCCCGGCAATCCCGGATCGCCGAAACCGCCGAGCAAAATCGTGGCCCCGTCAAACACGCGCGCGACCGCTTCCTCACACGTTTTCAGAGTCTTATCGACCATCTCCCCCCGCTTGCCGCTGTTTTGCCTCAGAGTGAATCGGAAACTCTAACATATACGGCTTAAAGATCAATTCTAGCGCGAGGCTTGCTCGGTCGAAATAGCGGATTCATTCCGCGGAGGCGCGGGCGATGTCGTGCTGGAAGTACTGGGCCGCGACGAGGAAGATGGCGCCGCCGAGGAAAGTGGTGATCGCGGCGGTGGACATCGAATAGCGGATCACGCCGACGCCCAAGCGGAGCCGGTAGTGGTCGTTGAAGACGCCGATGAGGTACGGACCGAGGCCAAGCCCGATTATTTCCGAGATCAGGTAGATGATCGACGTGGAGAACGCGCGCATTCCCACTTTCACGGTCGAGTGCGAGGCCGCAACGATCGGCCCCACGTGGACGGGCGACATCATCGAGACGATGGCAAAGCCGGCGATGCACCAGAAGAGACTCTGCGAAAACACGAACAGCAACACGCCCGGAAACGCCAAGATCGAGCAGATCCCCGAGACGTAGATTTTCCAGCGAATGTCCGCGTGTGTAGCTAGCCAGTCGGAGAGCCAGCCGCCGCCGAGCGTGCCAACGAGGCCGGCGACCGCGCGCACGGTGCCGATGTACGTCCCGATCTGCGCCGTATTCAGATGATGGATTCTGCCGAGAAACGGAGCCGCCCAGGTGCCAAAGCCGAATTGCGTGAACGTGGTGAAGCACATTCCGAACAGGATCAGCATGTAGCAGCGCTGGCGCCACATGAACTCTAGCGTGGCGAAGAATTTCTGCTGGCCCACACTCACCTTTTTTTCTTCGGAGCTGCCGCGCGCGGGCTCCTTCACGGTGAACTGGAAAATCAGCGCGACGACGAGTCCCGGAATGCCGGCAACGAGAAACGCGTGGTGCCATCCGTAATATTGGTTCACCCAGCCGCCGATGAACGCGCCGAGGAATCCGCCGATCACGGGCCCGAGCTGATAGACCGCCATCGCCGTCGAGCGGCGCTCGCCCCGAAAAAGATCGGAGATCATCGACGCCGAGGGCGCCGTGCCGGCAGCTTCTCCGATTCCGACGCCGAAGCGCGAGAGCGTGAGCTGCAAGGCATTGCGCGCGATGCCGCCGAGAGCCGTCATGCCGCTCCAGATGACGAGACCCCAGGTGATGATGGAGCGCCGATTGCCGCGGTCGGCCCAGCGCGCGACGGGCGCCGCGAGAATGGAATACATGATCACGAAGCCGAAGCCCGAGATGAAGCCCATCACTTTGTCCGACAGGTGGTAATCGCGCTTGATGGGATCGATGAGGATAGTGATGACGGTGCGATCGAGGAAGTTGAGCGAGTAGATGGCCGTCAGCATCACCAGCGCGTAGATGGCCGCCGCGCCCGATGCGCCCCCGGGCGCTGAGTGAGTCGCCGGATCGCTCGCCCGCTCCGCCGTTTCGCCGTTTGCTCGCATTGCCTGCCGCCCCACTTCGCAGGGCGGAGCCTATGCCGTGCGAACGGCCACGTCAACAGCGAGATTCAGTCGGCGGGAGGGCGCGGCGCGCCGAAAAAGCGGCTCATCCGCAGCAGAAAAAGGCGGAGCGTAGCGGTAAACACATACGTTTCTGCGTGGTTTGACACTCCTAAGTCGCAGTGCTACCTTGCCGGGCTGCAAGCTATTCTGCGCGGTCCGGAGCTGAACATGCCCTACAAGCTGACTGTGAACGGGCGCCCTGAGACGGTGGATGTCCCCGCCGATACGCCGCTACTGTGGGTGATTCGGGACGTCCTCAACCTCAAGGGTACGAAGTATGGATGCGGCATGGCGCTGTGCGGATGCTGCACGGTGCATATCAATGGAGAGGCCACGCGTTCCTGCACCACGCCGATTTCGGCCGCGGCCGGCAAGCACATCGTGACGCTAGAGGGAATCTCGGCAAACGGCACGCATCCCGTGCAGCTCGCCTGGGAAGAAATCGACGTGCCGCAGTGCGGCTATTGCCAGGCCGGGCAGCTGATGTCCGCCTCCGCGCTGATCGACAAGAATCCGCATCCCACCGACGCGGATATCGACGCCGCGATGGACGGCAACATCTGCCGCTGCGGGACCTACCTGCGCATTCGCAAAGCCATTCACCGGGCCGCCGAAATCGCCGCAAAGCGGAAGGCTGAGCCCACTCATGCCGAGCTGATCGGTTCGAACAACGCGTAAGAGCGCAAAGCCCATCGCAAGGAGGCGCGCCGTGGCAACTACACTGCCGAAGTTGGAATCGTCCGAGTCAAAGAGGGTGATGAGCCGCCGATCGTTCCTGCGCGCCACCGCTCTGGCCGGGGGCGGCATGATGCTGGCCCTCTATATTGAGCCAGTCGAGAAGGCGCTGGCCGCGGCGCAATTCGGGCCGCCCACGCCACTGCTGCCGGCGTCGTTCATCACGATCGCGCCGGATGGCGTGGTGACGCTGATGGCGAAGAACCCCGAGATCGGCCAGGGCGTGAAGGTGATGCTGCCCATGTTGATCGCCGAGGAGCTCGACGTCGACTGGAAGAGCGTGAAAATACAGCAGGCCGACCTCGACGCGAAATACGGCTTGCAGATCGCGGGCGGAAGCACGGCCACGCCGATGAACTGGGTCCCGATGCGCCAGGTAGGCGCGGCCGGACGGCAGATGCTGATTTCCGCCGCGGCGCAGAAGTGGAACGTCCCGGAATCGGAATGCACCACCACGCCGGGCGTCGTTCACCACGAGGCGAGCAAGCGCTCGGCTAAGTACGGCGAGCTTGCCACCGCCGCTGCCGCGCTCACGCCGCCTGATCCCAAGACCCTGACGATGAAGGATCCGAAGGATTACCGGATCATCGGGAAGAACACCGCGAATCCGGACATCCACAAGATCGTCACCGGCCAGCCGCTCTACGGAATCGACGTCACGATGCCCGGTATGCTGGCAGCAATCTTCGTCAAGTGCCCGGTATACGGTGGCAAGGTGATGAGCGCCAACCTCGACGAAATCAAGGCGCTGCCCGGAATAAAGCACGCGTTCGTGGTCGACCCGGTGGGCGATTCGAGCGTGCTCGCTGGCGGAGTGGCGATCGTGGCGGATTACTGGTTCCAGGCGCGCCACGCGGCGGACAACAACCTGAAGGTGACCTGGGATAACGGTCCGACCGAGAAGCAGAGCAGCCAGCTCTATGCCGACACTTCGGTCGAGCTCGCGAAAAAGGAGCCCGGGCAGACGCTCCGCAAGGACGGCGACCCGGACGCGGCCTTTGCGAGCGCCGCGCACGTCGTCGAATCAGCCTACTCGTATCCGTTCCTTTCGCACGTGCCCCTCGAGCCGCAGAACTGCACCGCCTATTTCCACGACGGCAAGCTTGAAGTCTGGGCGCCGAGTCAGACGCCCGCCAGCGGGGTGCAGCAGACCTCGAGGATCCTGGGCATCGACGGCAAGGACATTACCGTTCACCTGACTCGCATCGGCGGCGGTTTCGGCCGGCGCCTCACGGACGACTACATGGTCGAGGCGGCGTACATTGCCAAGCAGGTGGGCGTGCCGGTAAAACTCCTGTGGACGCGGGAGCAGGACATGGCGCACGACTACTATCGCCCCGCGGGCTTCCACTTCCTCAAGGGAGGGGTCGATTCGGACGGGAAACTGGTGGCGTGGCGGAATCACTTCGTGACGTTCGGCGAAAACGGCCGTTTCGCGCAGAGCGCCGGGCTGGGCGCGGAGGAGTTCCCTTCGCGCTTCATTCCCAACTTCGCGCAGGACGTTTCGATGATGCCGAGCGGCGTGCCGATGGGCGCGATGCGCGCTCCGGGCAGCAACGCGATCGCTTTCGTGATGCAGTCGTTCATCGACGAACTCGCGCACGCAGCCGGCAAAGACCCCGTCGAGTTTCGCCTCGAATTGATGTCCAACACGCCGCTGCCGATGTCGCCGCCGGCGCCGGGGATTCCGGTCGCCTTCCGTCCCGTGGCTTTCGACGCGACGCGCATGACGGGCGTGCTCAAGGCCGTGGCGGAAAGGTCGGGCTGGGGCAAGACCCAGCTTCCCAAGGACACGGCGATGGGCGTCGCCTTCCACTTCAGCCACAACGGATACTTTGCCGAGGTGGCGCAGGTGAGCGTGGCGAACGGCACCGATGTGAAGGTCCACAAGGTGTGGGTCGTCGGAGACATCGGCAGCCACATCATTAATCCCGGCGCAGCGGAAAATATCTCGCAGGGCGCGGTGATCGAAGGCATGAGCCACGTGATGGGATACGAAATCACCATCAATGGCGGCCGCGCCGTGCAGAGCAACTTCAATAACTATCCGCCTCTGCGCCTCACGCAGGCTCCCACGCAGATCGACGTGTGGTTCTTGAAGACAGACAATCCGCCGACGGGCCTCGGAGAGCCGGCACTGCCGCCGATGCTGCCCGCGGTGACGAACGCAATTTTCACGGTCACCGGCAAACGAGTGCGCAACCTGCCGCTCGCGAGCCAGGGTTTCAACTGGGCATAAACGGAATTGGGCTGTGCCGATCTGAATCGGTCGGCACAGCCGCCTTCATCTGAAAGACTCCCGCCTGATTTTCTTTTCTCGCCTGCCTAAAGTCGCGCCGTCCCGGGGACGATAACCATTGGGAAGCTCAAAGGGAGAAGCAGCCTTGTCTCCCAAGAGGTTGGTGGTGCCTGCATGAATAGCATCCGCGCACTCATCGTGGACGATTCCTCGGTCATGCGTAAGATCGTGGAGCGGTCGCTCAACCAGGCCGGGATCAAGCTGGCGGAAGTGCTGGAAGCCGGCAACGGTGCCGAAGCCCTCGCCGTTTTGCAGGCGAGCAAAGTCGATCTCATTCTCTGCGACATTAACATGCCGGTTATGGATGGGCTCGAGTTCATCAAGCAGCTCGGCTCAGTGGAAAACGCCAAGGGCGTGCCTGTCGTGATGATCACAACCGAAGGAAGCGAGGCGCACGTCGTGCAGGCGCTCTCGAGCGGAGCACGCGGCTACATTCGCAAACCTTTCACGCAGGAGCAAATCCGGGAGCGCGTGCTCCCCATCCTGGCGGGGCAGACATGAACACTGCGACAGAATCCCATGTGACCGACGAGCACAAAGACTGGATCCCGCTGCTCGAACTCGCGACCCGCGAAGTCTTCCAGATGATGATGTCGAGCGAACTGGGCCTTCTGGATACCGGGACGGAGCCGAACATGGATATCACCTCGATGGTCGGCCTGGCCGGGCGGCTCTGCGGGATGCTGAGCGTGCGCTGCACCCAAAAGCTCGGCGCCCTGATCGCCTCCAAAATGCTCGGAACCGATCCGGACTCCAACGGGCCCGAGGTCGCCGACGCCTGCGGCGAAGTGGCGAACATGGTGGCCGGCAACTTCAAGAACAAGATTTCCGGCCTGAACGACGGCTGCATGCTCTCCGTGCCGACCGTAGTTACCGGGAGGGACTACAGCCTCCGGTCCCTCGCCGATTACCCCGCACTCGAAGTGAGGCTCCAGCTCGAAGGAATGCCGATCGTCGTCCTGCTCGAGATCCACAGCTAGAGAAGCTTCCCCGCCTTTTTGGAATTCTCCCTACTGACTGGAATGATGTCGATGCAGGGCCGGGCTTTTTCGTGTTGAAACTCGCGACGTCAGGATTCCGGCTGGCCGCCGAATACGAGCGCGACGAGATTGCGAATCTCGGTGATCGATTCGTCGAGTTCGAACGTGAACCGGACGAGGTCGATGCCTTCGAGATCCTTGTGTTCCTTCGCGAGGGTAATCCACGCCGGATCGTTGACCATGTCCACCTTGTGGCGCTCGTAATAGCCGTATCCCATGTCTCGCATCCGGCAGAGCAGGTCGCACAGATGGACGGTGGCCACCAGCCACTGCGCCGGGCCGGTGTACTCCGCGTCGTGATGGTGGGCGATAACGGTGATGACTTCGGGGGCCAAGCCCCACTGCTTCGCAAGAAGCTCTCCGGATTCGCTGTGCGTGAATCCCATGGCCGCCTGCTCCGCTTCGTTGAGGGGCGTCTGAGCGTCGCGGGCGTGGTTGATGGCAGCCTCGAACTTCTCGGGAAACGTCAGGCTGTTGACGAGAAATCCGATGTCGTGCATCAGCCCCGCGAGGTAGGCTTTCTCCGAATCGGCGCCGGCAATCTTCTCGCAGAATTTCCGGCAGACCAGCGCGCAGCCGAGCGAATGCCGCCAGAAAACGACCGGCGGGAGCGCCCACTTCTTTTCGGGAAACGCCTGGCCCATGCAGCAGGTGACGACGATCGACTTGACGCGATTCAAGCCCAGGCTCACGACGGCAGCGGAAATCGATTTCGGCGGCTTGGACAAGCCGAAGAGCGGTGAGCCGGCCACGCGCAAGCATTGCGCGGCGATGGAGTTGTCGTAGGAGACCAGGCGGACGATCTCGTTGATGTTCGCGTCCTCGGGCGGCGCGTTGAAAAGCTGCAGGAGCGGCATCAGGACCGCCGGAATGGCGGGAGTGATCTTGATGCGCGCCACGCGCTCGCGAAGGCCGGCGCTGGTGGTTGTATTCATAGCTTTCCGCTCTTCAGGGACGGTTTCCAGTACGAGATCGTTCCGGGGAAATGCACCAGGTGGAACTGATCGTTGAGCTTCAGAAGCGATTCGGATGTGCCGAGGAAAAAATATCCGCCGAAATTCAAGTTGCTGAAGAAGTGCTCGACGACGCGCGATTTCGAGGGCCCGTCGAAATAAATTAGGACGTTGCAGCAGAAGATGATGTCCATGCCCTTCATGAAAAGCACTTTCGAATCGTCCTTCAGGTTCAGGCGGCTGAAGGTGATCAGCTTTTTCACTTCCGGGCGGACCTGGAGTTTCTTTTCATCGACCAGCGTGAAATATTTTCGTTTGTAGTAGTCCGTGGTGTTGCGAAGCGCGTAATCGCCGTAGACGCCCGCCTTGGCCGCCTCGACCGACCGGTCGTTCAAATCGGTGGCGACGATTTCGATCGTCCAGCCCTTCAGCAGGCCTTCGGTTTCCTCGATCATGGTCATCGCGAGCGTGTAGGCCTCCTCGCCGGTGGAGCAACCCGCGCTCCAGAGGCGCAGCCTCTTCACCACTTGCTTCACCCGCTCGCCGGCAAACTCCGGGAGAATCACCTTGCGCAGCGCGTCAAGCTGCGGCTGCGAGCGGAAAAGGCAGGTCTCGCCGATCGTGATCTCGTTGAGGAGCAAACGCAGCTCGCCCTCGCGGCTGGCGTGGGCGGTGAGCTTGTCCCAGTAGTCGCGAGGCGAGGCGACCTGAATCTCCTTCATGCGGCGCGAGCAAGCGTCCGCGAGCAGGTAAAGCTTTTCCTCGAGTTGATAAATGCCGGAGACGTTGTAAACCAGGTCGCGGATCTGGCGATAGATCGGGTCGATCGGCCCTCCGGTTTGGGCCGAGCCTGGCGCGACCGCATTTGGCGCTAGTGGGCTCATCGGCGTGGCGGCTCCATGACCGCGCTCGCGGGAATCCCCGCGTTGATTTTCACGGCGCGGCTTTCGAGAACGCGCCGCGTGATTTCCGGCGCGATTTCCTGAAGGGGGTAGACGCCGTCTTCCTGCCCGGCGGCATGCACCAGGCCCGGCATTCCCCAAACGACGGAGGAGGCTTCGTCCTGGATGATCACTTCGCCGCCGGCATCGCGGATCGCTTGCGAGCCGATCACTCCGTCCGCGCCCATGCCGGTCATCACGACGCCGAGGACGTTCGGTCCGTAGGCCGCCGCAACGGAACGGAAGAGAACATCCACCGCAGGGCGGCAGGAATTCTCGGGCGCGTCCTGATTCAGATCGACGCGGCGGTTCACGCCGACTCGCTTGACGATCATGTGAAAATTTCCCGGCGCAATCCAGGCATGCCCGGGAGAAAGGCTCGCTCCCGCGGTTCCCTCCTCGACGGAGATCTTGGACTTGCTCGCGAGGCGCTCGGCTAGCAGGCGGGTGAAGACGGGCGGCATGTGCTGCACGGTGACGATGGGAACCGGAAAGTCCTTCGGAATGCCGGGAAAGACCTCGGCGAGCGCGTTGGGCCCGCCCGTGGACGTGCCGATCGCGACAATCTCGATTCGCGGATGCGTCAGAATCCGCGGCCGCGGCACGGGACGCACGGGCGGCGCCGGAAGCGGTTTTCGCACGCGCGAAGCGCAGAGCGCCTTGATCTTGGGGATCAGCTCGTGGCGAACGCTCTCGATGGCCACATCGAGGCTGCCCGTATTGCTCGGCTTGGTAGCGTAGTCGGAGGCGCCGAGCGCCAGCGCGTCCAGCGTGGCCGAGGCCCCGCGCTCGGTGAGCGTGCTGAACATGATTACGGGCAGCTTGGGATAGAGCTTGCGGATTTCGGCGAGCGTCTGCAGGCCGTTCATCACCGGCATTTCGACGTCGAGCGTGACGATGTCCGGGTTGAGCTGCGCGATCTTGGCGAGCCCGATGTGCCCGTCGCTCGCGGCGCCCACCACTTGAATCTCGTGGTCCTCCGCAAGCGTGTCGGCGAGGATCTTGCGGATCACCACCGAGTCGTCGACGATCAGCACGCGCATTGAATGCGGAGTATCCAAGCGTGTGTTCCTTCCGAGTGCTTAGAATGTAAAAATCGTGCCGCCTTCCGAACGGAAATCTTTCCACTCATGCTGTGGCTCTCCCATGAAAAGCGGAAACGCGGATGCGGCTGTGTTCGCCCGCGTCCGGTAGAGCGACTGCTCGTACGCGAAACTGACCCAGTTGTTGAGCTTGTAATAGACCGTGCCGACCGACATGTCGCTTCGCGCGCGCGACCCGGCTGGCGCGAGATGGAGCAGGTCGCTGGTCTTGGCTTCGTCCGTGCCGTAGGTGAAGTACATCGTCCAGCCCATGTTGCGGCCGCGCGGATCGGCGCCGAGGATCCGCGAGATCGGCAAGCCGAGGCTCGTGAATCCGCCGGCGGCGCGCACCGGACGCTGCGGCGCCACCACCGGCACACCGTTGCGAAGGCCGAATACCACGGTCGACGAACCGTCGATGTCCGTGGCCGAGGCGGTGCCCGTGAGGCCGGCCGTGTCGTTAAAGAAGGAGAAAAACTGGCCGCCGAAAAACCAGCGCAGGTCGCTCCCTTGGTAGTATTTGCCGATGAGAGTGGCGTAACGCGTCGGCAGCTGCCACTCCCCGGTCCAGCCGGCCGTCTTGCTGCCGACGACCGCCCCACGCGGGAACGCCGAAGCGAATGCTGCCGGCACCGCCGTCGACAATACGATCGCCTCCCGACGGCCCACTTCTCCGCTGAAGATAATTTGCGCGGGGACGACGCCCGGAGCATGGTCGAGCTGCCATTGGAACACGACGCGCGCCTGCGTGCTCGGCTGGCCGGAATCAGGGCCCTCCCGCTCGCCATAACCGAGCTGCAGCGGGAGGTTCGCCGCATTCGGAGCTAAGCCGGACGCCGGCAATACCGCCGCGATTTCGGGCATCACTTTGAACACGCCGAAATCGTGCGTCCACCCAAAGCGCATTTGCGGATCGCGTTCCCACGGATCGCCGAATCCGACGCCCATGCCGGTGACGTCGAGCAAACTGGGCAAAGTGGATGACGCGAACGGCGTCCAGTCCTGGCCGAAAAGCGCCGAAAACGTGTCGCGGTCTCCGAACTTGTAGTCCAGGCGCGCGTACGCCAGCCGAATC